>NZ_JBICIT010000022.1:0-378279 GCF_043102245.1 Pseudomonas sp. zbq_18 | reverse complement strand
GTCATCATCCCGCGCGACCCGCAGTCCGGCCAGCCGACCGGCCAGCGCGTGCACAAGCCGCTGATGATCACCAAGGTGTTCGACAAGTCCTCGCCGCTGATCTTCAACTCCCTGACCTCCGGTGAGCGCCTGTCCAAGTGCCGCCTGGAGTGGTACCGCACCAGCTCCACCGGTACCCAGGAGCACTACTTCACCATCGAACTGGAAGACGCCGTGATCGTCGACGTGCAGTCGCGCATGCCGAACTGCCAGGACCCGAACATGGCCCACTTCACGCACCTGGAAGACGTCTACTTCACCTACCGCAAGATCGTCTGGACCCACGAAGTGTCCGGCACTTCCGGTTCGGATGACTGGCGTTCGCCGATCTCCGCCTAAGCAACGGAGATCCGGGGCGGGGCGTTTTTGCCCCCTGCGTCACGGCAACGCCGTGGCGCATCCCCGACAATGCCCGGGCTCGCAGGTACGCGAGCTGCCCCATCGGCCAGCGCGACTGGCCGATGCCCGTTCGGCAGAAGGAAACACGGATGTTCGCGCCCGCCAATCAGACCCATTTCAGCCTGAGCCTGCCTGCTGTCGAGCACGATTTGCAGGTGCTCGAATTCACCGGCCATGAAGCGCTCAGCCAGCCCTTCGTGTTCGAGCTGACCCTGGTCAGCGAACGCCCCGATCTCGACCTCGACGCCCTGCTCGGCCAGCCGGCCTTCCTGAGCCTGGATGCCCAGGGCAACGGCATCCACGCCCTGGTGCACAGCGCCGCGCAAGGCGACTCCGGCCAGCGTCTGACCCGCTACCACCTGACCCTGCGCCCGCAGCTGGCCTGGCTCGGCCACCGCACCAACCAGCGCATCTTCCAGCACCTGACGGTGCCGCAGATCGTCGCGCAAGTCTTGAGCGAGCACGGCATCCTCGACGGCAGCGGCCAGCGCTTCCAGCTCGGTGCGGTCTACCCCGAGCGCGACTACTGCGTGCAGTACGACGAGACGGACCTGCACTTCATCCAGCGCCTGTGCGAGGAAGAAGGCATTCACTACCACTTCCAGCACTCGTCCGAAGGCCATGTGCTGGTGTTCGGCGACGACCATACCGGCTTTCCCAAGCTGGCGCGCACCGCCTACCAACAGGACAGCGGCCTGGTGGCGGACGACCCGGTGATCAAGCGCTTCACCCTGCGCCTGGCCACCCGCACCAGCCGCGTCACCCGCCGCGACTACGACTTCGAGAAGCCACGCCTGCAGCTGGAGGCCGCCCACAAGGGCGACGCCAAGCCCGACCTGGAAGACTACGACTACCCCGGCCGCTTCACCGAACGCGCGCGCGGCAAGCATCTGTCCCAACGCGCCCTGGAGCGCCACCGCAGCGACCATCAGCTGGCCGAGGGCGAGAGCGACCAGCCGCTGCTGCGCACCGGCCACTTCCTCAACCTCGGCGAGCATCCGCGCAGCGACTGGAACCAGCTGTGGCTGCTCAATGAAGTGCACCACGAAGGTAAACAACCGCAGGTGCTGGAAGAGTCCATAACCAGTTTTCTCGGTGGCCGCAAGGAAGAAGGCCAAGCCGACGACGGCTTCAACCAGGGCTACCGCAACCGCTTCAGTGCCACGCCATGGGACATCCCCTACCGCCCGCCGCTCGACCACCCCAAGCCACGCATCCTCGGCAGCCAGAGCGCCGTGGTCACCGGGCCGAAGGGGGAAGAAATCCACTGCGATGAATATGGCCGCGTGAAAGTGCAGTTCCACTGGGACCGCATCGGTGCGGCCGACGACACCACCAGCTGCTGGCTGCGTGTCAGCTCCAGCTGGGCCGGCGACCGCTACGGCAGCATCGCCATCCCGCGCATCGGCATGGAAGTACTGGTCACCTTCCTCGAAGGCGACCCCGACCAGCCCCTGGTCAGCGGCTGCCTGTACCACGCCGAGCATGTGGTGCCCTACGACCTGCCGGCGAACAAGACCCGCACGGTGTTCAAGACCCTCAGCTCACCCGGCGGAGGCGGCTACAACGAACTGCGCATAGAGGACAGGAAAGGCCAGGAGCAGATCTACATCCACGCCCAGAAGGACTGGGACGAGAACGTCGAGCACGACCAGAAGATCCGCATCGGCCATGAGCGCCACGACACCGTCGAAGCCAACAGCTACACCGAGCTCAAGGCCGAGGAGCATCGCACCACCCACCTTGATCGCAAGACCGAAATCCGCGCCAACGACCACCTCACCGTGGCCACCACCCAGCACGTGAAGCTGGGTACGGGGCAGTTCGTCGAGGCGGGCAACGAGATTCACTACTACGCCGGCAGCAAAGTAGTCATCGACGCCGGCATGGAGCTCACCGCCAAGGGCGGCGGCAGCTGGCTCAAGCTCGACCCCAGCGGCGTGACCCTGAGCGGCGCGACTATCAAGATGAACTCGGGGGGCTCGCCCGGAACGGGTAGTGGCATTGCCATCCTGCGCCCCGGGGCTCTGCTGCAGGCAGATGCCGACAAGGCCGGCGC
Organism: Pseudomonas sp. zbq_18; assembly: GCF_043102245.1. Taxonomy (NCBI): domain Bacteria; kingdom Pseudomonadati; phylum Pseudomonadota; class Gammaproteobacteria; order Pseudomonadales; family Pseudomonadaceae; genus Pseudomonas; species Pseudomonas sp. zbq_18. Next base: position 375,782 of record NZ_JBICIT010000022.1, on the reverse strand, counting down.
TCTACTGACCCCGGCGCAGATACAGACCCTCAAGCGCAACGCGCCCTTCTGCGAGGAGTGCGAGAAGTGCAAGGGAGGTGCCTGTGCCATCTGAAACGCTTTCCCCCCGGGACTGGCTGGAGGCGGAATGGCGGGATGGGCAGCGTCTCTATGTGGTTATGGGTAATGCCAGCGAGGCCAACCCGCTGCAGACCTATTATCAACAGGACAACGTCAACCTGCCGCTGCCGATCTGGAGCGGCACGCCCTACGCCAGCTGGCAGGAAGTCATGCCCTATCTGGGCGAGCTGGAGATCGACAGCCAGTTTCTCGACTGGGTCAATGAGGCCCCGACGAAGGACTGGGGTTGGCTGGCTCTCTCGCCTCATGAACCGAGCCTGGTCCTCGACCATCTGCGCAGCCTGACCCAGGTGTTGCTGCCCGATGGCGCCGAGGTGTTCTTTCGCCACTGGGACGGCCGCTATTTCCTGCCCACGCTGGAGCATCTGGGTGACGAGATCACCGCCATTCTGCCGGTGTTCTCGAGCTATTGGGTCAATGGCTACAGGGTTCAGGTCGCAGCGCAACTCATCCACGCAGCCAAGGCCTACCCCTGGTGGCAGGTTCCGCCAGGACTAGTCAACGCACTCATGCAGGAAGATCCCAGCACGCTGGTCGACAACCTCATGCAGTGGCTACTGGAAGAGCACCCCACGCATTACTTTTCGCTTCCCGCGGCCAACTTGAAGCACAAGGTTGAACGCCATGTGCGCAGCAACCCCATGGATGAATTAACCAAGGAGCGCCTACTGGCGCTGCTGGCAAAGGACGCCTCGTGATGATGCAAGAAACAACGATTGCCAAGTTTCTATTCACGCTCCACGGCTTGTACGCGGAGAAGCCCGATGGCAAGCGGGTGATCGATGAGTTCAGGAAGAATCTGCTCGACAACTACAAGACCTTTGCCGAGGACTGGAAGACGGCGTGGCTGCTGGATGTAGAGCAGCAACTCAAACTGACCGACAGCGCCGGCAATGAAGTCCTGTCACTCAGCCGCGACAAGGACAATAAGCAGGTGCAGCACTACGCCACCTGTCCGGTCAACGGCAAGCTCAACCTCCTGCACCGCTTCGAAACAGCCTCTTTCGTGCCGATCGGCAATACGCCCTACGAACTGGAGGAAATCACCGGCCTGTTTGGCGGCGCACCGCAGAAATTCAGCGGCAAGCTCGATGCCGACGGCAAGGCATCCATTGCCGGCTGTACGCCCAACAAGAACTACCGGGTGCGCTTCTACCCCAATGTCGGCCAGGCCGAGCTGGATGCCCTGTACAAGTCTTATGAAGGCGTGATCGGCCAGCTCCACGCCTGGCTCATGCAACAGTGGTCGAGCAGCATCGATGCGCATTGGCTGATGATGTCGCCCGTTGGCGATCCACGCCGCCTTGCCGAAATCAACCAAGCATTTCTGGCCGGCACGGGTCACGCGATGATGAACATCATCGACGACGTGAAGAACCTGATCCACATGCTCGCCAATCTGGATGAGTACAAGCAGAAGCTGCTGGAATTCATCTCCGAAGCGGACTTTCAGAAGATCAAGCAACAGGCCAAAGAGCTGCTTCATACAGCAATGCTGATGCTGCATGACGAGCCACTGCTGTTCTTCTACGCCAGCACTATCGTGTGCTGGATAAGCCTGATGCCTCCCGTTGAAGTCGCCGAAATGTATTCAACGCTGGAAAGCGGCATCCTGCTTAATGTCCTACTGGGCATCGTTCTGTCTGGCGGCATGGGCATCGCTTTCCGGCTCTCGGTCAAAGGCTTGAAAACCGCGAGCAAGGGCAGCAAAGCCCTGCTCAACAGCATGCAGGAACTGATCGACCTGAGCCGCGGTTATCCGCTCGGTGCCCATGCCCAGACGGCCAAGCCACTCATCGCCAGTGGCACGGCGGTGGTGAACAGTTCGGCCAAAATCCCCCTGCGGATACAGAGCGCCCCCCAAGGCATCGACGAGACGATTGAAGATGCAGTGAGCGTGGTTCGCGGCAAGAAGAAAGACGGTTTTCGCGTAGGCAAAAGCGAATCAGTGGACGATGCTTCCGCCCCCTCCAAGACCCCCAATGACAAGCCCGCGGACCAGGCCGACAAGACCTGCACCAACAACTGCCCGGTGTCGATGGTCACGGGCGAGGAGCTGCTCACCCTCACCGACGGCACCCTGGAAGGGTTGCTGCCTTTCGCCTGGGACAGGCTCTACCGCACCAGCGCCGCGGAGCTCGACTGCGGCCTGGGGTTCGGTTGGAGCCACAGCCTGGCCCAACGCCTCGACCTGGAAGGCGAGAGCCTGATCTGGACCGATCACGAGAATCGCCGCACCAGTTTCCCAATCCCCAGCGAACAGCGCCCAGCGATCACCAATCGCCTGTCCCGCGCGGCCATTTACCTGGGCCAAGACCCTGCTGAACTGATCCTGGCCCAGGCCGGCAAGACGCCGCGCTTCTATCACTTCCGCCGCGATGCCCAGGGTGGCTACCTGATCGCCATCAGCGACGCCTATGGCAATCGCCTCGCACTCAGTCGCGATCTGGCCGGACGCCCGCAGCGCCTCAGTGGCGCCGGGCGTGCCCTGCTGCTGCGCTACGAGGGCCGCCGCATCGTCGCCGTGGATTACCAGATCCAGCGTCCGGCGGAGAACGAGGAGGACAGCTGGCACAGCGTGCAGACCCTCAGCCGCTATCAGTACAACGAGCTGGGCCAACTCATCGCCGCCAGCAACGCCCTGGGTGAGACCGAACACTATCGCTACGACAGCGAGCACGTGATTCTCGAGCGTCGGCTGGCCGGCGGCGCGGCCTTCTACTGGGAGTGGCAGGGCCAGGGCAAGCAGGCGCGCTGCGTGCACCACTGGGCCAACTTCGGCCAGATGGACGCTCGCTATGTCTGGGGCGACCAGGGCAGCGTCACCGTCGTCAACGCCGACGGCAGCGAGGAAACCTACGTCCATGACCAGAATGCTCGCCTGGTACGTCAGGTCGATCCGGACGGCGGCGAGACGCTGCGCAGCTACGACGACAAGGGCCAGCTGGTCGCCGAGCAGAGCCCGCTTGGTGCGATCACCGAATACCGCTACAACGAAACCGGGCACCTGGAGGCCCGGATTCCCGCAGAGGGCGAGCCGGTTCACTACAGCTACTTCGACGGCCATGTGCATAGCGTGCGGCGCGGCAAGGCGGTGTGGAAATACGAGCGCAACGAGCAGGGCGATATCACCACCCAGATCGACCCGCTCGGACAGTGCACTGGCTACCGCTACGATGCCCGCGGCCGCTTGCTGGAAATCCGCCATGCAGATGGCAGCCAGCACTTGCTGGTATGGAACGCCCAGGGCGAACTGATCGAGGAACAACTGCCTGCCGGCGGCATCCGCCGCTATCGCTACGACGCCTTCGGCCGCCAGATCACCCGGCTGGACGAGCATGGCGCGCTGACCCAATACCAATGGGACGCCGTCGGCCGACTGGCCCAGGTCACCCTGCCCGGCGGCGCCAGCCGCGCCTACAGCTACAACGCCTACGGCAAGGTCACCAGCGAGCGCGACGAGCAGGGTCGGGTCACCCGTTACGAGTACGCCGACGGCCTGCACCTGGTCAGCCGCCGCATCAATCCGGACGGCAGCCAGCTGCGCTACCGCTACGACAATGCGCGCCTGCTGCTCACCGATATCGAGAACGAGCGCGGCGAACACTACCGTCTGGACTACCACCCCAACGGCCTGATCAGCCAGGAGACCGGCTTCGACGGGCGCAGGACTGCCTACCGCTACGACCTCGCCGGTCACCTGATCGAGAAGAAGGAGTTCGCCGAGGACGGCAGCGAGCGAATCACCACCTACCAGCGCGACAGCGCCGGCCGCCTGCTGGTCAAGACCCTGGCCGATGGCGAACAGATCCACTACGCCTACGACGGCCTGGGTCGCCTGATCAGTGTCGACGACGGGCAATGGCCGCTGGCCTACGCCTATGACCTGCGCGATCGCCTGGTCGAGGAGCACCAGGGCTGGGCCACCCTGCGCTACGAGTACGACGCCCTCGGCCAGCTCGGCCACTGCCGCCTGCCCGATGGCAGCCGCCTCGACTACCGCTACCGCCCGGGCGGAGAGCTGGAAGGCATCGACCTCAATGGCCAATCGCTGAGCCGTCACCAGTTCGAGCAGGGCCGCGAGCGCTATCGGCGCCAGGGCGCCCTGCTCAGCGAATACGATTACGACGAACAGGGCCGGCTGCAGGCCCATCGCCTACGCAATGAACAGCGCCAGCTGCTGCGACGCCAATACCACTACGATGCCAGCGGCAACCTGTCCGCCATCGAGGACTCAAGCAAGGGCAACCGCAGCTTCCACTACGACCCACTGGACCGCCTGGTGGTGGTGCGCGGCGACCTGCCCGAGAGCTTCGCCCACGATCCCGCCGGTACCCTGTTGGCACAGAACACGGCTACCCCTGAGGGGCTGGCCAACGTCCAGGGCAACCGCCTGCTGATGCAGGGCGACAGCCACTATAACTACGACGCCTTCGGCAATCTGGTGCGCGAACGCCGTGGAGCCGGGCAGAAGCTGGTCACCGAGTACCAGTACGACAGCCAGCATCGGCTCATCGCCGCCAACCTGCCGGATGGCCGCCGCGTGCAGTACCGCTATGACGCCTTCGGTCGACGCATCGCCAAGACGCTGGATGGCCAGACCACCGAGTTCCTCTGGCAGGGCGAGCGCCTGATCGCCGAGAGCGGCCCGGCGCACTACCGCAGCTACGTCTACGAACCCGGCACCTTCCGCCCCCTGGCATTGCTGCAGGGCGATGGAGAGTCCGCCAAGCCCATCTATTACCAACTCGACCACCTGGGCACTCCGCAGGAACTGACCAGCGCGGGGGGGCAGATTCTCTGGTCGGTGAAATACCGGGCCTACGGCAGCCTGGCCAAGGTGGAAGTCGAGGAAATCGACAATCCGCTGCGCTTCCAGGGCCAGTATTTCGATGCCGAAACGGGGCTGCACTACAATCGCCATCGGTACTACAACCCTGGTACGGGTTCGTTTTTGACTCCGGATCCGATCAAGCTGGCTGGGGGGCTGAATAACTACCAGTACGTGCCGAACCCGACAGGATGGGTTGATCCGCTGGGTTTACACACGACCCCAGGTCAATGCCCGGCGACAGATCAAAATTCGAATAGCCAACCAAACACTGAAGAACAAGTACCATCAGCTCCAACTCCTGAGCGCGGCTATCACAATGAGGTCTATGGGCCTAAGCCAGTAAAGCCTCAGGAGGCAACAGACAAGTGGGATGAGTTTCTAGGCCCCGGGCCACACACAAACATACACCCGAGGACTGGTCAGCCTGATCCTGACAGGATTGTTTCTGCAGATGGCAAACGTAGCATTCGCTATGGGGATCATGAAATGACGAGCAAACCAACAAAGCATCATTACCATGAAGAGACTTGGACTCTAGACCTGCAAAATAATGTAATGAATGTAGATAACACTGTGATTCGTGTGCCACTACCTAAGAGCCAGCCATGATAATTCAGATAAATAGTGTTCATAGCTCTGACTCTGGGCTCGTAGTCAACTTTACATCTCCAATCGGTTCCGCTTCGGCAGTTTGGGTTGGGGCTATTCCAAAAGAAAGAGAAAGCCACGATGTAGAAATCAACTTTGAAGAAGACTTCATCTGGGGGAAAAACATATGGGGAGCCGCTGCGGCGCCCAGCATAAAGCCCTTATTTGACTGTGGCGCCAGTATTACTGCGGAGCTACTGTATTACGATAGTGATGGCTGTGCCGCTATTAAGCTAGGAGGATTAGTGACCTTAATCGAAGTATCGGGAATACCCAAAGATCTACCGAAATCAATAAAATTAGAAGCTAACCTCGTAAAGATTTACCCAACAAATATATAGCTTGTGGCGGCACGCAGATATTCTGCCAGCAAAAAACTTGAGGAAAGCACCAACCATCTAACTATATGCTTAGGGTTAATGTCAGTGAATCAGAACGAACTATATGATGTAGCCGTACGCTGCGGATTTAAAATATTGCAATTTTCAGACCATCCGAATTTTTTATCCTGGTCTATTACTATCAAAAAAGATGAGAAGAATTCGACAAGAAAATCTCTCACAAAATGTCTGATCATGAGAAGCTCAAACAATGCGAGGCATGGCTGTTAGCCGTGAGGTAAATTTCACGCCAAAGACTAATGAAGCACTACTACGTCGTTGCAGAAAAAGATCCCTATCCAGCAGAGTCCCACAGTTCCGAGTGGCCAAAAGTCATAGGTTATAGCTTCGTGCATCGATCCTTCCTATTCATGGAAGGAAAAGGGCATGGCCTCATGGGGGCGGAGATTCGTCAAGACACCACAGCGCTGGCCAGATGGCGAGATATCTTCGTCGAGCTGAATGCCGAGTGGTTTCTGGACTTGCTGAAACTGAATACATTCAGCGATGAGAGCGAGTTTCTTACGAAGTTGACGCCCCTCATTAGCCACCCGCCAAAAATCATTACTTACTAGCCCATGCCGCACTTCCAAGAATGGAAACCGTGAACAAGCCCCTCATCGGCGCACTCGTCGTGTTCGCTTTTTCGATTCTCTGTTTACTGCTCGGCGGCGCGGGTGTTGCCGGGGCCGTCACGGGTGGAGGGCAGGTCAGTGGGGCGGTCGACGTGCTGTTCTTCTTCGCCAAGCTGTTGCTGGGACGGGCGCTGTTTCTCGGCCTACTCGGGTTGATTCGCTCGCCATCGCACTGAGGGCTGCGCTGGATCAACACCTGGCGGTGCGCTAGCGGGCACCATCTGCGCCCGTTTTCAGATGCCCGTGCCGCCATGCCTTTGCTCTCAGCTCCCGAACTCCTCTGCCCCGCCGGTACCCTCAAGTCCATGCGTTATGCCTTCGCCTACGGCGCCGATGCGGTGTATGCGGGGCAGCCGCGTTACAGCCTGCGGGTACGCAACAACGAATTTGATCATGCCAATCTGCAGATCGGCATCGATGAAGCGCATGCGCTGGGCAAGCGCTTCTACGTGGTGGTCAACATCGCGCCGCACAACGCCAAGCTGAAGACCTTCTTGCGCGACCTGGAGCCGGTGGTGGCGATGGGGCCGGATGCGCTGATCATGTCTGACCCTGGCCTGATCATGCTGGTGCGCGAGCATTTTCCCGAGATGCCGATCCACCTGTCGGTGCAGGCCAATGCGGTGAACTGGGCCAGCGTGGCGTTCTGGCAGCGCCAGGGCCTGACCCGGGTGATTCTGTCCCGCGAGCTGGGTTTGGAGGAGATCGAGGAGATCCGCCAGCAGGTACCGGGCATGGAGCTGGAGGTGTTCGTTCACGGCGCGCTGTGCATGGCCTATTCCGGACGCTGCCTGTTGTCCGGCTACATCAACAAGCGCGACCCCAACCAGGGCACCTGTACCAACGCCTGTCGCTGGCAGTACCAGGCGCATGAGGGCCAGGAAGACCCGCTGGGCGCCATCGTCAAAAGCTGCCAGCCCACCCTCGGTCAGGGCGCACCGACCGAGCGGATGTTCCTGCTGGAAGATCACACCCGTCCCGGCGAGCTGATGGAGGCCTTCGAGGATGAACACGGCACCTACATCATGAACTCCAAGGACCTGCGCGCCATCCAGCACGTCGAGCGGCTGACGCGCATGGGTGTGCATTCGCTGAAGATCGAGGGGCGCACCAAGAGTCACTTCTACGTGGCGCGCTGCGCCCAGGCCTATCGCCGCGCCATCGACGATGCCGTGGCCGGCCGGCCCTTCGATCCGAGCCTGATGGATGATCTCGAATCGCTGGCCAATCGTGGCTACACCGAGGGTTTCCTGCGCCGCCATGTGCATGACGCGTATCAGAACTACCAGCGCGGCAACTCAGTCTCGGAGCGCGCCCAGTTCGTTGGCGAGCTGACCGGCGCACGGCGTGGCGAGCTGGCCGAGGTGAGGGTGAAGAACCGCTTCGTTGTCGGTGACCGCCTGGAGCTGATGACGCCGCACGGCAACCTTGGCTTCATTCTCGGCGCGCTGGAAAAGGCCGACGGCAGTAGCGCCGATGTCGCCCCCGGCGATGGCCATACCGTCTACCTGCCATTACCGGCGGACATCGACCTGCAGCACGCCCTGCTGCTGCGCCAGTTGGCCTGAGATCCGGGCCTGCCTATACTGCGCGCCCTCGCAGGAGAGCGAGGCGCCGCATGCGCCTCCGCCGAAGGCGCAAACTCCCATGATCGCTCAGGCCCAGCACTGCGAGATTCCGACATAGCCGTCTGGAGAGCGGTCGCCATGCGCGACCCACCGAAGGGGCAAGCGGCCGCGCCGCGCAAACTCTCAGGTAAAGAGGACAGGGGGAGAGGCACTTACAGGCTTTTGCAAAACTGTCTGCGTTGCCTGGCCGTTGTTAAAAGCAGCCTCAAAGTGCTCATTTACAGCTCGTAAATTGCGCTTTTGACTCACTACGTTCGCCCTACGGGCCAGCCTGCGGCTGTTACTCCGCGGCGCTACGTTTCGGCTGTTTTTGCCTAGGCCAGGCTGCCTCGATAACGTTTTGCCAATGCCTGCCAACGCAGGAGTTCTGTGTGCTGCTCTACGTCTATCTGATTGCCATCACCGCCGAAGCCATGTCCGGCGCGCTCGCCGCCGGCAAGCGCAACATGGATCTGTTCGGCGTCGCCCTCATCGCCTTCATCACCGCCCTCGGCGGCGGCACCGTGCGCGACATCCTGCTGGGCAACTTCCCGGTGGGCTGGACCCAGCATCCCGGCTACATCTACCTGACCATCTGCGCCGGCCTGTTCACCATGCTCATCGCGCGCTTCATGCACCACCTGCGCCGGCTGTTTCTGCTGCTCGATGCCATGGGCCTGATCGCCTTCACGGTGATCGGCTGCAACGTCGCCCTGGAACTCGGCTATGCCCTGCCGGTGGTGGTGATGGCCGGGGTGATCACCGGCGTGTTCGGCGGCATCCTGCGCGACATCCTCTGTAACCGCCTGCCCCAGGTGCTGCGCCACGAGCTGTACGCCAGCGTTTCGCTGCTGGTCGCCCTGCTCTACCTCGGCCTGCGTCACCTCGGTGTCGACGAGGATCTCAACCTGCTGGCCTCCTTCGCCAGCGGCCTGGTCCTGCGCCTGGCGGCGATCCGCTGGCACTGGTCGCTGCCGGTGTTCTCCTACGCGCCGGGGCGCTGGAACGGCTGAGAACCTGTTCACGATCTCGCGAGCTAGAGATGAACGGTGGCGAAAACGGCCGAGGGCGCGGAGTTTACGAGTGGTAAATGAGCAGCCCGAGGCTGTTTTCAACGCCGTTTAGCCGACGCGCAGCAGATCGTGAATAGGTTCTGAGCCGGTCTCACTGCTCCAGCCCGCGCCGATGCAGGATGTCATCCAGGGTGCGGCTGACCGCCGTGCAATTGCGCACCATCTCGATGCGCTCCCAGGTGGCGCGTTCGCCCTCGCGGATCAGCCGTAGCATGGCCTGGCGTGACGGTGGCGCCAGCAGGCGCAGCGGATGGTCCCAGCGGTTGCGCAGGAAGATATTGATGTCCGCCGTGTAATCCTGGGCCAGCACGCCGTAGCTCAGGTGCTGGATCATGTTCAGCGCCGGCGACTTGAAGCGCAGGTGGTCGCGGCTGACCTTGAGCATCTCGGTGGTGGCGTTCTTGACGATCCGCCGCTGGTAGTTGAACACCTTGCGCAGCGCATTGCCCGGCGCGTCCGGGTCCGGGGTGATGGCCAGTGCCGCCGGGTTGGTCATGCTGGCGATGAAGTGGTTGACCCCGTACAGGCGGGTCAGGCGCTTGGCCGGCAGGTCGTCGACGAAGGAGCCATCGATCCAGCGCAAGTCCGGCAGATAAGGCACGGTCTCGCCCTTGGCATTGCGGCACTGCAGGGTCACCGGCGGGTAGATGCCGTAGATGGCGCAGGAGGCCATCACCGCCGAGCGGATCAGCACGTTGGGCGAGGTGATGGCGTTGAGCAGGCGCGGCGCCTGCTCCGGCGCCAGGCCGGTGACGGTGATGTTGAGCTTGCGCCCGGCCAGGGCGAAGGCTTCCTGGAAGGTCAGATCGGGAATGATCTTGCCCAGGTATTCGCGCAGGTTGTTGGCATCCATCGGCTGGTTGCGGCTGGCGAAGGGCGACAGCGTGGGGCGGATCGACGAGGTCTGGTCAACCTCGTGGTGCAGGTTGTCGATGCCCAGGCGGTGCGACAGTTCCTCGTCGGTGTGGGTACAGGCGGTGGCGGCGATGATCGAGCCGGCGCTGGAGCCGGAGATGATGTCCGGCAGCAGATCCTGCTCGAACAGTGCCTTGACCACCCCGGCGTGGAAGAAACCGAGCACCGCCCCACCGCTGAGCATCAGCGCCGAGCGGCCGTAGCAGTGACCGGCGCGGATGAAGAAATCTTCCTTGTCGTGCTGCGAGATGATCGACTCGTCGACCTCGTCGATGTCCTGCAGCGCGCCGCACAGTTCGCGAACAAACTGGTGGATCAGGTTCTTGGTGCCGAACTTGGCCTTGTTGTACAGCGCCGGCTTACCCATGCCACCGACGTTGCCGTGGATGCCCTCGTTGAGGGTGAACAGCAACTGGTGATAGTCCTGGCGAAAACGCAGGTCGCGGATCAGGTCCAGGCGCTGACGGATCGAGCGGTAGTCATAGCTCTTGCTGGCATCCGAGCTTTTCCAGTCGCTCATGCCGCTCTGCTGATCGAAGGCCGTGGCCTGCTCCACCCACTCGGCATAGTTTTTCGCGGCATCCATCTTCTTCAGCAGCTGCCGCGATTGCAGTCGTGCAAAAACCATCTCGTTCACCTCCCGGCTGGGTTCATTCACGGTGCTCACCGGCCACCGCGCCGGCGACGCTCTTGCGGCGACGGGCAGCGCTGGCGCGCGGTGCGGGCTGGCGGGTACTGGTAGCCGCTACAGGCTCAGCCCCCGCATTCAGGGCCTGCTGGGCAGCTTGCGTTTCCTGCTGCTCGGCCAGTTTCAGGTACTGCTCGGTGGAGGCTTCGATGCAGCCGATATAGAAGTCCATGTCCGCCATCACGCTGCGGTCGGCCAGCACGCCGAGGTTGATGTTGTCGTAGATGCCGGTGATGCCGTGGCTGATGGCCATGCCGTCGCACACCGGCACCAGCGGGAAGATCGACAGAATCCGCGCCCCGGCGAAGTAGCGCGGCACGGTGCCGGGGATGCCCGGCACGTTGGTGATGATGGTGTTGATGAAGGGTACACGGCTCAGCAGGCGGGTCTTGGCCTGCACCCAGGCGGCCATGGCGCGTACGGAGGGTGGCACCAGCTCACCGGCGGAGTTGCCCAGGTCATACAGCACATCCTTGGCCAGCGGGATACCGCGCAGCGTTCTGCGATGCACCGCGGCCAGCCGGGTAATCGGGTCGTCGATATCGGTGCCGATGGCGATGTACATGGCCGAGATCATGTTGCCGCCATCCTTGCGCGTCTCTTCGGCACGCAGCGATACCGGGCACATCGACACCAGCGAGCCCTCGGTCGGCAGCTTGTCGTGCTTGAGCAGGTAGCGCCGCAGGCCGCCACCGATGATGCTGATGATCACGTCATTCAGCGAGGCGTCAGGGTTGAGCTTGCGGATGCGCTTGAGGTCCTGCAGGCGCCAGACATGCCCGCCATAGGCGCGGTGCGGCGATACCGCCGTGTTGAACAGCGTCTGCGGCACGCGGCGCTGTTCCGGGCGGGCGTCGCCGCGCAGCTGGGCAAGCAGCTCGACGCTCTTCTGGGTAACACCAAGACCGGCCTTGAGGCTGCGCAGCGACTGGCCGATCAACCGCGGCGTGGTGCGCGCCCACATCTCCAGCGGCGTCGGCACACGCTCGACGTACTCGACGTTGCTGCGCTTGCCGAACTCGTGCTGCGGCGTGTCTTCCATCAGCGCGGTGCTCAGCTCCAGCGCCGACTTGCCGTCGACATAGGCGTGGTGAAAGCGGATCAGCACGGCGAAGCTGTTTTCCGGAACGCCCTTGACGTTATTCAGCCCCTCGATGATGTAGATCTCCCAGGGCGCGCGATCCATATCCAGCGTGCGCGACATGGTGCGCGCGGTGAAGATGCACAGCTGGCGCCAGTCCCCTGGCTGCGGCAGGCCGACATGGCGTACGTGGTATTCGAGGTCGAAGCTTTCGTCTTCCAGCCAGTAGGGGTCGTCGAGACGCAAGGGTGCCTGGGCCAGACGGCGGCGGAACATCGAGGTGGTGTTCAGGCGATCGCCAACGTACTGGAGGATTTCCTTGTAGCGTACGATGCCGTTGGGCGCGGCACTCTGGTCGCATAGCCAGAGGCTGCCGATGACCATCGGCTGGTTGGGCGTCTCGAAGTAGAAAAAGTGCGAGTCCATGGGGCTGAGCTGTTTCATCTGCGTTCCTTCTCACCTGATCACGACGGGAGCCATCGTTCGCGCAACGACGCGACGCGCCCGGCGGCAGGGCCAGAAAAAATGGCGCTGCGCAGGCGGCGTTCGCTCGGCAATGAAATTGTTGTTATCGATGGCAGGACAGCGCTCGACGAGTGCTGCACATTCGAGGCTAATCGGCAAAACGGCAGTCGTCAGCCCGCGCCGCTGTCAGGGCCTGAAAATAGGTATTTCGAGGGACAATTTTCGCCAGCACTCATACTCGCAGGGCCGGCATAGCCGGCTCAGCTCATCTCCACCTGGGCCTGCAGCAGCTCGGTGAATTGCGCCGCCGGTAACGGCCGGCTGATCAGGTAACCCTGGATCTCGTCACAGTGCTGCGCCTTGAGGAAATCCATCTGTGCCTGGGTTTCCACGCCTTCGGCCACCACCTTGAGCTCCAGACCGTGGGCCATGGCAATGATGGCGCGGGTGATCGCCGCGTCCTCGCCGCCGGCAGCCAGGTCGCGGACGAAGGTCTGGTCGATCTTCACGTAGTCCACCGGGAAGCGCTTGAGGTAGCTGAGCGAGGAGTAGCCGGTGCCGAAGTCGTCGATCGCCAGCTTCACCCCCAGGTCGCGCAACTGCTGGAAGGTGATGATGACGTTCTCGACGTTGTCCAGCAGCTGGCTTTCGGTCAGCTCCAGCTCCAGCAGGTGTGCCGGAAGCGCGGTTTCGTCGAGCACCTGGCGCACCAGAGCGATCAGATTGCCCTGGCGCAGTTGATGCACGGACAGGTTGACCGATACGCGCAGGTCGGCCAGGCCCTGGCACTGCCACTCACGGGCCTGGCGGCAGGCCTGGCGCAGGACGAACTCGCCGATCGGTGCGATCAGCCCGGTTTCCTCGGCCAGCGGAATGAATTCGCTGGGCGGCACCAGTCCCAGGTGCGGGTGTCGCCAGCGCACCAGCGCCTCGGCGGCATTCAGGCTGTCGTCGGCCAGGCACAGCTTGGGCTGGTAGAACACCTCCAGCTGGCCGTCGTCGATCGCCTTGCGCAGCTGGGTCTCCAGCTGCAGGCGCTCCAGGGTGCAGGCCTGCAGGTTGTCGGTATAGAACTGGAAGGTGTTGCCGCCCAGGTGCTTGGCGTGCTGCATGGCCATGCCGGCCTGGCTGATCAGCGCAGACAGCTCGCGGGCGTTGTCCGGCAGCAGGCTGATGCCGATGGAAGCGCTGACCAACAGCTCATGGCCGCCGACATCCATCGGTGTACGCAGCTTGCTCAGCAGGCGGCTGGCGGTGCGTGCCAGGGCAGAGAGGCTGCCGTGGGCGTCGAGCAGGATGGCGAATTCGTCCCCGGCCAGACGGGCCACGGTATTGGCTTCCGGCACGGCCTGATTGAGGCGCCGCGCCATCTGCCGCAGCAGCTGATCCGCCACTTCATGGCCGAGGCTATCGTTGAGCAGCTTGAAACGGTCCAGGTCGATATGCAGCAGCGCGATCTGGGTCTCGCTCTGCCGCGCCCGCTCGCAGGCTTCGTGCAGGCGCTCGCGGAACAGGCTGCGATTGGCCAGGCCGGTAAGTTCGTCGTAGTGCGACAGGTAGCGCAGGCGTTCCTCGGTCTGGCGTCGCTGCGACAGGTCGGAGAAGAAGCCGACGATATGGCTGACCCGACCCTGGCGATCATGCTCGGCATTGAGCTGCAGCCACTGCGGATACAGTTCGCCGTTCTTGCGCGACTCCAACAGCTCGCCACGCCAGCTGCCGTGCAGCGCCAGCTGCTCGCGGATCAGCTGGTACTGGCGCCGCGCCTCGCGGCTGCTGACCAGGGTCGCGACGCTGCGCCCCAGCACCTCGTCCTTGCGATAGCCAGTAACGTCGCTGAAGGCCTGGTTGACCGACAATATCAGGTAATCGGCATCGAGAATGACGATGCCCTCGCTGGCCGCCTCGAACACCGTGGCCGCCAGGCGCTGCTCCTCGTCCTGGCGCTTGCGTTCGGTGATGTCGCGGCGGGTGCCGAGCATGCGCAGCACATGACCCTGGGCATCGCGCTCCACGGCGCGGCCGCGGTCCTCAACCCAGCGCCAGCGGCCGTCGCTATGACGCACCCGGTATTCCACCGCATAGCCGTCGCTGCGCCCCTTGAGGTGCTCGACCAGGGCACGCCGCAACAGCGGCACATCGTCCGGGTGCAGGCGCGGCCTGAGGTGGCTGAGCACACCCTTCACCTCGTCCTGGCGCATGCCGAAGATGCTTTCCAGGTGGCTGTGGTGCACTTCATCGGTCTGCAGGTTCCAGTCCCACAGACCCAGTTCGCTGGCCTCCAGGGCCAGCGCCAGGCGCGCCTCGCTCTTGCCCAGGGCATGACTGGCATCATCCAGCTCCAGGGTGCGCTGGGCCACACGGATCTCCAGCTCGTCATGGGCCTGACGCAGCTCGGACTCGGCACGCCGGCGCTGCTCCACTTCACGGGCCAGCTCCAGGTTGAGACCTTCGGCACTCTCGCGGGCCTGTTCCAGGCTTTCGATCAGCGCCTGATTCTGGAAACGCTGCAGCAGGCCGCGCTGGACCAGGCGATTGACCTGCCAGGCCACCACCCACAGGCTCAGCAGCAGGATCAGGCCGAGCAGGCCCCAGCCCTGACGGCTCAGCTCATCGCCCAGCAGCAGATAGGCGATGGAAGGCAGCAGGCAGGGCAGGGAAAACGCCAGAAAGGCCGACAGGCTGACGGCGTAGGCCACGCTGGCGGACAGGATCGCTCCGGCGATCAGCCCGTAAACCACGGCCTGCAGCAGAAACTGGTCAGCCGGCACCAGGAAGATCACGGTGAAGGCCAGGCTCAAGCCAGAGAGGCCAGCACCGACCAGGAACATGCGCCGCCAGTGCGGATTGGCCTGGCGCGCAGGTGTCGCCGCATTGAAGGCGGTCATCTGGATCAGTCGCAGCACCGCCAGCAGCACCACCCAGACCAGCCAGCCGGCCAGCAGCAGACTTTGCTGACCCTGCCAAAGCAGGCCGGCACAGGCCAGGGCACCGAGCAACATGAACAGCGTAGGCACCTGGGAACCCAGGTACAGCATGCGCGTGCGCTCCACCGCGATATCGGTGGCAAAGCGCTGAAAAATGACCTGAGAGTCATCCGCCGCACTACTGGCGGGAGCCTCCCGATGTGGCTGAGTCATAGGCGGTTTTCTTGTAATGGTGTGCCTGACGTCGGCCGAGCATACCCGAGCTAGAGCGCCTGCCCAAGCCTGAAGCTGGCTTTTTAATGGCACCCCTCGACGAGCGGCGAACAGTTGTTCACTGACCAGCCAGCCATTTCCGGTCACGGTTTGCCGCCCCTCCGGCCGGCCCGTAGAATGCCGCGATGCATAACGATCCCGCCACTTTCGACCCCGAACTCCTCCTCGCCTCCCTCAACGATGCGCAGTGTCAGGCCGTGGCCGCCCCGCTCGGCCGCCAGCTGGTGCTGGCCGGCGCCGGCTCGGGCAAGACCCGCGTGCTGGTGCACCGCATCGCGTTTCTCATCCAGTTCCTCGGCGCCTCGCCCTATTCGATCCTGTCGGTGACCTTCACCAACAAGGCCGCCGCCGAGATGCGCCAGCGCATCGAGCAGCTGCTCGGGCTGAACCCGGCCGGCATGTGGGTCGGCACCTTCCACGGCCTGGCCCACCGCATCCTGCGCGCACACTGGCAGGAAGCCGGGCTCAGCGAGAACTTCCAGATCCTCGATTCCGACGACCAGCAGCGCCTGATCAAGCGGGTGATTCGCGAGCTGGGCCTGGACGAGCAGCGCTGGCCGGCTAAGCAGGCGCAGTGGTTCATCAATGGGCAGAAAGACGAGGGCCTGCGGCCGAAGAACATCCAGCACGGCGGCGACCTGTTCCTCGCCACCATGCTGAAGATCTACGAGGCCTACGAAGCGGCCTGCGCGCGCACCGGGGTGATCGACTTCGCCGAGCTGCTGCTGCGCGCCCTCGACCTGTGGCGCGACAAGCCGGATCTGCTGGCGCACTACCAAAAGCGCTTCCGCCACATCCTGGTCGACGAATTCCAGGACACCAACGCCGTGCAGTACGCCTGGCTGCGCTTCCTCGCCAAGGGTGGCGAGAGCCTGATGGTGGTGGGCGACGACGACCAGTCGATCTACGGCTGGCGCGGCGCACGGATTGAGAATATCCAGCAGTTCTCCAGCGACTTCCCCGATAGCCAGATGATCCGTCTGGAGCAGAACTACCGCTCCACCGCCGGCATTCTCAAGGCCGCCAACGCGCTGATTGCCAACAACAGCGGACGCCTGGGCAAGGAGCTGTGGACCGACGGCAGCGACGGCGAGCCGATCAGCCTGTACGCCGGCTTCAACGAACACGACGAAGCGCGCTACGTGGTCGAATCCATCGAGGACGCCCTGCGCAAGGAAGGCCTCAAGCGCAGCGAAATCGCCATTCTCTACCGCTCCAACGCTCAGTCGCGGGTGCTGGAAGAAGCGCTGCTGCGCGAGAAGATTCCCTACCGCATCTACGGCGGCCAGCGCTTCTTCGAGCGCGCCGAGATCAAGAACGCCGTGGCCTACCTGCGCCTGCTCGACGGCCGCCACAACGATGCCGCGCTGGAGCGGGTGATCAACGTACCGACCCGTGGCGTCGGCGAGAAGACCGTCGAGGCGATCCGCGAGCACGCGCGCCACAGCGAGCTGTCGATGTGGGCGGCGATGCAGCAGCTGATCGCCGGCAAGGCCCTGCCCGGCCGCGCGGCCGGCGCCTTGGCCGGCTTCGTCGAGCTGATCGAGAATCTGGCGGCGAAGGTGCTGGATATGCCGCTGCACCTGATGACCCAGACTGTCATCGAGCAGAGCGGCCTGCTGGCCTGGCACCAGGCCGAGAAGGGCGAGAAGGCCCAGGCGCGCGTGGAGAACCTGGAGGAACTGGTCAGCGCCGCGCGCAACTTCGAGAACGAGGAAGACGACGACCTCGGCCCGCTGGCCGCCTTCCTCACCCACGCCTCGCTGGAAGCCGGCGACACCCAGGCCGAGGAGCACGAGGACTGCGTGCAGCTGATGACCCTGCACAGCGCCAAGGGCCTGGAGTTCCCCCTGGTGCTCCTGGTTGGCCTGGAAGAGGGGCTGTTCCCGCACAAGATGAGCCTGGAGGAGCCCGGCCGCCTGGAAGAGGAGCGCCGCCTGGCCTACGTCGGCGTGACCCGCGCCATGCAGCGCCTGGTCATGACCTACGCCGAGACCCGCCGCCTGTACGGCAGCGAGACCTACAACAAGGTGTCGCGTTTCGTCCGCGAGATTCCCGCCGAGCTGATCCAGGAAGTGCGCCTGTCCGGCAGCGTCAGCCGCCCCTACAGCACCCCGGCACGCAGCATGAGCGGCGGCTCGATGTTCAGCGGCGCGGCCGTGCCGGAGACCCCGTTCAGTCTGGGCCAGGCCGTGCGCCACAGCCTGTTCGGCGAGGGCGTGATCCTCAATTTCGAAGGCAGCGGCGCCCAGGCCCGCGTGCAAGTGAATTTTGCCAGTGAAGGCAGCAAATGGCTGATGCTGGCCTACGCCAAGCTGGAAGCCGTTTAACCCCTGACAATCACCCAACAAGGAGCCCCCATGATCCGCCGCCCCCTGATGCTGCTCGCCGGCGTCCTCGCCGCCCTCGGCCTCGCCGCCTGCAAGGAAGAAGACAAATCCGTGCAGCAGGCTGTAGCCGCCCCTGTGCAGCAGCTGCAGTGGAAGATGGTCACCGCCTGGCCGAAGAACTACCCAGGCCTGGGCACGGCGGCCGAGCGTTTCGCCGAGCGGGTCAAGGTGATGAGCGGCGGGCGCCTGCAGATCAAGGTCTACGCCGCCGGCGAACTGGTGCCGGCGCTGGAAGTATTCGACGCGGTGTCGCAGGGCACCGCCGAACTGGGCCATGGCGCGGCTTACTACTGGAAGGGCAAGGTGCCGGCCGCGCAGTTCTTCACCGCCGTGCCGTTCGGCCTGTCCGCCAGCGAGATGAACGCCTGGCTCAGTCAGGGGGACGGCCTCAAGCTGTGGAGCGAGGCCTACGCGCCGTTCGGCGTGAAGCCCCTGGCGGTGGGCAATACCGGCATGCAGATGGGCGGCTGGTTCAATACCGAAATCGACTCGCTGGACGACCTCAAGGGCCTGAAGATCCGCATGCCGGGCCTTGGCGGCGAGGCGCTGAGCCGGCTCGGTGCGACCACCGTCAACCTGCCCGGTGGCGAGGTGTTCACCGCCCTGCAGACCGGCGCCATCGACGCCACCGACTGGGTCAGCCCCTACAACGACCTGGCCTTCGGCCTGCACAAGGCGGCCAAGTACTACTACTACCCGGCATGGCAGGAGCCGCAGGCGGCGCTGGAGCTGCTGATCAACCAGAAAGCCCTGGACGCCCTGCCGGACGACCTGGAAGCCATCGTCGAGGAAGCCGCCCGCGCCGCCAACCAGCACATGCAGGACGACTACGTGTACAACAACGCCCGCGCCCTGGAGCAGCTCAAACAGCAGGGCGTGCAGCTCAAGCGCTTCCCCGATGAGGTATTGGAAGCGCTGCGCCAGCAATCCGCCGTGGTGCTTGGCGAGCTGGCCGCGCAGAACGAGCTGAACGGCCGCATCTGGGCCTCCATGCAGGCCTTCCAGGCCCAGGTCGCGCCGATGCACGCGCTGGCCGAGAAAGAGCTGTACGACTGGCGCTAAAGCGGCAGTCTCTGGATTGAGCTGTAGGCTGGGTAGCGCCCAGCCAGTTCCCACGCTTCGTGGGAGCGGCTTTAGCCGCGATACAGGCAAGATCGCAGTCGCCCCAATCTCGGCCAAGGCCCCTCCTACGGCTCGCCCTGTGTGGTCGTAGGCCGGCCATCCGTCAGCTCCCGTCAGCCCGGCGCCTGGGCTGACCATACTGTCGAGCGGAGGTACTCACATGCCGCGCTCGACCCCATCCGCCACCCAGATTCTCGATAAAGCCCTCGACCTGGCCGACGTCTGCGGCTGGGAGCGTCTGCACCTGCACGAAGTGGCCGATGCCCTGGGCTGTGACCTGGCCGCCATCGCCCGGCACTACCGGCAGAAGGACGATCTGGTCGAAGCCTGGTTCGATCGCGCCGACCAGGCCCTGCTGGCCCGCGCCAAGGCGGCCGACCTGGCCATGCTAACGGCCGAGAAACGCCTGGAAGAGTTGCTCATCGCCTGGCTGGGCGCGCTGGCGCCCCACCGCGCGGTGACCGGGCAGATGCTGCTGTACAAGCTGGAACCCGGCCATGTGCATCTGCAGGTCGGCGGCTTGCTGCGCGTCAGCCGCACCGTGCAGTGGTGGCGGGAAGCGGCGCGCAGGCAAAACCTGCACCTGAGCCGCATCGCCGAAGAGAGTCTGCTGACCGGCGCCTACCTGCGGACCTTCGTGCACTGGCTGCGCCATGCCGAGGAAGACCCCGCCGACCTGCGCGCCCTGCTCCGCCGTCAGCTGCGTCGTGCGCCACTGGGCTGGCTTCTGCGTGGCTGACCAACAAGCCTGCACATAAATCCGGAAACATTCTGTGGCTGGTCAGGGTCACTGCTCTGCGGCAGCATGACGCGCGAACCATAACCTCAGCGGGATTGCCCCTCATGCAGCGTTTCCTCAGTATCGCCCTGGCCCTGTGCCTGGGTCTGACCTTCAGCCTCCAAGCCGACGCCAAGCGTCTGGGCGGCGGCAAGTCCTTCGGCTCCGCGCCGACTCACCAGACCCGCCAGGCCGACGCTCCCAGCGCCAGCCAACCGGCCGCCACCAGTGGCGCCGCAGCCGCAGCAGGGCGCGCTGCACCAGCCGCCAGCGGTGCCTCGCGCTGGCTCGGCCCGCTGGCCGGCATCGCCGCTGGCGGCCTGCTCGCCTCGATGTTCATGGGTGACGGCTTCGAAGGCTTCCAGTTCTTCGACTTCCTGATCCTCGGCCTGCTGGCTTTCGTCATCTTCAAGCTGTTCGCCGCCCGTCGCCAGGCGCAGAGCCAGGGTCAGCCCGCGGTAGCCGGCGGCATGCAGCGGCAGATGCCGCAGCAGCCGATCTTCGGCAGCAGTGGCGGTGCCGCCCCGCGTCCGGCGTTCAACGCCCCGGCCTGGTTCGACGAGCAGCGCTTCCTGGCCGCTGGCCGCGAACACTTCCTGGCCCTGCAGCAGCACTGGGACGCCAACGAAATGGACAAGATCGCCGAGTTCGTCACCCCGTCGATGCTCAGCTTCCTGACCAGCGAGCGCGCCGACCTGGGCGACGGCTTCCAGTCCACCTACATCGATGACCTCGACGTGCAGCTGGACGGCATCGACGAGCTGGCCGACAAGACCGTCGCCACCCTGACCTTCCGCGGCGTGGCCAAGACCTCGCGCTTCGACCAGGGCGAGTCGTTCAGCGAAAGCTGGCGCATGGAGCGCAGCAACGGCGACAACCAGCCCTGGCTGGTGGCCGGTATCCGCCAGAACGGCTGATCCTGCACACGCTGAAGAACCCGGGCCTGGCCCGGGTTTTTTATTTCCGCCCCCGGCCAGGCAAAACGTTAAGCCACTCGCATTCCATCGATTCGCCACCGCAGCGTCATCATTTCGTCGTTAACGGCCGCTAGCGTCATGGCTCCGTCGCATCTCCTCCGCAGAAGGATCCGAACGATGAGCCTTGATGACCAGAACACCGCGCTGTTTGGCAACGGCGATGAGCCGCTCAGCAACCACTCCGCCAACCCGCACATGAGCGAGCTGATCGACCAGCGCCGCCGGCAGATCCTCGCCGGTGGCGCGGCCATCGGCGCGCTGGGCTTCCTCGGCGTGCTGCCACAGGCGGTGGAGGCCGCCGAGCACGGCGCCAAGCTGCCGTTCAAGAAGCGCAACCGCCTGCCCTTCGAGGCCCTGCCGGTCAGCCGCACCGATACCATCACCGTGCCGGCCGGCTACCGCGCCAGCGTCATCCTGCCCTGGGGCACGCCGATTTCCGGCAGTTTCCCGCCCTTCCTCGAAGATGCCAGCAACAGCGCCCAGGACCAGGCCGAGCAGGTCGGCATGCACCACGACGGCATGCACTTCTTCCCCGCCGACGGTCGCCGCGGCGGTGGCCGGCACTCCAGCCACGGCCTGCTGGTGTTCAACAACGAGTACATCGACGCGCCGCTGCTGCACCCCAACGGCCCGACCGCGGTCAACGGGCTGCGCACCGTGGCCGAGGAAGTGCGCAAGGAAATCAACGCCCACGGCGTGACCATCGTCGAGATTCGTCGTGATCGCTTCGGCGACTGGCAAGTGGTGCCCGGCCGCTACAACCGCCGCATCACCGCCGCCACGCCGATGCAGATTGCCGGCCCGGCCCGCGGCCACGCCCTGCTCAAGACCCGCTACAGCCCCGACGGTACCGCCACCCGTGGCACCCAGAACAACTGCGCCAACGGCTACACGCCCTGGGGCACCTACCTGACCTGCGAAGAGAACTGGGCCGGCTATTTCGCCAGCCGCGACAGCGACCTGCCGCGCGAGCTCAAGCGCTACGGCCTGCGCAGCAGCAGCCGCTTCGGCTGGGATACCCTGCCCGGCGACGAGTTCGAGCGCTTCGACGCCACGCGCAAGGCCGCCGATGCCAGCGGCGACTACCGCAACGAGCCCAACCACTTCGGCTGGATCGTCGAGATCGACCCGTTCGACCCCACCTCCACGCCGGTCAAGCACAGCGCCCTCGGCCGCTTCGCCCACGAAGGCCTGATCTTCGCCCCGGTCAAGGCCGGTCGCCCGCTGGTGTGCTATTCCGGCGACGACTCGCAGAACGAGTACATCTACAAGTACGTCAGCCGCGGCAAATACCTGCCGATCCTGCGCCAGCCAGGCCGCCTGCTCGATGACGGCACCCTCTACGTGGCCCGCTTCAATGGCGATGGCAGCGGCGAGTGGCTGGCCCTGGACCTGCGCGACAAGGCCTTCCAGGCTGCCTGCAGCGCCGCCGGGGTGAGCTTCGCCGACCAGGGCGAAGTGCTGATCAACACCCGCCTGGCCGCCGATATCGTCGGCGCCACCAAGATGGACCGCCCGGAATGGGGCGCGGTCAACCCGGACAACGGCGAGGTCTACTTCACCCTCACCAACAACAGTTCGCGCACCGTCGCCGACGCCGCCAACCCGCGCGCCGCCAACCCCTACGGGCACATCATCCGCTGGCGTGAGAACCGCAGCGACCATGCCGGCACCCGCTTCCGCTGGGACATCTTCCTGCTCGCCGGCCCGCAGTCCGACAGCCGCGGGCCGGATGGCCAGCCGCTGGACGAGCGCAACATCCTGGCCAGCCCGGATGGCCTGTGGTTCGACCCGGACGGCCGCCTGTGGATTCAGACCGACATGAGCGGCAGCCAGCTGGCCAGCGGCCCGTTCGGCCATAACCAGATGCTGGTGGCCGACCCGCGCAGCGGCGAAGTGAAGCGCTTCCTGATCGGCCCGATCGGCGCCGAAGTCACCGGCATCAGCGCCACACCGGACTTCCGCACCCTGTTCGTCAACATCCAGCATCCGGGTGAAGGCTCCACCGCCACCAACCTGCTCAGCAGCTGGCCGGACGGCCCCGGCCGCCGCCCACGCTCGGCCACCGTGGTGGTCACCCGTGAAGATGGCAAGCGCCTGATGTAAGGCTGGAACGGCGCTAGACGACAAGGCCGCGCTCAAGCGCGGCCTTGTCATTGAAGAACGTAGCCCGGATGCAATCCGGGAAGCAGGCAGCGTTGCTCCCGGATTGCATCCGGGCTACAGCTGGCCGCTTCGCGGCCCTCGGGTCGTTGAGCAGGCCGGGAAAGCCAGACGCAGCCTTGCCCGTTCAGTCGTCCAGCACCACCTGCAGGCTGATCTCGGCATTCAACACTTTCGACACCGGGCAGCCGTTCTTGGCGGTTTCCACCGCCTGCTCGAAGGCGTCGCGGTCGGCGCCGGGAATGCGCGCCCTGAGGCTCAAATGCACGGCACTGATGACGAAGCCGTCGTCGGTCTTGTCCAGCGTCACTTCGGCTTGGGTGTCGATGCTCTCGGCGATCATCCCGGCTTCGCCCAGCTCCTTGGCCAGGGCCATGGAGAAGCAGCCGGCATGGGCCGCGCCGATCAGCTCCTCGGGGTTGGTGCCGGGCTGGCCCTCGAAGCGGGTGTTGAAGCCATAGGGCGTCTCGCTGAGGGCACCGCTCTCGGTGCTGATGCGGCCCTTGCCGTCCTTTATGCCGCCCTGCCAGTGGGCCGAAGCCGTCTTCTTGATGCTCATCGCGTGCTCCTCTCAAGCCGTGGGTGTACAGCTTGAGAGGGCATGAGCCGTGCGCAAGTTCGCTTTACTTTCCGCGCAGGTTGGCGGCGATCTCGAAACTGCGCAGGCGCTGGGCGGGGTCGTACAGGTCGCAGGTGAACATCAGCTCGTCGGCGCCGGTCTGCTCCAGCAGCACCTCCAGGCGCGCACGGATCTTCTCCGGCCCGCCGATGGCCGCCAGGCCGAGGAAGTCGCCGACCGCCTGCTGCTCGTGCGGCTGCCAACGCCCGACCATGCTGTCCACCGGCGGGCGCAGCACCAGGCTCTGCCCGCGGATCAGGGCGAGGATGCGCTGGTAGGCGCTGGTGGCGAGGAATTCGGCTTCCTCATCGGTCGGCGCGGCGATTAGCGGCACGCCGATCATGGCGTAGGGCTTGTCCAGCACGGCCGAGGGCTGGAAGTTCTCGCGGTAAATGCGCAGCGCCTGGTGCAGGTAGCGCGGCGCGAAGTGCGAGGCGAAGGCATAGGGCAGGCCCTTCTGCGCCGCCAGCTGGGCGCTGAACAGGCTGGAGCCGAGCAGCCAGATCGGCACTTGGCTGTCCACGCCGGGCACGGCGATGACGCTCTGCCCGGGCTGACGCGGGCCGAGCAGGCGCTGCAGCTCCTCGACATCCTGGGGGAAGTCGTCCGGGCCGCCGAGACGGTCGCGGCGCAGCGCGCGAGCGGTGGCCTGGTCGGCTCCCGGCGCGCGACCCAGGCCCAGCTCGATGCGGCCCGGATACAACGCGGCCAGCGTGCCGAACTGCTCGGCCACCACCAGCGGCGCGTGGTTCGGCAGCATGATGCCGCCGGAACCCAGGCGCAGCGTCGAGGTATTGGCCGCCAGGTAGCCAAGCAATACGGCGGTGGCGGAACTGGCGATGCCTTCCATGTTGTGGTGCTCGGCTACCCACATGCGCGAGAAGCCGAGCTGTTCCACGTGTCGGGCCAGGTCGAGGGAGCGCTGCAGGGCGGGCGCGGCGCCGAGATCGTCATCGCGCATGGGCGCCAGATCGAGTACGGAGAGTGGCGTAGTGGACAGCTTGCTCATCGGGAGCCTCCTCGGGTCAGACCTTGTATATGGGGGCCGGAACGCAGATGGCAAGCCGGCGTCCCTCTCAAGGCTAGCGAAAGGCGCTCAGGGCCACGGCATCTCGCCCTTGAGTACCTTGGCACTCAGCTCCAGGCTGGACTCGCCCGGCAGACGCGGATAGCGGCGCTGCATGGCTTCGATCAGCGCGGCGGCGTTCCGGGCCTTAGCCAGCTCCACTTCCAGCGTCTTGAGGTAGGCGCGGGTAAAGCGCAGGGCGGCCAGGGTGTGCGGCACCTCGCCCAGGTAATGGCCGGGTACCAGCACCTGCGGCTGTAGCGCCTCGATCTGGTCGAGGCTGGCCAGCCAGTCGCGGCGCGATTGTTCAGTCTGGGTATCGGCCGTCCAGACATGCTCGCCGGCATCCACCAGCACGCCGCCGACCACGGCCTTGAGCGAAGGAATCCACAGGCTGGTGCGCGCGGGATCGACACCGACCAGCTGCAGCTCATGGCCCTCCAGGTTCAGGCTATCGCCCTGCAACGGCTCGGGAATGATGACCCGGCTCGGCGCAGTGTCCTTGAGGATCGGCCCCCAGTAGGCCAGCTTGCCGGCCTGGGTGGCGCGGATATGTTCGACGGTGGCGGCGCTGGCCAGCACCCGTGCCTCGGGGAAGGCCTCCTTGAGAGTCTGCAGGCCGAAGTAGAAATCCGGGTCACCGTGGCTGATGTAGAGGGTGGTCAGGCGCTTGCCGCTGGCCTTGACCAGCTTCACCAGTTCGGCGGCCTCGCGGGTGGAAAACTGCGCGTCGACCAGCAGCGCTTCATGCTCGCCAGTGATCAGCGTGGAACTGACCGGAAACACTGCGGCCTCGCCCGGGTTGTACACCTGCAACTGCAGCGGCGCGGCCTGGATCAGGCTGGCGGCGCCGAGCAGGGCAACGCCGAGAAGGGAACGAAGAGACATGCGAACCTCGGGATTGAAGTGGGACGAGGCGCATCTTAGTTGCTCGAAAGCGCGCAAAAAGCCCGCTAATCTGCGCATATCTATTGCACAAATCGAGCTAATCATGGATCGACTCACCGCCGCCCGGGTTTTCGTCGAAGTGGTCGAGCGCGGCAGCCAGACGGCAGCCGCCGAGCACCTGGAGATGTCGCGGGCGATGGTATCGCGCTACCTGGGCGAACTGGAAAGCTGGATCGGCGCACGTCTGCTGCACCGCACCACACGCAAGCTAAGCCTGACCGGCCTGGGTGAGGAGCTACTGCCACGCTGTCGCGCCATGCTGGAGCTGGCCGACGAGCTACAGGATGCCGGGCAGCGCGCTAGTGACGACCTCAGTGGCACCCTGCGCATCGCCAGCAGCCAGTCGTTCGCCCAGGCCTGGCTGGCGCGGGCGGTGGCGGCGTTCGTCGAACGGCATCCGCGCGTGGCCATCGACCTGCAGGTCAGCAACCTGGCGGTCAATCTGGTGGAGGAGCGCATCGACCTGGCCGTACGCATCACCAACCAGCTCGACCCCAACCTGATCGCCCGCCGCCTGGCCACCTGCCACTCGGTGCTGTGTGCCGCGCCGAGCTATCTGGCGCGCCACGGCACACCGCAGCAGCCACAGGAACTGAGCCAGCACAACTGCCTGACCTACGCCTACTTCGGCCGCAGCCTGTGGCAGTTCGAGCGGGATGGCGAACCCCTTGGCATCGCGGTGGGCGGCACCATCAGCGCCAACGAGTCCACCGTGCTGCTGGAGGCCACCCTGGCCGGTGCCGGCATCAGCCTGCAGCCGCTGTACTCGGTCGCCCCGCTGCTGCGCGCCGGGCGGCTGCAGGCCCTGCTGCCGGACTACCGGGTGGAGGCACTGGGCATTCATGCCCTGTATGGTTCGCGCCGGCAGATGCTGCCGGCCCTGCGTGCCCTGCTGGATTTTCTCGCCGCACGGCTGCAGGCCGATCCCGAGTGGGATCAGCTGCTAACCCAGGCTTGAGAGCGAGCCTCAGCTGTTGCTGATGCGGAAGCCGACCTTGAGGTCGACCTGGTAGTGCGCCACCTTGCCGTCGACGATATGACCGCGGGTCTCGACCACCTCGAACCAGTCCATGTTGCGCACGCTCTTGGCGCATTCGGCCAGGGCGTTGGCGATGGCATCCTCGATGCTCAGCTTGGAGGTGCCGACGATTTCGATCTTCTTGTAGGTGCGGTGGTCAGACATGCGCTGTTCCTCGGGCGGATGGATGCCTGTCTGAGGCTAGTCGAGATTCAGCCGCCCAGCTCCCGACCCAGCCACTGCGCCAGGCGCTCGGCGCGGCTGTCGCGGCTGCGCCCCGGCACCCACAGCGCCAGGCGCGCCGGGCTTTCGACAAAGCCCCAGGGCGCGACCAGGCGACCGGCGGCGAGGTCGTCGGCCACCAGCGGCTGCGGCGCGATGGCCACGCCGAGCCCGGCGGCGGCGGCCTCCAGCAGGTAATACAGATGCTCAAAGCCCTGGCCCTGGCGCAGCGCCGCCGGGTCCAGGCCCTGGGCCTGGGCCCACTGCGGCCAGGCCTGCGGGCGCGAGGCGGTGTGCAACAGCGGCTCGCCGAGCAGGGCGGCGGCGGGACGCTCGGCCAGTTCGGCGAAGCGGGCGTAGCGCGGGCTCAGCACCGGGCCGATGCGCTCTCGGGTCAGCTCAAACACCTGCATGTCCGCCGGCCAGGGCGGCGTGGCGAAGCACAGGGTGGCGTCCACCCCGGGGCGGCGCGGGTCCAGCTCGCCCTCGCTGGCCGACAGCTGCAGGCGCAGCTCCGGCAGCTCGCGGTTGAGGCGATCCAGGCGCGGAATGAACCAGCGCGCCAGCAGGCTGCCGGGGCAGCCGAGCACGAAGGGCGCGTCGTCCTGGCGTTGGCGCAGCTCGGCACAGGCGCCGCGCAGGCGCTCGAAGGCATCGGAGGCGGCATCGCGCAGACGCACGCCGGCATCGGTGAGTTTTACGCCACGGCCATCCTTGACGAACAGGGCCAGGCCAAGCTGTTCCTCCAGCGCACGGATTTGCCGGCTCACCGCGCCATGGGTAACGCTCAGTTCTTCCGCCGCCTGGCTGACACTCTGCAGGCGGGCAGCGGCTTCGAAGGCACGCAGGGCATTCAGCGGGGGCAGTTCTCGGCTCATGGCATTGGTGAGTTTTTCTGACAGGTTAGCGCAATCTAATCGCTTTTCAGACCGGCAGCCAGGGGTAGAATGGCGCCATCACCCGATTAGCCACTCCCGCCAGGAGCCAGACATGACTTCATTCCGCAGCGGTCCCGACGCCAAGGGCCTGTTCGGCCGCTTCGGTGGCCAGTTCGTCGCCGAAACCCTGATGCCGCTGATCAACCAGCTGGCGGCCGAGTATGAGAAGGCCAAGACCGACCCCGCCTTCCTCGAGGAGCTGGCCTACTTCCAGCGCGACTATATCGGCCGGGCCAGCCCGTTGTACTTCGCCGAGCGCCTGACCGAGCACTTCGGCGGGGCGAAGATCTACCTCAAGCGCGAAGACCTGAACCACACCGGCGCGCACAAGATCAATAACTGCATCGGCCAGATCCTGCTGGCCAAGCGCATGGGCAAGCAGCGCATCATCGCCGAGACCGGCGCCGGCATGCACGGCGTGGCCACCGCCACCGTGGCCGCGCGCTTCGGCATGCAGTGCGTGGTCTACATGGGCACCACCGACATCGATCGCCAGCAGGCCAACGTGTTCCGCATGAAGCTCCTGGGCGCCGAGGTAATCCCGGTCACCGCCGGCACCGGCACCCTCAAGGATGCGATGAACGAAGCCCTGCGCGACTGGGTGACCAACGTCGACAACACCTTCTACCTGATCGGCACCGCCGCCGGCCCGCACCCGTACCCGGCCATGGTCCGCGACTTCCAGGCGGTGATCGGCAACGAAGTGCGTGAGCAGATCCTGCAGAAGGAAGGCCGCCTGCCCGATTCGCTGGTCGCCTGCATCGGCGGCGGCTCCAACGCCATCGGCCTGTTCCACCCCTTCCTCGATGACCACGGCGTGCAGATCGTCGGCGTCGAAGCGGCCGGCCACGGCATCGACACCGGCAAGCATGCCGCCAGCATGGCCGGCGGCGCGCCGGGCGTGCTGCACGGCAACCGCACCTTCCTGCTGCAGGACGCCGACGGCCAGATCACCGATGCCCACTCGATCTCCGCCGGCCTCGACTACCCGGGCGTCGGCCCCGAGCACGCCTGGTTGCACGAGATCAAGCGCGTCCAGTACGTCCCCTGCACCGATGACGATGCCCTGCAGGCGTTCCACCAGTGCTGCCGCCTGGAAGGCATCATCCCCGCGCTGGAGTCGGCCCACGCCCTGGCCGAAGCCTTCAAGCGCGCGGCCAAGCTGCCCAAGGAGCACCTGATGGTGGTCAACCTGTCCGGCCGCGGCGACAAGGACATGCAGACCGTGATGCACCACATGAGCGAACAGGAGAAGCACGCATGAGCCGCCTGCAGAGCCGCTTTGCCGAGCTGAAACAACAGAACCGCGCAGCGCTGGTGACCTTCGTCACCGCCGGTGACCCGGATTACGCCAGCAGCCTGGAAATCCTCAAGGGCCTGCCGGCCGCCGGCGCCGACGTGATCGAACTGGGCATGCCCTTCACCGACCCGATGGCCGACGGCCCGGCGATCCAGCTGGCCAACATCCGTGCCCTGGCGGCGAAGCAGAACCTGCCGAAGACCCTGCAGATGGTTCGCGACTTCCGCGCCACCGACAGCACCACGCCGCTGGTGCTGATGGGCTACTACAACCCGATCTTCGCCTACGGCGTCGAGCGTTTCATCGCCGACGCGAAAGAGGCCGGAGTCGACGGCCTGATCATCGTCGACCTGCCGCCGGAGCATAACGACGAGCTGTGCGAGCCGGCTCAGGCCGCCGGTCTGGACTTCATCCGCCTGACCACCCCGACCACCGACGACCAGCGCCTGCCCACCGTGCTCAACGGCAGCTCGGGCTTCGTCTACTACGTCTCGGTGGCCGGCGTGACCGGTGCCGGCGCGGCGACCATGGAGCACGTCGAACAGGCTGTCGCCCGTCTGCGCCGGCATACCGACCTGCCGCTGTGCATCGGCTTCGGCATCCGCACCCCCGAGCACGCCGCCGACGTGGCGCGCCGCGCCGATGGCGTGGTCGTGGGTTCGGCGCTGGTCGACCAGGTCGCCAAGGCGGAGTCGCCAGCCCAGGCCATCGACGGCGTGCTCAGCCTGTGCGCCCAGCTGGCCGAAGGCGTGCGCGGCGCCCGTCGCTGAGTTCGCCCCGCAACAGAAAAAGCCGCCCTCGGGCGGCTTTTTCGTTTCAGCGGCAGCTACTTTGTGTGGAAGGGGCCTTGGCCGCGACTCGGGCCGCGTTGAAGACAGTGGCTCCCGCAGAAAACAGCCCAGCACTGTCTGGAGGAGGAGTTTGGCGGCGTCGCTGCTGTGCGGCCTCAGTCGCGGCCAAGGCCCCTCCTGCAGGTGCTCGCCGCGACGCGCGGAGTCGGCCTGATAGAGACAGTCGCTAGTGCAGGTGGCCGACTCAGCGGCTGCTGACCAGTCGCAGCACCTGCCAGTAGCTCGGCGGCTCCGGGGTCAGGCCGCGCTCGCGCAATAACGCGTGCAACTGCGGCAGGCGGAAGTAGGGCACCGAGGCCATCAGGTGGTGCTCGATGTGGTAGTTGACCCGGATCGGCGCGACGAAGGCGCGGGCCAGCCAACCGGCACGGGTGGTGCGGGTGTTGCGCAGGGTGTCGCGGCTCGGTTCCAGGCAGGCATGTTCGGCCATCGAGCGGATGCGGATGAACAGCGGGAACGGCGTGACATAGGCCAGCGCCCACACGCCGTACAGCCAGGCTTCGCCGCAGGCCCACAAGGCGGCCAGCAGCAGGCCGTTGGTGATCAGCATGCCGGCGGCATTGCGCAGGAAGGTCAGCGGATAGTCCCACCAGCGGCGGCCGTCCTGGGGCAGCACCTGCACGTCGTTGGCCACCGTCCACTTGAGCACGCCAGCGTCCATCAGCACCCGACCGAGCATGAACTTGAGCCCGGTGACGCCGAACAGGTCGCGCGCCAGCTTGCGCAGCAGCGAGGTACGCGTGGTGGGAAAGCCGGCCACCAGCGACAGGTCCGGGTCCTGCTCGCTGGAAGTCTTGGCGTGGTGAACCAGGTGATAGGCGCGGTACTTGTGCAGCTCGTTCCTCACCGGTCGCGCGCATAGCCAATCGGCCAGCACGTCGTTGCCCCACTTGCTCTTGAACAGGGTGCCGTGGGCCGCATCGTGCTGCAGGATGGCCAGACACAGCTGGCGCCCGGCGATCACCGCCAGGCCGGCGAGCAGGGCAAGGGCGAAGGCCCACAGCGGCAGATGCGCCTGGGCCCAGGCCAGCGCGGCGAAGGTCAGCGCCAGCACGCCCCAGGTGGAAAACACGGCCCAGGCGCCGTGCCAGTCGCAGCGCTGGGTGAGGATGCGGATTTCCTCGCGGCTGAGGAGGTCGGCGATGCGGGTGCGGGTCTCGGACATGGCGGGACGCTCATTGTTGGGATCGCCCCGATTGCACCATCAGCGCCCGTGTATTGCAGGCGCCGGAGGTGACTGAATGCATTGCGATTCGGCCAAAGCGCTCAGCGCAGCTTGCCGGCCAGCGCCGCCAGGACAGTCAGCACATCGCCCGCCAGGCGCTTGGAACGCGCGCCGTTCCAGCCGGTGCGCGGCTGCGGGCTGTCGTCGTGGTCCTTGAACGGCATCTCCACGGTGTAGGCCAGGCAGTCGTAGGTCTGCCCGACCCAGTTGCAGGCCAGCGCCAGGTTGGCCTGGCCCGGCTGGTCGCGCGGGTAGCCTTGGGCCACCTGGAACTCGCCGATGGCCATCAGGCGCTGGCGGAATTCCTGCTCCAGCGCGTCCAGGCGCGGGGTGAAGCCGGGATTACCTTCGCAGCCGGCGGTAAACACATGGGGGATTTCCTCGTCGCCGTGGATATCGAGGAAACAGTCCACACCGATGGCTGCCATCTGCTGCTGGACGAACAGCACTTCCGGGCTGCGCTCGGCCGAGGGCGCCAGCCAGGCACGGTTGAGGTCCTGGCCGGCGGCGTTGGTGCGCAGGTTGCCGAGGAAAGCGCCGTCCGGGTTCATGTTCGGCATCAGGTACAGGTCGGCCTGGGCGAGGAGGGCGCGCAGCTCGTCGTCATCCCGGCCGAGGCGCTCGATCAGTCCTTCCATGTACCACTCGGCCATGTGCTCGCCCGGGTGTTGCTGGGCGATCAGCCAGACCTTGCGCGGCGCGGCGGCCGTGCCGCGTACGTGCAGCAGCGGCAGCTCGCGCCCCTGCAGGCTGCTGCCGCAGGCCAGCAGCTCGACGTTGGGCAGCGCCAGCGCCTTGACCAGCAGCTGGGCGTGGCGGGCGCGGGAGTAGGGCTCGAAGTAGGCGAAGCGGGCGCTGCTGTGCTCGGCCAGCAGTTCGAAATGCAGGCCGCCTTCGTCATAGGTGGTGGGCACGCGGAACCAGTCCGAGCCGTCATAGCTGGCCACCGCCCGGTAGCCGGTCCAGGCATTTTTGTAGCTGGACTGCGGAGCGTTCTCCAGGGTGAAACGGTGAGTCTGCCCCGGCGTCAGGCCCTCGGCGAGGAAGTGGAACCACTGGAAGTGATCGCTGGCGAAGTCCTTGCGAATGGCCAGGCGCACCCGGGCCGGGTCGCTGGCGTCCAGCACCTGGATATTGCCGCTGTCGAAATCGCTGCGAATCTGCATGACCTGCCCCTGACGGTGAAAATCGGCAGGATAGCCGCCCCGACCAGGCACCGCACGCCTCCGGGCCGGCAGTGTCGCATCCAGGCAAGAACCGTCGCCGAAGCGTTGCAGGCATGGGCCGGTGGGCACAGACTCGTGAATCAAGGCGAACAATCCGCTCATCATTGCTGCCGAGGAATCATCAGTGAAAACCACCCTGGACGAGCTGCTGGCCTTCACCCAAGTGGTCGACGCAGGCTCCATCAGCGCCGCCGCCGATCAGTTGGGGCAGACCGCTTCAGGCATCAGCCGCGCCCTGAGTCGGCTGGAAGACAAGCTCGGCGTCACCCTGCTGCGTCGCACTACCCGGCGCCTGGAGCTGACCGATGAGGGGGCCGCCTTCCTCACCCAGACCCGACGCATCCTCGCCGCGGTTGATGAGGCCGAAGAACAAATGGCCCTGCGCCGCCAGGTGCCGGCTGGACGCCTGCGAGTCGATGCCGCCACGCCCTTCATGCTGCACGTGCTGGTGCCGCTGGTCGCGGGATTCCGCCAGCGCTACCCGCAAATCGAGCTGGAACTGACCAGCAACGAGCAAAACATCGACCTGTTGGAGCAGCGCACCGACCTGGCCATCCGCATCGGCCCGCTGCGCGACTCCAGCCTGCATGCCCGGCCGCTGGGGCAAAGCCCGGTGCGCATACTCGCCAGCCCCGCCTACCTGGCCACCCGAGGCACACCGCAGCGGCCAGACGACCTGAGCGGTCATGATCTGCTCGGCTTCACCCAGCTGGAACACCTCAACAGCTGGCCGCTGCGCCACGCCCAGGGCGACAGCCTGGCGATCACCCCAACCCTGCGCGCCTCCAGCGGTGAGACCCTGCGCCAGCTGGCCCTGGCCGGCGCCGGACTGGTGTGCCTGTCGGACTTCATGACCGACCGGGATCGCGCCAGCGGCGCCCTGGTGGAAGTGCTGGCCGGCCACCGCAGCGAGCGGCGCCAGCCGATCAACGCGGTGTATTACCGCAACACCGCGCTGGCAGCGCGCATCACCTGCTTCCTCGACTACCTGAGCGCCAGCCTGGTAACGCACGACTGGGCAAAAAACTGACCGAGCAGTCTTGGCCTTGTGAATTTTATTGTGTATTTTTTCATGAAATTCATAAGAACAAATTTCATGAGGCCACCATGTTCAAGCAGTCCGCCCAACACATTGGCACCTACTACGCCGGCACCTACGGCCAGATTCCCCTGCGCCCGCGCCTGCAGGAGTCGCTCGACTGCGACGTGGTGATCGTCGGCGCCGGCTTCAGCGGCCTGCACACCGGCCTGCGCCTGACGCTGGCCGGCAAGAAGGTGGTGATCCTCGAAGCCAGTCGCCTGGCCTGGGCCGCTTCCGGGCGCAACGGTGGCCAGGCGCTGCCGGGTTGGTCCTGTGACATGCCGCCGCTGGAGAAGGCACTCGGCCTGGAGCGCGCCAAGCGCCTGTGGGACAGCATGACCTGGGCCGCCGACGAGATGCGCCAGCTGCCGCTGCGCCACGGTTTCGACATCGACTACCGCACCGGCGCCCTGTACACCGCCGTGCTGCCGCGCCGGGTGCGGCAGCTGCAGGAAAGCCTGGAAGAAGCCGAGCACAAGTACGGCTACCGGCAGATGAGCTTTATCGCCAAGGAACAACTGCCGGAATGGATCGCCAGCCCGCGCTACCTGGCCGCCCTGCATGACGCCGGCGCGGCCCACCTCAACCCGCTGAAGCTGGCCCAGGGCCTGGCCGCCACCCTCGAAGCCCACGGCGGGCGCATCTTCGAGCAGAGCAAGGCCACCCGCTGGCAGCAAAGCGGCGACGGCTACCGCGTCCACACCGAGCACGGCGAAGTGCGCGGCGACGTGCTGGTGCTGGCCTGCAACGCCTATGTCGACGACCTTGATCGCGGCCTGGCCAAACGCCTGCTGCCGGTCGGCTCCTACCAGGTGGCCACCGCGCCGCTCGACCCCGAACTGGCGCGCTCGCTGTTCCCCAAGGGCACCTGCGCCATCGACAACCAGTTCGTCCCCGATTACTTCCGCGTCACCCCGGACAACCGCCTGCTGTTCGGCGGCGGCTGCACCTACCTGGGCGGCATCCCCAAGGACGTGCCGGCGGCGACCCGGCCCTACTTGGAACGCGTATTCCCGCAGCTGCGCGGGGTGCAGATCGACTACGGCTGGGGCGGGCATATCGACTGCACCCTGCACCGCACCCCGGATGTCGGCCGCGACGGCCAAAAGTACTGGCTGCAGGGCTTCTCCGGCCACGGCATCCTGCCCACCCTGGCCGCCGCCCGTGCGGTCAGCGACGCCATCCTCGGCGAGGATGAGCTGCTCAACCTGTACCAGGGCCTGGACAACCCGCGCTTCCCCGGCGGCGACCTGCTGGCCGCGCCCATCGAGGCGGTGGGCAAGGCCTGGTACCGGCTGCGCGATCTCTTTTGACCCAATACCCGTAGCCCGGATGCAATCCGGGACAACCGCCCCCGGATTGCATCCGGGCTACGCCAGAAGGACATCCCCATGGAAAAACAGGACGAAATCGAAGGCCTGGCGATCCTGGTGCGCGACCTGCGCAAACACAAGAACGTCACCCTGGGCGAACTGGCCGAGCGCATCGGCCGCTCGGTGGGCTTCCTCTCCCAGGTCGAGCGCGGCCTGTCGCGCCCGACCGTGGCCGACCTCACCGCCATCAGCGAGGCGCTGGGCGTACCGACCACCTACTTCTACAACCCCGGCAAGCCGCGCGCGGTGCGCTGGGTGACCCGCCCGGACGAGCGCCGCACCCTCTACTACGCCGGCGGCATCACCGACGTGCTGGCCTCACCGGGCATGGCCGGCGGCTTTTCCATGCTGGAAAGCTTCCTCGAACCGGGCGCGACCAGCGGCGAAGGCCATCTCAACGACAGCTCGGAGCAGGGCGGCTTCGTCCTCGAAGGCGAGCTGACTGTCTGGTACGGCGACGATGCCGAACCGGTCACCCTCGGCCCGCGCGACAGCTTCCAGCTGCCACCGCACGCCCAGTTCCGCTACGCCAACCTCACCGATTCCCCCACAAGAGTGCTCTGGGTCTTCACCTGAAATGCGGCCAGAACCTACTGCGCTCGGTCAGGCGGCGTTGCACGCTGGCTCGGACGGTGGCTTGCCACCGAACGCCTGGAAGGCGGCCCGCCAGGGCGAACAAAGTGAGTGCTGCTCACTTACCACTCGTAAGCTCCGCGCCCTCGCCAGCCTGCGCCTTGCCTGCCCTTCGCTCGTGACGGTTCTGATCCGCATTTGACGGGTATTGATGAAAACAAGGACAAGAACGTGACATCTCCATTCCCCGACCTGCTCAGCGAAGTGCGCGCCTTCCGCGCCGCCCACCCCGACGTGCGCTACGTCGACCTGATCTGCCTGGACATTCCCGGGCACTTCTACGGCAAGCGCTACCCCCTCGACATGCTGGAGAAGGTCGCTGCCGGCGGCCCGCTCAAGCTGCCGCAAAACTGCGTGCTGCTCGGCGCCCAGGGCGGCCTGCACCCGATCGGCGACTACTGCTTCAATGACGGCGACCCGGATGCACCACGCCGCCTGATCCCCGGCAGCCTCAAGCCAGTGCGCTGGGAAAAGCAGCCGCTGGGGCAGATGCTGATCAGCTCCGACGGCACCGAGGCGCCCATCGAGTTCGAGCCACGCGAAGTGCTGGCCAGGGTGCTCAAACGTCTGCAGGCCAAGGGCATCCGCCCGGTGGTGGCCTTCGAGCTGGAGTTCTACCTGTTCGATCGCACGCTGGACAGCGGCCTGCCGCAGTTCCCGCGCGACCCGCTGACCGGCGACGAGGACGACCAGCCGAACATGCACATCGAGCGCCTGTCGCGCTTCTCCGAGGTGCTGCACGACATGGTCGAAGCGGCCCAGGAGCAGGGCGTGGGCGCCAACGTCATCACCGCCGAACTCGGCCCGGGCCAGTTCGAGATCAACTTCGCCCACTGCAACGATGGCCTGCACGCCGCCGACCAGGCCGCCCTGTTCTGCCGCAGCACTCGCGGCGTGGCGATGAAACATGGGTACAGGGCCAGCTTCATGAGCAAGCCCTACCTGGACGCACCGGGCAGCGGCATGCACGTGCACGTCAGCCTGTACGACCGCGACGGCCGCAACCTGCTCGACCAGGACGAGCAACGCCCGCTGCGCCATGCCGTGGCCGGCTGCCTGGAGTTGCTGCCGCACTGCATGCCGATCTTCGCCCCCAACCACAACGCCTTCCGCCGCTACGGCGCCATGGTCAACTCGGCGAGCAAGGCCAGCTGGGGCTTCGAGGACCGCGACGCGTGCATCCGCATCCCCGAGTCGGACGGCCGCAACCTGCGCATCGAACACCGCCTGGCCGGCGCCGATGCCAACCCCTACCTGGTGCTGGCGGCCATCCTCAGCGGCATGGAGCACGGCCTGGAGCAGCGCCTGGAGCCCATCGCCCCACTCAACGAAGATCGCTCAAGCGGCATCGACTTCCCCAAGGACATGCTCACCGCCGTGGCGCAGATGGCCTCCCACGAGGTGGTGAAGGAGAAGCTCGGTAGCGAGTTCGTCTTCGTCTACAGCGAGAACAAGCGCCAGGATCACCTGCAGTTCATGCACGCCATCAGCGCGCGGGAGTACCGCTGGTTCCTCTAGCCCGGCGGGCTCAGGGTAGGCTGGGTAGAGCGCCGCGAAACCCAGCGCCCCCCGCGTTCACCAGGCAATGCCCGAGCAACCGCGCAAGGCAATTGCCCGGCCCGCAACCAACTGCTAATTTGCCAGCCACGCCGGTGTAGCTCAGTCGGTAGAGCAGCGCACTCGTAACGCGAAGGTCGCAGGTTCGATTCCTGTCTCCGGCACCAGTCATCCCGTTTCAAGCAGTGCTATGCCCCCCAACAAGCCCGCGCCGTGCGGGCTTATTGTTTTATGCAGCGCCAACCCGTTGCACCTGCCGAGTCTGGGGCAAGCTGTCTCCAGATCAGGCCATGACAGCCTCGCCACAGAAGCCGGGGCGATTCAGGGTTCATCTAAGCTATTTGACTGCACCTGCCAGTAGTGGGGCTTTGAATGCGAGAGACGTCCAAACAAGAACGAACCGATGAAGCCCTTGCAGAGCAGGCAGAACGCCTCAAGTGCATCATCGACGGCACCAACATTGGTACGTGGGAGTGGAACGTTCAGACCGGGGAAACCACCTTCAATGAACGCTGGGCGGAGATCATCGGCTACCGCCTTGAAGAACTGGCCCCCGTCGACATCAACACCTGGTTGAACCACGCCCATCCCGATGACCTCACCGAGTCAGGCGCCCGCCTGGAGCGCCACTTCAGGGGCGAAACGCCCTTTTATGACTTTCAGTGCCGTATGCGCCACAAGTCGGGCCGCTGGGTGTGGGTGCATGACCGCGGGCGGGTAGTCAGCTGGACCGCTGACGGCAAGCCTTTGATGATGTATGGCACCCATGCCGACATCACCGAGATGCGCGAGCAGCAGGAGCAGGCCCATCGCACCAGTACGCAACTGCAGGCCATTCTCGACTCGGCAACCGGCGTCAGTGTCATCGCCACCAACCCTGATGGGCTGATTACGCTGTTCAACCGCGGCGCTCAACGCCTGCTGGGCTATCAGGCAGAGGAAGTGGTTGGGCTGCAGACTCCGGCCCTGATCCACCTGGGTGAAGAGGTGGAGCAACGAGGCCGCGAGCTTTCCCAGCTGGTAGGTCGCGAAATCAGCGGTTTCGAGGTTTTCGTCCATCTGGCGCGACAGGGGGAGCCCGAGACACGGCAGTGGACCTACGTACACAAGGATGGCTCCCGGCGCCGGGTAAACCTGACGGTGAGTGCCATCTTCGACCGGGAGGGCTCGCCCTCCGGTTTTCTGGGTATTGCCAGCGATATATCCGAGCTGGAGGCCACTGCTGGCGCGTTGCAGGAGAGCGAGAACCGTTTCCGGGAGCTGGTGGCCAACCTGCCCGGGGTTGTCTATCGCTGTGAAAACGATGCCGATTGGACCATGCGTTACATGAGCGATGAGGTCGCGTCCCTGACCGGCTTTCCGGCCAGTGATTTCATTGATAACCGTGTGCGCAGCTTCTCCAGTGTCGTGCACCCTGATGATCTGCACATCACCTACCAGTCGGTCGAAGCCATTGAGCGGCATGAAAAATTTGAGCTGACCTACCGGCTCCAGCATGTCGACGGTCACAGCGTCTGGGTGCGCGAGCAGGGGCGGGGCGAGTATGGCGCCAACGGTGAGCTGCTCTGGGTATCCGGCTTTATCTGGGACATCAGAGACCGCAAGGCTGCCGAGGATGCACTGAGCGTGAGCGAGCGGCGCTTCAGTGGCGCATTCAATACCGCCCCCCAGGGCATGGCCATCGTCGACCTTGACGGGCGCTGGATGGAGGTCAATGACGCCCTCTGTCGCATGCTGGGGTACAGCCGTGAGGAATTACTGCAGCTCGACTTTCAGCACATTACACATCCCGATGACCTGGCCAAGGATTTGGCGCTTCTGCAGCAGCTTGTGGAGGGCGTGATCGCCGACTACCAGCTGGAGAAGCGTTACTTCGACAAGCGCGGCAACGTGCTGTGGATTCTGCTCAGTGTTTCGTTGGTCCGCGACGCTCAGGGCTTGCCCCTGCACTTCGTGTCACAGATTCAGGACATCACGGATCGCTTCGAAGCCGATAAGCGCCTGCGCGAGCGTGAAGAGTACCTCAGCACCCTGCTGGACAACGTCATTGACGCCATCGTGACCTTCGACGAGAGCGGGCACATTGAAACCTTCAACCCGGCTGCCGAGCGGATTTTCGGCTACCGGAAAGCAGAGGTGGCAGGGCAAAACGTTAAATTGCTGATGCCCGAGCACTACCGCGATCAGCCTGATGATTTCCTATTGGCCTACCGCAAGAGTGGCGTGCCGCGCATGCTGGGCAAGGACCTGGAATTGCCTGGGCTGAGGCGCAATGGCGAGTTGTTCACCATGGAGCTCGCGGTGTCGCAGATCACCCTGCAGGGGCAGCGTCGCTTTATCGCCGTGATCCGCGACATCAGCGAGCGCAAGCGCATCGAGCGGATGAAGAACGAGTTCGTCTCCACCGTCAGCCACGAGTTGCGCACACCGCTCACCTCAATTGCCGGGGCGCTCGGTCTGATCAATGGCGGGGCCTTGGGTGAGGTCCCTGCACAGATGGGGGAAATGTTGCGTATCGCCCAGAGCAACAGCCAGCGCTTGTCAGGTTTGATCAATGACCTGCTGGACATGGACAAGCTCGTGGCCGGCAAAATGACGCTTGATCTGCACACCCTGCAACTCTGGCCGCTGCTGGAGACGGCCGTGGAACAGAACCAGCCCTATGCCGCTCAGCATTCGGTGACTCTGCAGTTGAAGCCGCCGCCACTGGATGTCGAAGTGCGGGTGGACAGGCAGCGCTTCGATCAGATCATGGCCAACCTGCTCTCCAATGCGGCCAAGTTCTCTGCGCCGGGCGCTGATGTTGAGGTTTCTGCAGCCCTGACCGAAACGCGGGTGCGCATCAGCGTGCGCGACTTTGGCGTGGGGATTCCTGAGGCCTTTCGCTCGCGCATTTTTGGCAAGTTCTCACAGGCTGATGCCACGGACACCCGGCAGAAAGGCGGGACAGGCCTGGGGCTGGCGATCACCAAGGAGCTGATTGAACGCATGGCGGGAGCCATCGGCTTTGAATCCGTCGAGGGTCAGGGCACGGTCTTCTGGGTGGAGCTGCCCGTGGAGCAAACGCCTTGATCCGGCCCAGCCACACCCCAAGCGTCATTACCTGGATATGGCTGCTGGCGACACTGCTGCTCATGGGCGGCCTGGTGGAGCTTGGGCTGTGGCGCTACAACCAGTACAGGGATCAGGAAGAGCAGCGTTTTCTACGTGCCCAGGGCTACGAAATGAGGGCGGTTCTGCTGGCCGAACTCAATGCCACGCTGCACCTCGCCAGCGGCTTGGCCAGTTACATACCGGCCAAGCAGGGCCGCCTGGACGCGACCGAACTGCAACCCTGGCTGCGTGGACTGCTCACCCAGGGACGCTATATCCGCAATATCGGCTTGGCGCCGGATAACCGGATTGCTTACCTCTACCCGCTTGCAGGAAACGAGTCCGCGCTGGGGCTTTACTACCCCGACCTTGCCGAGCAGTGGCCGCAGGTTCAGCAGATCATCGCAAACAGAGCGCCGCAGCTGGATGGCCCCCTGAATCTGGTGCAGGGCGGTAGGGGTCTTGTCTACAGGGTGCCGGTGTATTTGCAGGATCAACGCTACTGGGGGCTGATCAGCACGGTGATTGATTACGACCGGCTCATGGCTTACCTGGACGCCTTGGCACGTCGGCGTGATCTCGCGATTGCCCTGCTACCCTTCGATGCCCCGCCAGCAGCCTCGGCCGGCAAGGTTCGCCTGCCGGTATCGCTGGCCGGAGCGCAATGGCAACTGCAGGTTTCGAGTACATCCCAACCGCGGGTTGCTTTAGGCCTGGCCAGGGCTTTGGGCTGGAGCATGGCCCTGCTCATCACCTGCCTGGCAGCCTGGATGATGCACCTGCACCGTCGCAGAGCAAGCCTGGCTCAGGCGCTGAGCAGGAGCCAGCAGGATTTCATGCGAGCCTTCGACCTGGCGCCACAGGGAATGGCCATGCTCAACGCCTCGGGGTATCTGCTGGAAGCCAACCAGGCGCTGCGCCAACTTCTCAAGCGCAGCCACAAGGAGTTGGTCGGCGCGGTACTGGCTGATTTCTGCCTGCCGAGTGACCGTGAACTGTTGCACCAACACCTCGCCCAAGCCTCCGGACAGTCGCGGCTGGGCTGGTGGATACGGCTGCTGGATGCAGAGCAGAACCCTGTCGACGTCGAATGCAGTGCCTCCTGGCTTGGGCAGTCGGTGACCGGCGAAGCACTCTGCATCCTGCATATTCAGGACATCACCGAGCGTTTGCGCCTTCAGCAGTTGCAGCGCGAGTTCATTGCCAGCGTCAGCCATGAACTGCGCACCCCCCTGACGTCCATCGCGGGCTCGCTCGGCCTGATCAACGGCGGAGCGCTGGGCGAGGTTCCGCCAGCGATGCAGTCATTGCTGCACATCGCGCAAGCCAACAGTTCGCGCTTGCAGGAACTGATCAACGACCTGCTCGACATGGAAAAACTGATGGCCGGGAAAATGCGCTACGACATCCGCGAGCAGCCCATCTGGCCGCTGCTAGAGGATGCCGTGACGCACAACCAGCCGTATGCCGACCAATATCAGGTTGGGCTTGAGCTGGTCGGCAACCCTCTGGAGGTCAACGCCGCCTTCGATAGCCAGCGTCTGGCCCAGGTCCTGGCCAACCTGATTTCCAACGCGGTCAAGTTCTCCCCGCCCGGATCGGTCGTAACAGTCAAGGCAAGTGTCGATCACGACTGGCTGCGGGTCAGTGTCAAGGATCGGGGTATCGGCATTAAGGACGAATTCAAGAGCCGGATATTCACCCGGTTTTCTCAGGCGGATGCCGGCGATGCCCGGCAGAAGGGCGGCACCGGGTTGGGACTGGCCATCTGCAAGGAGCTGATTGAAGCCATGTCGGGACGCATGGGTTACGAATCGCAGGAACACCTGGGCAGCACCTTCTGGTTCGAGCTGCCCATTGCCAATCAGGTGGTCAAGGTATGACGAAACGCAAGGCTCCAGGCCATCCTCCCACGCCATCGAATGAGAGCAGCCGGCTCGCCGCCCTGCTCAGATTTGAGCTGCTCGATACGCCTGCCGAGGCCATGTTCGACAACATCACCGCGTTGGCGGCGCAAATCTGCGGAACCCCTATTGCGCTGATCTCGTTGGTCGATGCCGAGCGTCAGTGGTTCAAGAGTCGGCAGGGGCTGGACGCCCGTGAAACCCCGCGAGAGCTGGCCTTCTGTGCGCATGCGATCAACGGCGAAAGCCTGTTCGAAGTGGAAAACGCCCAGCTCGACCCACGCTTTAGGGACAACCCACTGGTGACCGGCGCCCCGGATATTCGCTTTTATGCAGGCATGCCACTGGCTGACGGTGAGGGCCATAACCTGGGCACCCTGTGTGTGATTGATCGCCAGCCCCGGCAACTCAATGCACAACAGAAGGCAGCGCTCGGCCTGCTCGCGCAGCAGACTATCCACTTGTTCGAGCTGCGCTTGCAGACGCGCCGTCAGCGTGAGCAGGCGGCGCTGCACAAGGCGATTCTGAGCAGTGTGGGGACTGCGGTGCTGGTCACCGACATGGAGGGCGTGATCCGCCAGGCCAGTCCGGGCGTGCGTCCTCTGCTGGGCTATGAGGCGGATGCCCTGAGTGGCCATAGCCTGCAACTGGTGCTACCGGATGAAGATCGTCAGCTGCGGCATGATCCTGCCAGCCCCTCCTTTAACGGCAGTCATGGACAGACCAGCCTGCATGAGTTGAGTGCCCGGCATCGCAAGGGACAGCGCATTCCCGTGCTGTTCAGCCTGACGCCGATTGCCATGGATGGTGATGCGCAGCTGGGCTATCTGTGCATCCTCAATGACCTGAGCTACCGCGAGGAAGCCCTGCAGCGCTTGCAACACATCGCCGGGCAACTGCCGGGTGTGGTCTATCAGTTCCAGCTGCATCCCGACGGCCGCAGTTGTTTCCCCTACGCCAGCGAGGGGCTACAGGACGTGTACGGACTGCAGCCCGAAGAGGTGCGAGAGGATGCGAGCATCGTGTTCGCGCGCATCCACCCGGACGACCTTCCCGCCGTGACCAGCAGCATCCAGGCCTCAGCGGAAAACCTCAGCGTCTGGCAGCAGGAGTACCGCTTCCTGCATCCCACCAAGGGGCCCATCTGGCTGGAAGGCCGAGCCATGCCGCAGCAACGTGCCGACGACAGCATTCTCTGGCATGGCTTCATCACCGATATCACTCAGCGAAAACACCTGGAGCAGATGAAAAACGAGTTTGTCTCGACCGTCAGCCACGAGCTGCGCACCCCCCTGACCTCCATTGCCGGCTCGCTGGGTTTGATCAATGGCGAGGCGTTGGGCCCTGTGCCGGACGCCATGCGCGAGATGCTGCTGATTGCCCAAAGCAATACCCAGCGTCTGCGCCAGCTGATTGATGACCTGCTGGACATGGACAAGTTGCTCGCGGGCAAGATGAGCTTTATTCCGCAACAACTGGAGCTCGACAGCTTTCTCGCCGAGTGTGCCAGCAACCATCAGGGGTTCGCCCGTCAGCATGAGGTGCAGCTCAGCTACATCGGCGGCCCGGCAGTGCAGGTCGTGGCGGACCCTCTGCGCTTGCAGCAGGTACTGAGCAATCTGCTGTCCAATGCGCTGAAATTCTCGCCAGCTGGAGGCCAGGTGCTGCTCTCAGGTCAATCACTAGAGGGGCAGATCAGGGTTTCGGTGGTGGATCAGGGGCCTGGCATTCCTGCCGAGTTTGCCGATCGGCTTTTCGAGAAGTTCGCCCAGGCCGATGCCAGTGACCGCCGGCAGAAAGGCGGCACCGGGCTGGGCCTGGCCATCAGCAAGGAGCTGATGGAGCGCATGGGCGGTGCCATTGGCTTTTATTCGCGCCCGGAGGGCGGCACTGTTT
This sequence comes from Pseudomonas sp. zbq_18, assembly GCF_043102245.1. Taxonomy (NCBI): domain Bacteria; kingdom Pseudomonadati; phylum Pseudomonadota; class Gammaproteobacteria; order Pseudomonadales; family Pseudomonadaceae; genus Pseudomonas; species Pseudomonas sp. zbq_18. The sequence goes on along the minus strand of NZ_JBICIT010000022.1, from coordinate 331,756 downwards.
TTTGGATTGAGCTACCAGCTCCACGTCAGGATGAAACGCAATGACGATACTTGAACATGCGGTGGCCAAAGGACCCAGGTGGATGCCTTTCGTGGTGCTGTTGTGTGGTTTGCTGACCACGCTGGGGGCCTGGTATGCGCTTTGCACCATCCAGGAGAAAGCTGCAACTGAGGAGTTCCAGCAACTGGGCGATGAGGTGCTGGAGGCGATCGAGAAGCGCATGAGCAACCATCGCCAGATACTCCTGGGGGCGGCAGGCCTGTTTGACGCCAGCGCCGACGTCAGCCGGGACGATTGGCGGCGCTATGTCCAACGCCTGGATCTGGAGTCCAACTATCCGGGCATTCTCGGGCTTGGTTACAGCCAGGCCGTGCAACCAGATCAGTTGCATGCGTTTGAGCAGAGCGTGCGCCAGGAAGGCTTTGCCGAGTTCGCCATCAAGCCGGCTGGCAAGCGCGACTTGTATACCTCGATCACCTATCTGGAGCCCTTTTCGGGGCGCAACCTGGCGGCGTTTGGCTATGACATGTTTTCCGAGCCCACGCGACGAGCCGCGATGGTCAGGGCAGCGGAAACCGGCCTTGCCCAGCTGAGCAGCAAGGTCACGCTCCTCCAGGAGAATAACGGGCCGGTGCAAGCGGGCTTGCTGATGTACGTACCCGTCTATCAGCCGGGGGCTCAGCTGGATTCAAGCGCCGAACGCTGGGCGGCGTTACGCGGTTTCGTGTATAGCCCCTACCGCGTGACCGACCTGATGAATGCCCTGCTCGACAGTCGGGATTTGCAGATCGACTTCGCCCTCTACACCGGCGCGACAGCCTCTGCTGAACAGCGGATTTTCCTCAGCCACCCGCGCCTTGAAACGGCAGGCGAGCCTTCACGCACCCAGTTGCTGGAGCTGTTTGGCCAGCCCGTCTATGTAAGCTTCTATGCGCAGCCTGATTTCTACGAGCGCTTCCAGCAAGGCCAGGGGCTCTTGCTGGGCCTGGGCGGTGTGATCAGCCTGCTGCTGTTCCTTCTGACCCAGGTGCTTGCCAACGGCCAGCAACGGGCCATCGCCCTGGCCAGCGACATGACGTCCCAGCTGCGCCACAGCGAAGCAAGACTCCAGCGCGTCTTGCAGGGGGGGCATGATGGCTGGTGGGACCAGGACATCGAGGCGGGTCGCTTCTTTGCCTCGGCGCATACCTGGCGGATGCTCGGATATCCCGACCAGGGGCCTCAGCCGCCCCTCAAGGACCTTCTGCAGCTGGTTCACGCTGACGATGTCGCCGCGCTGCGTGAGCAACTCGTGGCCCCCGCAGGAGTCATGGAGCATTACCTCAATCACGAATGCCGGTTGATACGCCAGGATGGCCAGCCACTCCACGTGCTGCTGCGCGCATTGATTAAATGCTCGCCTGAGGGCCGCATGCTCAGTGCCAGCGGCACTGCGATGGATCTCACCGAGCAGAAGCGCATTGAACAGCTCAAGAATGATTTCGTATCGACGGTCAGCCATGAGCTGCGTACGCCGCTGACCTCGATCTCGGGCTCCTTGGGTTTGGTCAACGGCGGCGCTCTCGGCACCGTGCCCGAGAGCATGCGACCCATGCTGGAGATTGCCCAGCAGAACAGCCAGCGGCTCTCCCACTTGATTAACGACCTGCTGGACATGGACAAGCTGGCTGCCGGGAAGCTCAGCTTCGAACTCACCAGCCTTGATTTGGGCCAACTGCTCAGTGAAGCCCTGCTCAGCAATGCCTCCTATGCCGAGCAGCACCAGGTGCAGCTGGTGCTCGACAGCATGCCCACCATCACCGTGCGCGCCGATGCGCTTCGGCTGCAGCAGGTGCTCGCCAACTATCTATCCAACGCCATCAAGTTTTCCACGCCTGGCGCGGTGGTGCGGGTGCACGGCACGCTACGGGATGGGCGCGTCAGGGTCAGCGTCACCGACACTGGGCGGGGCATTCCCGAGCATTTCCACTCGCACATTTTCCAGAAGTTCTCCCAGGCAGACAGCAGCGATCAAAGGCAAAAGGGTGGCACCGGACTTGGCTTGGCGATCACCAAGGAACTCATTGAGCGCATGGGCGGGCAGGTGGGTTTCGACTCCCATGAGGGCCGGGGCAGCACCTTCTGGTTCGAGCTCCCGGTACTGGCCGAGAGCCTTCCACTGCTTGAGATGCAGCGCCCAATCATCCTGGTGGTGGAGGACGATCAGGACATAGCCCGGCTGTTGCACTCCCTGCTGGAAGAGGGTGGGTATCGGGCGCTGCTGGCTGAAAACCTGGCTGAGGCGCGGCATATCCTGGCAACACATGACGTGGCCGCCGTGACCCTGGACTTGCGCCTGCCTGACGGCCACGGATTTGAGATATTACTGGAGATTCAGCGTGCAGAGCGCACGAGAGACTTGCCCGTTATGGTCATCTCCGCAGCAGCCGAGCACGGCCGCCTCAATCTGCAGGGCGGCATCCACCTGGTGGACTGGCTGGATAAACCCATTGACCCGCATCGGCTGTTGAGCGGCCTGCGTCGTGCGCTCAACAACGTGCAGGGCAAACCGCGCATTCTGCATATCGAGGATGACCCTGATCTGCGCAGGGTGGTTGCCGAGCAGGCCAGAAATCTTGCGGAATTTGTGGGGGCCAGCACTCTCGTGGAGGCCCGCCAGCAGCTGGCACGCGGCTCATGGAATCTGGTGCTGCTTGATCTGCTCCTGCCAGACGGCAATGGCTCCAGCCTAATCGAAGAGATCCACCAGTCCCACCCGGGGCTGCCGATAGTGGTACTGTCCTCGACAGAGCTGTCGACGGAACAGCTAAGCTCTGTCGAAGCGGCACTGGCAAAATCTCGAACCGAACCGCGGGCATTCTTGAATGTGCTCGCTCGCCTGCTACCGACCAAAGGGGATACCCATGCCTGAGCTGAAACGCATATTGCATGTGGAGGACGACCCCTCCATTCAGGCCGTTGCCAAGGTGGCTCTGGAGGCTGTCGGCGGATTCGAAGTGCTGAGCTGCAGCAGTGGCCAGGAAGCACTCGACAAGGTGGCGGGTTTTGCGCCGGACTTTATTCTGCTGGATGTCATGATGCCCGGCATGGACGGCCCGCAAACGCTGGAGCGCCTGGTAGCGCTGGTCGATATCGACGTGGTTCCAGTCGCCTTTATGACCGCCAAGGTCCAGCCTCCGGAAATCGAGCACTACCTGAGCCTGGGTGCACGTGACGTCATCATTAAACCCTTCGACCCCATGCAGTTGGCGAGTCAGATACGCGCCATTTGGAGCCGCTCGAATGGATAGACAGAAGCAATTGGCTGACCTGCACGCCCAGCTGCAGCTGTTGGGCGAACAGTTCGCCAAACGCCTTGAGGAAGAGTTGCCGCAGCTGGCAGACAGGGCGCAGCAATTACAACGTTCCACCGATCCCACGGAGCAGATTGCGTACTTGCAGGATCTGCGCGAACAGCTGCACAAGCTGGCTGGCAGTGCCGGGACCTTTGGTTTCAAGGACCTGGGGCATCAGGCTCGGTTACTGGAACAGCAGTCGCAGCAATGGCTCAGCAGCCTGGAGCTGCAGCGCAAGGGGATTGACAGTTTTATCGATCAGCTCCAGAAACTGGCAGGCACTTCAGATCTCTCTGCCATGGCGACGCCAGCCCCGGCCGCTGTCGCGCAGCCGCGCAATAGCGCCTCTCAGGAGGCCCCCCGCCTCATCTACATACTCGAGGATGAGGAAAATGTAGGCGAGAGCATCCGGCGCACGCTCTCGACCTTCGGTTACCAAGCCCGCCACTTCACCTGCACTCGCCAACTGGATGAGGCGATAGCTCAGCAGAGCCCGGACGCACTGATTGTCGATGTCAATCTTGGTAATGATCGCCAGAGCGGCCTGGAATATGCGGCTTCACTGCTGGCTCATCTCCCGCAAGTGCCTCCGCTGCTGGTACTGACGACGCAGGATGACTTCGCTACCCAGCTACAGGCGGCACGCCTGGGGGCCGTCGGCTTTTTCAGCAAACCGGTTGATGTGGCCAAGCTGGAGAGTCGCCTTGAGCAATGTTTCGCACAGCAGGGCGGAACGCCATACCGCGTATTGATCGTGGATGATGACTATGAGCTGGCCAGTCATTACCGACTGGTGTTGGGCAGCGCCAACATGCTGGCGGAGGTGGTCAGTGAGCCGAGCCGGTTGTTCGAAGCCATTGCTCAGTTCAGCCCAGAGGTGCTGCTGCTGGATGTGAATATGCCGGGCTGCTCGGGAACTGAGCTGGCGCAGATGATTCGCTTCCACGACGACTGGATCAGAATGCCGATCATCTATCTGTCGGCCGAGACCGATATCGGCCTGCAGATGAATGCCCTGCTCAAGGCCGGTGATGATTTCATCACTAAGCCGATATCCGACAAAAGCCTGATCACCACGGTGTTTGCTCGAGCCCAGAGAGCAAGGCTGCTGAGCAATGCATTGTCACGGGATAGTCTGACGGGGCTGCTGAAGCACGCGGACATCAAGGAGCAGGTTGCCGTCGAGCAAGAACGAGCCTTGCGCACAGGCAAGCCCGCAAGTGTGGTCATGCTGGACATCGACCATTTCAAGAAGGTCAACGACTCATACGGCCATGCGGTGGGCGATAACGTCATTCGGGCACTGGCCAACCTGCTCAGGCAGCGGCTGCGCAGAGTCGACGGCATTGGCCGTTACGGCGGCGAAGAATTCCTCGCAGTACTGCCCGAGTGCAGTGCCGCTCAAGCCGTACAGATACTGGACGAAATTCGCCAGCAATTCTCCGGAATAGCGTTTTCCAGTGAAGTGGGGGATTTCAGTGTCAGCCTGAGTGCGGGCGTAGCGTCATGTGCCGAGCTGGAAGGCACTGCGCTGATCGATGCTGCCGACAAGGCGCTCTACGCGGCGAAACATTCGGGACGAAACAAGGTGTGTGTGGCTGAGATATAAAAACCCAACCCGAATTGCCCCGCCTTCGATGGACTATTGGGGTTGCTGGCGAGGCACCAGACACCTCTGCACAGCACTGCCCCCGACAGGACGGTGAGCACAAAAAAGCCCAGCTTCGTGCTGGGCTTTTTGCTGTCTGCCGACCTTACTGCGCGGCTTGCATGGTGCGTGCGCGCTCAGCCTGTTTCTGCTTCTTGTAGGCCAGCGCCGCCGGCGCCACCTGGCTCACCTGGCCGGTTTCCAGCCACTTCTTCAGGCGATTGGCGTCAGCCATGTGGGTGTATTTGCCGAAAGCATCCAGGACCACGAAGGCCACCGGCTTGCCGGCCATCTGCGTACGCATCACCAGGCAGTGACCGGCGGCGTTGGTGAAGCCGGTCTTGGTCAGCTGGATGCTCCAGTTGGCCTTGTGCACCAGGCTGTTGGTGTTGCGAAAGCCCAGGCTGTAGCGCGGCTTGCTGAACTGCTGGACGTGCTCGCGGGTGCTGCTGTACTGGCCGATCAGCGGAAACTGGCCGGCGGCCTTGATCAGCTTGACCAGGTCATTGGCGGTAGACACGTTGCCTTCCGACAGGCCTGTGGGCTCGCGGTAGCGGGTGTGGTTCATGCCCAGGGCGCGGGCCTTGGCGTTCATCGCCGCGACAAAGGCCGGCACGCCGCCCGGGTAGTGGTGGGCCAGGCTGGCGGCGGCGCGGTTTTCGGAACTCATCAGGGTCAGCAGCAGCATGTCGCGGCGGCTCAGTTGGCTACCGATGCGTACGCGCGAATACACACCACGCATCTCGTGGACGTCCTTGATGACGATGGGCAGCTGCTGATCCAGCGGCTGCTTGGCGTCCAGCACCACCATGGCGGTCATCAGCTTGGTCACCGAAGCGATCGGCACCTGCAGGTCGGGGTTGCTGGAGTAGAGGACCTGGTTGTTGTTGAGATCAACCAGCAGGGCGCTGCCGGAGGCCAGTTCCTGGGTCTGTGGCGCCGCCTGGGTGACGGGGGCGGTGAGGGTCAGGCAGGCCAGCAACAGGCCGGCGAAGGAAAGCATTTTTTTCACGGTCGGGATCCGCACGGTCGAGTGATGCCTGGCGATCCCTGCTGGCGAATGGCGTGAGTATAAGTGTGCGCTGCGCCTCAGGCGAGCGCGGGCGCGCTACGGCGGCCCAGGCGCAACAGGCCCATGGCCAGGAGGATGACCGCGGCACCAGCGGCCAGACGCGGCAGGTCGAAGTCACGGTTCCAGATCAGCAGGTTGACCAGCAGGCCGGCCGGCACGTGCAGCTCGTTCATGATCGCCAGGGTGCCGGCGTCCACCCGCGTGCTGCCCTTGACCCACCAGTACAGGCCCAGCGCCGTGGCGAACAAGCCCATCCAGACCAGCACGCCCCACTGCACGGTGGTTTGCGGCAGCTTGTCAGGGTTGCCGAACAGCAGGAAGGAGGGCAACACCAGCACCAGCGCGCCGAGGAAGAAATGGCCGAAGAAACGGTGCAGCGGCTGCGTCGGCTGGTAGTGCAACAGCAGCCGGCGGCACAGCACCTGGCCGGCGGCGAAGGTGGCGTTGGCGATCTGCAGCAGAATGAAGCCGAGCAGGTAATCGCCTTCCAGCTTGTCGAAACGGATGATCACCCCGCCGCCCACCGCCACCAGCGCGGCGAGCAGCGCCCAGGGGCTGAAGCGGCGAGCCAGGGCATCATCGAGCAGCGTCACGTAGATCGGCGTGAGCACGGTGAACAGCAGCACCTCGGGCACCGTGAGCACCTGAAAGCTGCGGTACAGGCACAGGTAGGTGATGCCGAACTGCAGCGCCCCGGCCAGCCAGAAGCCGGCCAGCATCCGTCGCGGCAGGCCGCGCCAGAGGGTGAAGGGGAGGAACACCAGGGCGGCAATCAGTACCCGCACCAGCACGGCGAAGTCACTGTCGACCCGCCCGGCCAGGTACTCGCCGATCAGACTGAAGGAAAAGGCCCAGAGCGCGGTGACGACCAGCAGGTAGGGCATGTCAGCTCAGCTGTGCACGCAGCTCGGCCAGTACCGGCGCGCTGTCCGGGCGCACGCCACGCCAGACGCAGAAGGCTTCGGCAGCCTGCTCGACCAGCATGCCCAGGCCGTCGAGGCAACGCGCCGCGCCATGCTCGGCGGCCCAGCGGTTGAACGCAGTCGGCGCCTTGCCGTACATCATGTCGTAGCAGACCGTGTGGCCGGGCCGGATCAGGCTCGGGTCGAGCGGTGGCAGCTCACCGGCCAGCGAGGCCGAGGTGCCGTTGATGATCAGGTCGACCGGCGCGCTGATCCAGTCGAAGCCACTGGCGGCTACCGGGCCGAGGTCGGCGAACTCGTGAGCCAGCTGTTCGGCCTTCTCCACCGTACGATTGGCGATGGTCAGGCTCTGTGGTCGTTCGGCCAGCAGCGGCTCCAGCACGCCGCGCACGGCACCACCGGCACCGAGCAGGAGGATGTGTTTGCCCGCCAGGTCGAGCCCGGCATTCACCGTCAGGTCACGAACCAGGCCGGCGCCGTCGGTGTTGTCGCCGAGCAGGCGTCCATCGTCGAGCTTCTGCAGGGTATTCACCGCGCCGGCGCGGCGGGCGCGCTCGCTCAGCTCGTCGGCCAGGCGATAGGCCTGCTCCTTGAACGGCACAGTGACGTTGCCGCCGCGACCCTCGGCGAAGAAGGCGCGGGCAAAGCCGGGGAAGTCGTCCAGCGGCGCCAGCAGAGCCTCGTAGGACAGGTCCTGGCCGGTCTGTGCGGCAAACAGGCGGTGGATCAGCGGCGACTTGCTGTGGCCGATGGGGTTGCCGAATACGCCGTAGCGGTCCATGGAAAATCCTTATGTCGAAGTAGGGCGGGTGAAACCCGCGATGCAAGACGCGGGTTTCACCCGCCCTACGCAGCAGATCTACGCGCCGGCCAGCCAGTCGCGGTCGGTCAGGAAGTACTCGGTCAGGCGCGCTTCCTCGCTACCCGGCGCGGGCTTCCAGTCATAGCCCCAACGCACGTGCGGCGGCAGCGACATGAGGATGGACTCGGTGCGCCCGCCGGACTGCAGGCCGAACAGGGTGCCGCGGTCGAACACCAGGTTGAACTCGACGTAGCGGCCCCGGCGGAAGGCCTGGAACTCGCGCTGCTGTTCGGTGAACGGCGTGGCCTTGCGCCGCTGAATGATCGGCAGGTAGGCCTGGATATAGGCATCACCGATGGCGCGCAGGAAGGCAAAGCTGGTGTCGAAGTCCCACTCATTCAGGTCGTCGAAGAACAGCCCGCCGATGCCGCGCGGCTCGCCACGGTGCTTGAGGTGGAAGTAGCGATCACACCAGGCCTTGAACTTCGGGTAGACCTCGGCACCGAACGGCGCACAGGCATCGAAGGCGACCTGGTGCCAGTGCACGCAGTCTTCCTCGTTGGCGTAGTAGGGGGTGAGGTCGAAACCGCCGCCGAACCACCACACGGGGTCCTCGCCTTCTTTCTCGGCGCTGAAGAAACGTACGTTGGCGTGCGAGGTGGGTACGTGCGGGTTTTCCGGGTGGATCACCAGCGACACGCCCATGGCCTCGAAGCCGCGCCCGGCCAGCTCGGGGCGATGGGCACTGGCCGACGGCGGCAGGCTGTCGCCGAACACATGGGAGAAGTTGACCCCGCCTTTCTCGATCAGCGCGCCGTTCTCGATCACCCGGGTGCGGCCGCCACCGCCGGCAGGGCGCTCCCAGCTGTCTTCGAAGAAGCGGGCGCCGCCGTCCTCGGCTTCGAGGGCGGCGCAGATGCGATCCTGCAGATTGAGCAGATAGGCCTTCACGGCCTGGGTACGTTCACTCACGGCATGGGTCCGGGCTGGGCAGAAGAGGGCGCAAGCATACCATCGTCGCATCCGCTGCTGGCTTGACGGCGGTCAGTCCGCGGCGTTGTATGGGCGTTTTGCCGAGGAGCACGAGACATGGCCAAGCGAATCCAGATCAGCCAGCACGGCGGACCGGAAGTGCTCGAATACACCGACTTCACGCCCGCCGAGCCGGGCCCGCAGGAAGTGCGGGTACGCAACCGCGCCATCGGCCTGAACTTCATCGACACCTACTATCGCAGTGGCCTCTATCAGCCGCCGGCACTGCCGTCCGGCCTGGGCACCGAGGCCGCCGGCGAGGTCGAGGCGGTGGGCAGTGCGGTGAGCCAGCTCAAGGTCGGCGACCGTGTGGCCTACGCCACCGGCCCGCTGGGCGCCTGCAGCGAGGTGCATGTGCTCCCCGCGCAGCACCTGGTCAAGCTGCCGGACTCGATCAGCTTCGAACAGGCGGCCGCGATGATGCTCAAGGGCCTCACCGTGCAGTACCTGCTGCGCCAGACCTACGCGGTGCAGGCCGGGCAAACCATTCTCTGGCACGCCGCCGCCGGCGGCGTCGGCCTGTTCGCCTGCCAGTGGGCCAAGGCCCTCGGCGTGAAGCTGATCGGCACCGTGTCGTCGCCGGAAAAAGCCGCGTTGGCCAAGGCCAATGGCGCCTGGGCGACCATCGACTACAGCCACGAAGATGTGGTGCAGCGCGTGCTGGAGCTGACCGACGGGGCCAAGTGCCCGGTGGTCTATGACTCGGTGGGCAAGGACACCTGGGAGCGCTCGCTGGACTGCGTGGCGCCGCGTGGCCTGCTGGTCAGCTTCGGCAACGCCTCGGGCGCAGTGACCGGGGTCAACCTCGGCATCCTGGCGCAGAAGGGCGCGATCTATGTGACCCGGCCCACCCTGTTCGCCTACGCCAACAGCGCCGAGAAACTGCAGGCCATGGCCGACGAACTGTTCGCCCTGGTCGAGAGCGGCCAGATCCAGGTCGAGATCGGCCAGCGCTACCCGCTGGCAGAGGCCGCCCAGGCGCAGATCGCCCTGGCCGGACGGCAGACCACAGGTTCGACCATTCTGTTGCCATAGGTTGGGTTGAGGCGCGTAACGCCGAAGCCCAACGAGCGAACCCCAGGGCGGCTATTTCGCCAATTCGCTCGCCTGCTGGGCTTCGCTGCGCTCGACCTCCGCTCCTCAACCTACGATGGGCGAATCACATCGCCCGTACGCAGGTCGCGGATCAGGCTGGGGTTGCGTCGCCCACCCAGAGCACCGCCGAGCACGGCGTCGAGCTGAGCATGGAAGTACTGCTCGACGCGCAGACGCGAGCGCGCGGAAGGGCGGCCGGCCGGGTTGGCCGAGGTGGACACCAGCGGGCCGGTGAGGGCACACAGCTCGCGCACCAGCGGGTGATCGCTGACGCGCAGGGCTACGCTGTCGTGCATGCCGGTGATCCACTCGGGCAAACGGTTCTGGTGTGGCACCAACCAGGTAGTGGGTCCGGGCCAGGTGCTGGCCAGGCGGTCGAGCCAGCGCTCGGGCAGGTCGTCGAGAAGAAAATCGAACTGCTCGATATTGTCGGCCACCAGGATCAGCCCCTTGTGCATGGGCCGATCCTTGAGCGCCAGCAGACGATCCACCGCGACCTCGTTCCAGGGGTCGCAGCCCAGGCCCCAGACTGCCTCGGTCGGATAGGCGATCACCCCGCCCTGACGCACCACCCGTGCTACCCGCTGTACCTGCCAACTGCTGTACATGCTCGCACCCATACGCGATGACTGGCTGCGAGTGTAGCCAGCTCAGACAACCCGGGGTACCCAACGTCCACCCTCGCAGGCCACCAGGCCTTCCAGCTCCAACTCGGTCAACGCCACCAGCGTCGCGCCGAGTTCCAGGCCACAGGCCTGGGCCAGGCTCTCGCTGGTCTGCGGGGCTGCACGAAGCTGCTGCAGCAACGGATGGTCGTTGCTCGGCACACTGACGGTACTCGGCGGCACCTGTTGCCAGCCGCGCAGGGCCTGCAGGATGTCGTCGACGCTTTCCACCAGCGTGGCACCTTCACGAATCAGCTGATGGCAGCCGCGCGCGCCGGGATGGTGAATGGAGCCGGGGATGGCATACACCTCGCGGCCTTGCTCGACCGCCAGGCGGGCGGTGATCAGCGAACCACTGGACGGGCTGGCCTCGACGACCAGTACGCCGAGTGAAAGGCCACTGATGATGCGGTTGCGCCGTGGAAAGTTGCTGGCCTGCGGGGGACTGTCCAGCGGCAGCTCGGAGACCAGTGCGCCACCCTGTTCGACAATGCGCGCCGCCAGCGCGAGATGGCGTTGCGGATAGATGTGCTGCAACCCCGTTCCCAGCACAGCCACTGTGCCCCCACCCGCGGCCAATGCCCCGCCGTGGGCTGCTCCGTCGATACCCAGCGCCAGGCCGCTGGTAATCACGAAACCACCGCCGGCCAGGCTGCGGGCAAAGGCATTGGCCGTATCCAGCCCAGGCCTCGACGCCCGCCGGCTGCCCACCATGGCCAATTGCGGGCGTTCGAGCAGACTGGCATCACCCGCCACGAACAGCAGCGGCGGAGCATCGTTCAGCTCGGCCAGCAGCCCAGGGTACAGCGGGTCGTCCCACATCAGCACGGATTGGCCAGGCTGCTCCAGCCAGCGGAGTGCCGAGGCGGCACGTTCACGCACCTCGGCACTGCGCCGCGCCTCGGCACAGGCCGCCGGAAGCCCCAGCGAACGCCAGGCAGCGGCCGGGGCACTGATGGCGGAACAGGCCGAACCAAAGGCCTCGAGCAAACGCTGAAAACGCTTCGGCCCCAGTTCGGGCAGGCTGTGCAGGCGCAGACGCGCCTCCAGTTCCGCAGGAGAAATGCAGCTCGTCATGTCGATCGTCCCTGATCGTCAACGCAGAAAAACAAACCCCCGCACGGGGCGGGGGTTTGGGTATTACGGGTTCTTCACCTTGTCCATCAAGGCCAGGTCGCGAGTGGCGTAGAGCACCAGACCATAGCTGAGCTTCTCGTAGGCGCGGAACACCATCAACAGACCGGAGCGCTGGTCGGGGATCTTCACCGAGTCGCCGGTGACACGATCACGCACGGTCTCGCCAGTCTTGTAGACAGCCAGCACGTTACCCTCGGACAGGCCATCGATCTTGCCCTTGTTGATGGTCACCACGTCGAACTGACCGATGCGATTCACACCGCGCGGCACGTCGAGGATGACGCCATCGACATCGGTCGCCGGCTCGCTCGGCATGAACGTGGAGTTGACGGCGCGTTCTTCGGTGGGGAACAGGCGGTCACCCGGACGGACTTCCTGGGTGGTGCGGGTCAGGTGCAGGGTCGCGATGTCGCCTTCCTCGGCCACCAGCTCGCCGCTGCCGATATCGTCGGCGTTGATCCCGAGGAGTTCCTTGGTCTCAGGGTCAGTGTAAGTCTTGCCCTGGCGGAAAATGCCGTAGACGGCCTGGGCGTCATCGAATGCGCCACGGGCGAAGATCCGGCTGCCCGCACCACTGATGACACTTTCCTGGTCACCGGCGACGACGTAGGGCTTATCCAGGAAGTCCTCCGCCGTATCGACAATCCGGTTGCTCAGCAGGAAGCTGTTGATGGCCTCCAGGGGAATGGTCGGAATGGCTTCGGCCATCGGCGTGCTGCGTACTTGCGGCGAGAGTTTGATGGTGCCACGCGAAGCACCGCGGTTGAGCATCAGGCGCGGCTGGCCATCGATGTAGACCAGGCTCAGGGTATCGCCCGGGTAGATCAGATGAGGATTCTCGATCTGCGGGTTGGCGTGCCAGAGTTCCGGCCACTTCCAGGGTTGGCTGAGGAACTTGCCGGAGATGTCCCACAGGGTATCGCCCTTGACGACCGTGTAGCGCTCCGGGTGACCTTGCTTGAGCTGAACGTCTGCCAGGGCAGTGCCGGACAGGCTCAGGCCGCCAGCGGCGACCAGCAGCAGGGCGAGTAGTGATTTCCTCATGCGGTGAATCCCTTTATTATGTGGCCAGCGCCTGTATGCCGCAGAAGTAGCGGCTTTCGAGCCGTTTTTCAAAGCTGCTCATCATCTTAGCAGCGGTTTTTTACTTTATTCCACAAGTGCATCACAAACAGCCATGGCGATTCTAAACATCCTCGAATTCCCCGATCCGCGTCTGCGGACGATCGCCAAACCGGTGACCGTTTTTGACCAGGCACTCTCGAAGCTGATCGACGACATGTTCGAGACCATGTACGCCGCTCCAGGCATCGGCCTGGCGGCGACCCAGGTCAACGTCCACAAGCGCGTGGTGGTCATGGATCTGTCCGAAGATCAGTCCGAGCCGCGGGTATTCATCAACCCCGAGTTCGAGTCGCTGACCGAGCAGATGGATCAGTACCAGGAAGGCTGCCTGTCGGTACCCGGCTTCTATGAGAATGTAGACCGTCCGCAAAAGGTGCGAATCAAGGCCCAGGAGCGCGACGGCACACCCTATGAGCTGATCGCCGAGGGCCTGCTCGCCGTGTGCATCCAGCACGAGTGCGATCACCTCAACGGCAAGCTGTTCGTCGACTACCTGTCCAGCCTCAAACGCGACCGGATCAAGAAGAAGCTGGAAAAACAGCACCGCCAGCAAGCTTGACCCCGATCTTCCAAAGGCTTGCTCCGGCAAGCCTTTTTGTTTGCAGTGAGAAAACCATGCGTATCATCTTTGCCGGCACCCCGGAATTCGCCGCCCAGCACCTGCAGGCCCTGCTTGATGCCGGCCGTCAGGTGGTAGCTGTTTACACCCAGCCCGACCGTCCAGCCGGACGCGGGCAAAAGCTGATGCCAAGCCCGGTCAAGCAGCTGGCCCTGCAGCATGGCCTGCCGGTGTATCAGCCGCAGACCCTGCGCGACCCCATCGCCCAGGCCGAGCTGGCCACCCTGCAGCCCGACTTGATGGTGGTGGTGGCCTACGGCCTGATCCTGCCTCAGGTGGTGCTTGATACCCCGCGCCTGGGCTGCATCAACAGCCACGCCTCGCTGCTACCACGCTGGCGCGGCGCGGCGCCGATCCAGCGCGCGATCGAAGCGGGTGACGCCAGCAGCGGCGTCACCGTGATGCAGATGGAAGCGGGTCTGGATACCGGACCGATGCTGCTCAAGGTCAGTACTACCATCACCGCCGAAGACACCGGCGGCAGCCTGCATGACCGCCTCGCCACACTGGGCTCGGCCGCCGTGGTCGAGGCCGTGGCCAAGCTGGCCGCAGGCGCCCTGCAGGGCGAAGTACAGGACGACAGCCTGGCCACCTACGCGCACAAGCTGAACAAAGATGAGGCACGTCTGGACTGGAGCCGCCCGGCCGTCGAGCTGGAGCGCCTGATCCGCGCCTTCAACCCCTGGCCGATCTGCCACAGCACGCTGAATGGCGACGCGCTGAAGGTCCACGCCGCCCAGCTGGGCGAGGGCAGTGGCCAACCCGGCACCATACTCGCCGCCGACAAGACTGGCCTCACCGTCGCCTGTGGCCAGGGCGCCCTGCGCCTGACTCGTCTGCAGCTGCCGGGGGGCAAGCCGCTGAGTTTCACCGACCTGTACAACAGCCGCCGCGAGCAGTTCGCCCCAGACCTGGTGCTCGGTCAATGAACCCACGCCTGGCCGCCGCCCGCGCCCTGGCCGCCGTGCTCAATGGTAAGGCCTCGCTGGGCAGCAGCTTGCCGCCGCTGCTGGACAAGGTCGAGCCGCGTGACCGCAGCCTGGCCCAGGACCTGGCCTTCGGCACCGCGCGCTGGCAGCCGCGCCTGCAATTGCTCGCCGACAAGCTGCTGCAGAAGCCGTTCAAGGCCGCCGACCGCGATGTCGAAGCGCTGCTGCTGATCGGCCTGTACCAGCTGCTGCACACGCGCATCCCCGCCCATGCCGCGATTGGCGAGACGGTCGCCTGCGTCGACAAGCTGAAGAAGAGTTCGCTCAAGGGCCTGCTCAATGCCGTGCTGCGCAATGCCCAGCGTGAGCATGCAGCCATCTTCGCCGAACTGGAGCGTGACCCGGTGCTGCATACCGCCCACCCACGCTGGCTGCAAAAGCGCCTGAAGGCCGACTGGCCGGAGCAGTGGCATGCGATCTGCGCGGCCAACAATGAACATCCGCCACTGCTGCTGCGGGTCAACCGCCGTCATGGCAGCCGCGATGACTATCTCGCCGAGCTGCGTAGCGCCGGCATCGACGCCGAAGCCTGCAGCTACAGCCGCGACGGTATCCGCCTGCTCGCACCCTGCGATGTAAAGACCCTGCCCGGCTTCGCCGAAGGCCGCGTCAGCGTGCAGGACGAGGCGGCCCAGCTGGCCGCCGACCTGCTCGACCTGGCGCCCGGTCAGCGGGTGCTGGACGCCTGTGCCGCGCCGGGCGGCAAGACCTGTCACCTGCTGGAGACGCAACCCGATCTCGCCGAAGTGATCGCCCTCGACCTGGAACCCGGGCGCCTGGCCCGCGTACAGGAAAACCTTGACCGCCTGCAGCTCAAAGCCACCCTGATCGCCGCCGACGGCCGTGCGACCAAGGTCTGGTGGGATGGCAAGCCGTTCCAGCGCATTCTGCTCGATGCGCCCTGCTCGGCCACAGGCGTGATCCGTCGCCACCCGGACATCAAGCTGACCCGTCAGGCCGACGACATCAGCGCCCTGGCCCAACTGCAGGGCGAACTGCTGGACGCCCTGTGGCCAACCCTGGAGGTCGGCGGTGTGCTGCTCTACGCCACCTGCTCGGTGCTGCCGCAGGAGAACTCGGACAACATCGCCGCCTTCCTCGCCCGCACACAGGGCGCACGTGAACTGGATATCGCCGGCCCCTTCGGCCTGAAACCGGCCCATGGCCGCCAATTGTTGCCACAGGTAGACGGCCACGACGGCTTCTACTATGCCAAGCTGATAAAGATCGCCGCGACTCCTCGCGGCTGAGGAAGGAACCCGATGAAGATCATCATTCTCGGCGCCGGCCAGGTCGGCGGAACCCTGGCCGAACACCTCGCCGGCGAGGCCAACGACATCACCGTGGTCGACACCGACGGCGACCGCCTGCGTGACCTTGGCGACCGCCTGGATATCCGCACCGTGGTCGGCCGCGGCTCGTTTCCCACCGTGCTGCGCCAGGCCGGTGCCGACGACGCCGACATGCTGGTCGCGGTGACCAACAGCGATGAAGTCAACATGATCGCCTGTCAGGTCGCCTACACCCTGTTCCACACGCCGACCAAGATCGCCCGGGTACGCGAGGCGGCCTACCTGACCCGCACCGGCCTGTTCGACAACGAAGCCATCCCGGTCGATGTGCTGATCAGCCCCGAACAGGTGGTGACCAACTACATCAAGCGCCTGATCGAAATTCCCGGCTCGCTGCAGGTGATCGATTTCGCCGAGGGCAAAGCCCAGCTGGTGGCGGTGCGTGCCTACTACGGCGGCCCGCTGGTCGGCCAGCAACTCAAGCAGCTGCGCGAACACATGCCCAATGTCGACACCCGGGTCGCGGCGATCTTCCGCCGCAACCGGCCGATCATGCCCAAGGGCGACACAGTGATCGAAGCCGACGACGAAGTGTTCTTCATCGCCGCCAAAGCGCACATCCGTGCGGTGATGAGCGAAATGCGCCGCCTGGAAGACAGCTACAAGCGCATTGTTATCGCCGGTGGCGGGCATATCGGCGAACGCCTGGCCGAGGCCATCGAGAGCCGCTACCAGGTGAAGATCATCGAGATGAACCCGGCGCGCTGCCGCTACCTTTCGGAAAACCTGGAAAGCTCCGTGGTGCTCCAGGGCAGCGCCTCGGACCGGGACCTGCTGGTGGAAGAGAACATCAACGACGCTGACATCTTCCTGGCCCTGACCAACGACGACGAGGCCAACATCATGTCCTCGCTACTGGCCAAGCGCCTGGGCGCGCGCAAGGTGATGACCATCATCAACAACCCGGCCTACGTCGATCTGGTCCAGGGCGGCGACATCGACATCGCCATCAGCCCGCAGCTGGCCACCATCGGCACCCTGCTGACCCACGTGCGCCGCGGCGACATCGAGAGCGTGCATAGTCTGCGCCGCGGTGCGGCAGAAGCCATCGAGGCCATCGCCCACGGCGACGCCAAGTCGAGCAAAGTGATCGGCCGGATGATCGAGGACATCGCCCTGCCACCGGGCACCACCATCGGCGCGGTGATCCGCGACGAGGAAGTGCTGATCGCCCACGACGACACCATCATCGAGTCCGGCGACCACGTGATCCTGTTCCTCGTCGACAAGAAGTACATCCGCGACGTGGAGCGCCTGTTCCAGGTCGGCCTGACCTTCTTCTAGCGCTGCCGAGGCCTGATGCCATGACGACGCCGGACTCGCTGGAAAAACTGCTGGCCAGGGGCGTGGACAACGCCCTGCTGCGCTTCGGCCTGGGCAAGAGCTACCTGGATGCCGATCAGCCCGAGGCGGCAGCGGAGCACCTGCAGAAGTGCCTGGGCTTCGATCCCAACTATTCGGCGGCGTGGAAGCTGCTGGGTCAGGCCTGCCAGCGCCAGGGCATGCTGGAGGAAGCGCGCCAGGCTTGGCACAACGGCCTGGAGGTCGCGCGCAAACGCGGCGACAAGCAGACCGAAAAGGAAATGACGGTGTTTTTGCGCCGCCTGGAGAAGGCCGTCGCACAGGAAGAAGGGGAGCGCTAGTCAATCGCGCTTGAAAGCCAGGGCGACTCCGCTGGGCTCGAAACGCACCACCTCCATCTGCACCACCGGGGCCTCGATCGGCAGGCCCTGTACCTGACCGCTGACCACTTCACCGATCTGCAGCAGACGCTGAGCCTCATCGACCACCACAAACACCCCGCTGTCGGAGATATCGCGGGTGGTGACCAGCATCTGGCCATGTACCGGATGATCGATGCGCAGCTGAACCTTGAGCGTCGTACGCACGTGTTCGCGCTTGTTGTCCATGCCATTCCCTGATCAGTGGCGAGAGTGCTCAGACGTTAATGGCTATCGGCCTCGGCATCAATACCACTTCTGCTCGCCATCAGGCCGCTTCTTGAAGCGTTTCATGCTCCACATGTACTGGCTGGGATAGGTGCGCACGTAGCGGGACACCACTTCGCTCATCGCTGCCACGCCCTCTTCGACGTTGTCGCTGTACATACCTTCGGGCGCTGCTTCGAGGATCACCTTGTAGCCGCTGCCATCGGCCAGGCGCAGCGCGTGCAGGAACACGCCCACCGCCTTGCCGCCGGCGAGCATGCCCGGCACGAACTTGCTGGTCAGCGCCGTGGTGCCGAGAAAGGGCACGAAAACCCCACTGCTGCGGCTCGGTTCGGGGTCCGCCGGAATACCCACGGCGCCACCCTTGCGCACTTCCTTGATGACGCTGAGGATGCCTTCCTTGGTCGATGGCGCCACGCGATTGCCCATCTGTACGCGCTGCTTCTGCAGCAACTCGTCCACCGCCTTGAGCTTGGGTGGACGGTAGAAAATGATCGGTTTGCACTGGTTGCAATAGAAGTGATTGAGCACTTCCCAGTTGCCCAGATGGCTGGTGATGCCGACCACGCCCTTGCCGCTGGCCAGCGCCTGCTGCAGCACCTCCAGACCTTCGACTTCGCGGATCAGCTTGAGCGACTTGTGCGCCGGCCAGATCCAGGCGCAGGCGCTTTCGGTCAGGGTCTTGCCGATGTCCTTGAGGCTCTGGCCGACCAGCTGATCCAGCTCAGCCTCGTTCAGCTCGGGAAAGCATTTGTTCAGGTTGGTGCGCACGACCTCGCGCGAGCCGTTGGGCAGCTTCCACATCAGCCAGCCAATGGCATTGCCCACCGCCTGCACCGCACGCCAGGGCAGCAGGGCAAACAGACGAAGGAAACCGACCACCAGGGCGCCTTTGAGCTTTTCCACCTGGGAACTCCGAGCATGAAGGGGCGGGCATTGTAACGGCTGCCCGGGCGCGCTGCAGGTAGTGAGCGACGAAAGCCGTCAGCTCAACTGCGCGTGGCGATCACAATCGGTCGTGTGATCCATGACCATGCCGGTGGCCTGCATATAGGCGTAGCAGATGGTCGACCCGACGAAGGTGAAGCCGCGCTTCTTCAGGGCCTTGCTCATCGCCTCGGCCTCGGGCGTCACCGCCGGCACATCGCTGCGAGCGCTGAAGTGATTGATCTTCGGCACGCCACCGACAAATGACCAGAGAAACTCGACCGGGTCCTCCAGCCTGAGCCAGGCCTGGGCGTTCTTGCGCGCCGCCTGCAGCTTGAGGCGGTTGCGGATGATACCGGGGTCCTGCATGCGCTCTTCGATTTCAGCGTCGGTCATGCGCGCCAGACGCTCGGCGTCGAAGCCGAACAGTACCTGGCGGTAACGCTCACGCTTCTTCAGCACGGTGATCCACGACAATCCCGCCTGGGCCCCCTCCAGCAGCAGCATCTCGAACAGGTGCTGCGCATCGCGCGAGGGCACGCCCCATTCCTCGTCGTGATAGGCGATGTACAACGGGTCGTCGTTGCACCAGAAGCAGCGGGTCATGGGCGTGCACCAGTCGGTGGATGGGAAGCAGAACTATAGCCAATAAATACTGTATGCAAATACAGCTATAAAGTGCGAAACCACTGGCCAGGGCGCAGCCTCGCAGGCCGGGATGATCGGGTATACTGCCCGGCTTTATGCAAACGCCTCGACACCGGTGGAATTCGTGAGCCAGACAACGCCCGACGTGAGCACCTTCCAAGGCCTGATCCTCGCCCTGCAAAGCTATTGGGCCGAGCAAGGCTGCGTGATCCTGCAACCCTACGACATGGAGATGGGTGCCGGTACCTTCCACACCGCCACCTTCCTGCGCGCCATCGGTCCGGAGACCTGGAACGCCGCCTACGTGCAGCCTTCGCGCCGCCCGGCCGACGGTCGCTACGGTGAGAACCCCAACCGCCTGCAGCACTACTACCAGTTCCAGGTGGTGCTCAAGCCGAACCCGGAGAACATCCAGGACCTGTACCTGGAGTCGCTGCGCCGCATCGGCGTCGACACCAACGTCCACGACATCCGCTTCGTCGAGGACAACTGGGAGTCGCCGACCCTCGGCGCCTGGGGCCTGGGCTGGGAAGTCTGGCTAAACGGCATGGAAGTCACCCAGTTCACCTATTTCCAGCAGGTCGGTGGCGTCGAGTGCTACCCGGTCACCGGCGAAATCACCTACGGCCTGGAGCGCCTGGCCATGTACCTGCAGGGCGTCGACTCGGTGTATGACCTGGTCTATTCCGACGGCCCGTTCGGCAAGGTCACCTACGGCGACGTGTTCCACCAGAACGAAGTGGAGCAGTCCACCTTCAACTTCGAGCACGCCAACGTCGACAAGCTGTTCGACCTGTTCGACTTCTACGAGTCCGAGGCCAACCGCCTGATGGAGCTGCAGCTGCCGCTGCCCGCCTACGAAATGGTGATCAAGGCCTCGCACAGCTTCAACCTGCTCGACGCCCGCCGCGCCATCTCGGTGACCGCGCGCCAGCAGTACATCCTGCGCGTGCGCACCCTGGCGCGGAACATCGCCCAGAGCTACCTGCTGGCCCGCGCCAAGCTCGGCTTCCCGATGGCCACCCCCGAACTGCGTGACGAAGTGCTGGCCAAGCTGGAGATTGCAGAATGAGTGCACATGATTTCCTGGTCGAACTGGGCACCGAAGAGCTGCCACCCAAGGCCCTGAAGAGCCTCGGCGAAGCCTTCCTGGCCGGTGTCGAGAAAGGCCTGAAGACTGCCGGCCTGGAGTATGCCAAGGCACGCTATTACGCCGCGCCGCGCCGCCTCGCCGTGCTGGTCGAACAGCTCGCCGCGCAGCAGCCGGACCGCAGCGTGCGCCTCGACGGTCCGCCCGTGCAGGCCGCCTTCGATGCCGAGGGCAAGCCGACCCAGGCGGCGCTGGGCTTCGCCAAGAAGTGCGGCGTCGAGTTGAGCCAGATCGACACCAGCGGCCCGAAACTCAAGTACGAGCAAAACATCGCAGGGCTGCCGGCAGTCGGCCTGCTGCCCGGCATCGTCGAGGCCTCGCTGGGTGATCTGCCGATTCCCAAGCGCATGCGCTGGGCCGCGCGCAAGGAAGAGTTCGTGCGCCCAACCCAGTGGCTGGTCATGCTCTACGGCCACCATGTCGTCGATTGCGAGATTCTTGCGCAGAAGGCCGGACGCCTGTCCCGTGGCCACCGTTTCCACGCCAACTACGACGTGGCGATCGAAAGCCCGGCACACTACGCCGAGAACCTGCGCGGTGCCTTCGTGGTCGCCGATTTTGCCGAACGCCGCACGCTGATCAGCCAGCGCGTCGCCGAACTGGCTGCCGCGGAGCAGGGCAGCGCCATCGTGCCGCCGGCGCTGCTCGATGAAGTCACCGCCCTGGTCGAGTGGCCGGTGCCGCTGGTCTGCTCGTTCGAAGAGCGTTTCCTCGAGGTGCCGCAGGAAGCGCTGATCACCACCATGCAGGACAACCAGAAGTATTTCTGCCTGGTCGACGCGGGCGGCAAGCTGCTGCCGCGCTTCATCACCGTGGCCAACATCGAGTCCACGGACCCTGCGCAGATCGTTTCCGGTAACGAGAAAGTCGTGCGCCCGCGCCTGACCGACGCCGAGTTCTTCTTCAAGCAGGACAAGAAGCAGCCGCTGGAACAGCGTAACGAGCGCCTGGCCAACGTGGTGTTCCAGGCCCAGCTGGGTAGCGTGTTCAACAAGGCCGAGCGCGTATCCAAACTCGCCGCCTTCATCGCCGAGCGCATCGGCGGTGATGCCAGCCGTGCAGCCCGCGCCGGCATCCTGTCCAAGTGCGACCTGGCCAGCGAGATGGTCGGTGAGTTCCCGGAGATGCAGGGCATCGCCGGCTACTACTACGCCAAGCATGATGGCGAAGCCGACGATGTGGCCCTGGCGCTGAACGAGCAGTACATGCCGCGCGGTGCCGGTGCCGAACTGCCGAGCACCCTGACTGGCGCGGCCGTGGCCGTGGCCGACAAGCTCGACACCCTGGTCGGCATCTTCGGCATCGGCATGCTGCCGACCGGATCCAAGGACCCCTATGCCCTGCGTCGTGCGGCCCTGGGCGTGCTGCGCATCCTGATCGAGAAGCAGCTGGATCTGGATCTGGTCGAAGCGGTGAGCTTCGCCATCGGCCTGTACGGCGACAAGGTCAAGGCCGCCGGCCTGGCGCCGCAGGTGCTGGACTTCATCTTCGACCGCCTGCGTGCGCGTTATGAAGACGAAGGCGTGGATGTCGCGGTGTATCAGGCTGTGCGCGCCCTCAGCCCGGCTTCGCCGCTGGACTTCGACCAGCGCGTACAGGCCGTGCAGGCCTTCCGCCAACTGCCGGAAGCCGCTGCCCTGGCCGCTGCCAACAAGCGCGTGTCCAACCTGTTGAGCAAGTATGAGGGGCAGATCGCCGCCAGCGCTGAAGCCCACTACTTCGACAACCCGGCGGAGTTCAGCCTGTACTCGGCCATCCAGCAGGCCAGCCAGGCCGTGCAGCCGATGGCCGCCGCGCGCTGCTACCGCGAAGCGCTGGAGCGCCTGGCCGCCCTGCGCGAACCGGTCGATGCCTTCTTCGAGGCGGTGCTGGTCAATGCCGAGGATGCCTCGGTGCGTGCCAACCGCTACGCGCTGCTCAACCAACTGCGTGGCCTGTTCCTCGGCGTCGCCGATATCTCGCTGCTGGGCTGATGGCCAACCGGGCGGCGCAAGGCCGCCCGGTTGCCGTGGTGATCAAATGAAGCTGCTGATTCTCGACCGCGACGGCGTCATCAATGAAGACTCCGACGCCTACATCAAGTCCCTCGACGAATGGATCCCGATCCCGGGCTCCATCGCCGCCATCGCGCGGCTGAGCAAAGCTGGGTGGACCGTGGCCGTGGCCACCAACCAGTCGGGCCTGGCGCGCGGCTACTACGATGCAGCCACGCTGGAGTCCATGCATCAGCGGCTGCGCCAACTGGTGGCGGAGCAGGGCGGCGAGGTTGGCCTGATCGTGCATTGCCCGCATGGCCCGAACGACGGCTGCGACTGCCGCAAACCAAAGCCAGGCATGCTCAAGCAGATCGCAGCGCACTACGCCACGGAACTGACAGGTGTATGGTTCGTCGGCGACAGCATGGGTGACCTGGAAGCCGCCCTGGCCGTCCATTGCCAACCCGTGCTGGTAAAAACCGGCAAGGGCGAACGTACGCTGGCCAAACCGTTGCCAGCGGCAACCCTGATATTCGATGATCTGGCGGCGATCGCCGATCAGCTTCTTCGCTAGAGAATACGAGCCCAATGACGACAGTGCAGGCCATCAGAACCTTCCTCTTCTACCTGCTGCTGTCATCGAGCGCCTTCTTCTGGTGCATCCTCTGCGTGTTCATAGCGCCCTTTCTGCCGTTTCGCGCCCGCTACCGCCTCGTGATCCAGGCCTGGTGCCGCTGCGCGACCTGGCTGGCCAAGGTGGTGGCCGGCATCCGCTACGAAGTGCAGGGCCTGGAGCATATTCCGCAGCAACCCTGCGTGATCCTGGCCAAGCACCAGAGCACCTGGGAAACCTTCTTCCTTTCCGCCTTGTTCGAGCCGCTGTCGCAGGTGGTCAAGCGCGAACTGCTCTACGTGCCCTTCTTCGGCTGGGCCATGGCCATGCTCAAACCCATCGCCATTGACCGCAGCAACCCCAAGGCGGCACTCAAGCAACTGGCCAAGCAGGGCGACGAGCGCATCAAGCAGGGCGCCTGGGTGCTGATCTTCCCCGAAGGCACCCGGATTCCGCCGGGCCAGATCGGCAAGTTCTCCCGCGGCGGTGCGGCATTGGCAGTGAACGCCGGCCTGCCGGTGCTGCCGATTGCCCACAACGCCGGCGAGTTCTGGCCCAAGCAAGGCTGGGCCAAATACCCCGGCACTATCCAGGTCATCATCGGCCCGGTCATGCACGCCGAAGGCGAGGGGCCTCGCGCCATCGCCGAACTTAACGAACGTGCCTTCAACTGGGTTTGCCAAGCACAGCAGCAAATCAGCGGAAAAGCCCCGCAAGTCAGCCGCGAAAATGCCTCCAGCGTCGCTTGACTGTCTGTGGACAAGCTGTGCATGAAATGCCATTAAAATGATATCAAGCTGCTTAAACTGATGATTCAAAAGGCTTAATTAACTTACCAAGCCGCACTCTTCGCGGGGCATAAGTTTTCTGCGCAATCGCGCACAGACTTCGTGGCACAGCGCACCGGCAAAGGGGCTAAGCTAGCCCGCATCATGTGAAAGGGACTTTCGCACCATGCCATCGATCTACCAGCTCAAACCCGCCTTCCAGAACCTGCTGCGCCCCACCGTGCAACACCTTTACGAGCGCGGCGTCACCGCCAATCAGGTCACCCTCGCCGCAGCCGTTATTTCCGTACTGCTTGGCGCTCTGCTGGCGCTATTCCCCACCACCACCTGGCTATTCGCCCTGATCCCGTTGTGGATGCTGCTGCGCATGGCGCTCAACGCCATCGACGGCATGCTCGCCCGCGAGTTCGGCCAGCAGTCAAAACTCGGCGCCTATCTCAACGAGTTGTGCGACGTGGTCGCCGACAGCGCCCTGTATCTGCCTTTTGCCTTGCTGGCTGGCGTATCGCCGCTGCTGGTCGTGCTGGTCGTGGTGCTGGCGGTGATCAGCGAGTACGCCGGCGTGCTCGGCCCCATGGTCGGTGCCTCGCGACGTTATGACGGCCCCATGGGTAAAAGCGATCGAGCCTTTGCCTTCGGCGTACTGGCTGCCGGAGTTGCCAGCGGCTTGCTCTCAGCGACATGGATCAACGGCCTGTTGGCGCTGATGCTGCTGTTGCTGTTGCTGACCCTGCTCAACCGCGTGCGCCAGGGCCTGAAAGAAGCGGCCTAGC
The DNA here is from genome assembly GCF_043102245.1 of Pseudomonas sp. zbq_18. NCBI lineage: Bacteria > Pseudomonadati > Pseudomonadota > Gammaproteobacteria > Pseudomonadales > Pseudomonadaceae > Pseudomonas > Pseudomonas sp. zbq_18. Next base: position 307,138 of record NZ_JBICIT010000022.1, on the reverse strand, counting down.
GCCACTCCCCGGAATAAGGACATTCCCATGCGCCACTCAGACACTCCCAACACCGGCCAACTCAGGCACCCGCAGCTAGCCGCGGCGCTACCACAGCGCCCTGCGCTGGCTGCCCCTGCAGCCGCCTCGCGACGTGCCCAGCTACGACGGGCCTTGTTCACCATACCCACCACGCCCTGGTTTTTTCCGGCTGGATAAAAGGAGTTCTGTCCATGCTTGCCTCCATCGCCGCTTTCGCCATCACTTCGGCAGCCCGCCTGCTGACCGGCGCACGCGCCCTCTGGCTGGGCTGTACGGCCCAGCCGGTACAACGCCTGTACTACGCCAACCACAGCAGCCACGGCGATTTCGTCCTGCTCTGGGCCTCGCTGCCGCCGGAACTGCGCCGCCGCACCCGCCCGGTAGCGGGTTCCGACTACTGGATGAAGGGCGAACTGCGCCGCTTCCTCATCCGCGACGTGTTCAACGGCGTGTTGGTCGATCGTGACCGTAGCGATCCCAACGCCAATCCTCTGCAGGCCATGCTCGATGCCCTGGAGCAGGGTGACTCGCTGATCATCTTTCCCGAGGGCACCCGCAACCTCAGCGACGAGCCGCTGCTGCCGTTCAAGAGCGGCCTGTTCCACCTGGCCCAAGCCAGGACGGAGGTCGAATTGGTGCCGGTGTGGATCGCCAATCTCAACCGGGTCATGCCCAAGGGCAGGGCGCTACCGCTGCCACTGCTGTGCACCCTGAGTTTCGGTGAGCCGTTGCAGCGCCAGGAAGGCGAGGACAAACACGCCTTCCTGGAACGCGCACGCAACGCCCTGCTGGCCCTGGCCCCGGAGGAAATCTGAGATGGATCGCAACACACTCCTGCTGTTTGCCGGCATTGGTGCCGTACTGCTCATCGCCACCCTGATCGCCCGCATCCTGCGCCGCCGCGCCGGGGACGCACCCAATGCGGTGATCGACAACCTCAATGCGCGAATCGACGCCTGGTGGGCCATGGTACTGGTCATCGGCATCGCCTTCCTGTTTGGCAACAATGGCGTGATCCTGCTGTTCTACTTCGTGTCGTTCTACGCCCTGCGCGAGTTCCTCACCCTGACGCCGACCCGGCGCAGCGACTATCCAGCCCTGGTGGCGGCCTTCTACTTCGCCCTGCCGATGCAGTACCTGCTGATCGCCCTGGACTGGTACGGCCTGTTCGCCATTTTCATCCCGGTCTACCTGTTCCTGCTGCTACCGATTCTCGCCTCACTGGGCGGCGATACCACGCGCTTCCTCGAGCGTGCCTCGGAAGTGCAGTGGGGGCTCATGATTGCTGTGTACTGCGTGTCCGCGGTGCCGGCGCTGCTGACCCTGGACATCCCCGGCTACGAGGGGCGCAACCTGCTGCTGATCGCCTGGCTGATTATCGTCGTGCAGCTGTCGGACGTGCTGCAGTACGTCTGTGGCAAGCTGGCGGGCAAACGCAAGATCGCGCCCAAGCTGTCGCCGTCAAAAACGGTGGAAGGCTTCGTCGGCGGCGTCGCCCTGGCCAGCCTGGTCGGCGCTTCGCTGTTCTGGATCACCCCGTTCAGCTTCTGGCAGGCCGCGCTGATGGCGCTGATCGTCAACCTGCTGGGCTTTGCCGGCGGCCTGGTGATGTCGGCGATCAAGCGCGACCGCGGGGTGAAGGATTGGGGCCACATGATTGAAGGCCACGGCGGCATGCTCGACCGCATGGACTCGGTCTGTTTTGCAGCACCGATCTTCTTCCATTTCGTACGCTACTGGTGGGCTTGAGGCCCGCCTTTGGCGCAGACAACAAAAGATTGCCGGGAACAATGTTTGACGTCGCCCGTTAAGGGCGACGGCCCGAAGGGTTTCGCCAGGAACGACGGAAACAAAAAACCCGCCGAAGCGGGTTCTTTATGACCTTCCGACATCCTGTCGTTTGCCATCCTGGCGCGGTCTGTCTTCCTTGACTCGGGACATCCTGTTCCCGACTTGTATATAGGTTAGCCCCCGGTCGGGGCATGAGAAATAGCCTCACTCCCCGTGGTCGTGTAAGCCTTTCGCTATAGCTGTTATGAAAACGGGAGCCAAGCCCCCGTTTTCATCAGTGCGCCTGGTTCAGCGTCAGGCGCATGTGGCGGTTAACATCCTTGTACAGCAAATAACGGAAGCGCCCCGGACCACCGGAATAGCAGGCCTGCGGGCAGAAGGCGCGCAACCACATGAAGTCGCCGGCCTCCACTTCGACCCAGTCCTGGTTCAGGCGATAAACCGCCTTGCCTTCCAGCACATAAAGTCCGTGCTCCATGACGTGGGTTTCAGCGAAGGGAATCACACCGCCCGGTTCGAAATTGACGATGTTGACGTGCATGTCGTGGCGCATATCGGCCATGTCGACAAAGCGGGTGGTGCTCCAGCGGCCCTCGGTATCCGGCATTACCAGCGGCTGGATATCCTGCTCGTTGGTGACGAAGGCTTCTGGCAGTGGCACACCTTCGACGCGCTGGTAGTGCTTGCGGATCCAGTGGAAGCGGGTGTGCTGGCCACTGGTGTTACGCACCTTGTAGTCGGCCCCCGGCGGGATGAAGGCATAGCCGCCCGGCTGCATATTGTGCACCTGGCCCTGTAGGGTCAGGGTCAGTTCGCCCTCGACGATGAACAATACCGCCTCGGCGTTAATGTCTTGCTCTGGCTTGTCGCTGCCGCCGTTGGGTGCCAGCTCGACGATGTACTGCGAGAACGTCTCGGCAAAACCGGACAGCGGGCGCGCGATCACCCACATGCGCATGTGGTCCCAGAAGGGCAGGTGGCTGGTGACGATGTCACGCATCACGCCCTTGGGAATCACCGCGTAGGCTTCGGTAAACATGGCACGGTCAGTCAACAGCTCGGTCTGGGCTGGATGACCACCATGCGGCGCGTAGTAGGAAGTCTTGGACACTGAAGGTCTCCTGTTGAGAATCGGCTCCCCACCAAAAAATCGGTAGCTGCGCAGCGGCACTCTATGACCAGACGCTGATCAAGCGCGGGGGCAATTCAAGATATCCAGTCCATCTGTCATCGACAAATTAAATGTAGGTATGCGCAGGATTTGATAAACGAATACAAACTTAGATCACCTTGTTGTCGCTTAATCACCCTCTTCTTCCAGCAAACGAGAGAGTGACTCCGCCAACGCGACCACAATCGGTCCTGCACTTGGGCGGTGAATGATCGCCACCTCGAACACATCAACCTCAGGAAGAGCAGACTCCTTGTCCAGCACACGGTGCTCAGTGGTCACTGCGCGCAGCGGCAGCAAACCGATCCCCATACCGTCAGCCACCGCATCCTGGATGCCACTCAGGCTGGAGCTGGTAAAACTGATACGCCAGCGCCTACCGATAGACTCCAACGCAGCAATCATCTCGTCACGATACAGGCCGCGTGGTGGAAATGTGACAATCGGCAGTGGGTCCTGATCGAATACCGGGCTGCGCTGGCTGTCTACCCAGCGCGTCTTCTCCGACCAGCGCGCCACTGCATCACGGCTATTGCGACGCTGCTTCAACAGCACCAGATCCAGCTCACCGCGGTCATAGCTGCCAGCCAAATCTCGGCTAAGACCAGCAGTAACCTCCAACTTGATATGGGGATAGCGGCGGTTGAACTCGGCCAGATGACGGGTGGTCCTGCCAGCGGCAAAATCATCGGGAACGCCAATACGCACGACAACCGAAACACTGGCACCCTCCAGCGCCTCATACAGTTCATCGTTGAGCGCGAGCAATCGCCTGGCATACCCCAGCACCGTCTCGCCGGAATCAGTCGGTAGCACATCGCGATTGCCCCGCTCCAGCAATCGGTACCCCGCCAACTCTTCCAGCCGGCGGATCTTCTGGCTAACGGTCGATTGTGTCGAATTCAAACGTAGTGCCGCGGTGGTAAAGCTGCCGCAGTCGGCGACCGTCACTAATGCCCGCAACAAATCCAGCTCGAACAAGCGGTTATTCGTTCTATCTATACGATCCATGCCAGCATCCACTTTTCAAATCCGCATGCACTGGCTTGTAACAGGGCAGGCCCGCCACCAGCAATACACCCATTTCAATCCAGTAGGGCATTAGCAAAGAAAAAGCCCCAGCTGACTCACATCAGCAGGGGCTTTTATCTACACCATATGACTGACAGATGATTTGTCAGCCATGCAGGTAGGCCTTAGAAGTCCAGGTTCGACACCGCCAGGGCGTTGGACTCGATGAAGTCGCGGCGCGGCTCCACAGCATCACCCATCAAGGTATTGAAGATCTGATCGGCTGCGATGGCGTCTTCGATGGTGACCTTGAGCATGCGGCGCACACTGGGGTCCATGGTCGTTTCCCACAGCTGTTCGGGGTTCATCTCGCCGAGTCCCTTATAGCGCTGGATGCTGTGGCGCTTGGTGCTCTCGGTCATCAGCCAGCCCAAGGCATCCTTGAAGGTGCTGACCGCTTTCTTGCGCTCACCGCGCTGCACGTATGCACCCTCTTCCAGCAGGCTGTTGAGCTGATTACCCAGAGTCGTCACCGACTTGTAGTCATTGCTGGCGAAGAAGTCGCGATTGAAGGTGATGTAGTTGGACAAGCCATGGGCCGTGATCTCGACCTCCGGCAGCCACAGGTGACGCTCACGATCCTCACGCAGGCTAGCGCTATAAGTCTGACCGGATTTCTCTGCAGCTTTCAGACGAGCCTGGAAGCTCTCCAGCCAGGTTTGCATGGCAGCCTGGTCAGCCATCTGGTCGAGAGAGACACTCGGCAGGTAGACGAAGTGCTCGGTGATGTCCTTCGGATAGACCCGCGACAGGCGATCCAGGGTTTTCATCACGCTGCGGTAGTCGTTGACCAGCTTCTCCAGCGCCTCGCCGGACAGACCAGGCGCGTTCTCGTTGACGTGCAGGCTGGCATCTTCCAGGGCCGACTGGGTCATGTATTCGTCCATGGCCTCGTCGTCCTTGATGTACTGCTCCTGCTTGCCTTTCTTCACCTTGTACAGCGGCGGCTGGGCGATATAGATGTAGCCACGCTCGACCAGCTCCGGCAACTGACGGAAGAAGAAGGTCAGCAGCAGGGTACGGATGTGCGAACCGTCAACGTCGGCATCGGTCATGATGATGATGTTGTGGTAACGCAGCTTGTCGATGTTGTACTCCTCGCGACCGATACCACAGCCGAGGGCAGTGATCAGGGTGCCAACCTCCTGTGAGGAAAGCATCTTGTCGAAGCGCGCCTTCTCGACGTTGAGGATCTTGCCCTTGAGCGGCAGGATCGCCTGGGTCTTGCGGTTACGGCCCTGCTTGGCAGAGCCGCCCGCGGAGTCACCCTCCACTATGTAGAGTTCAGACAGCGCCGGGTCTTTTTCCTGGCAGTCGGCCAGCTTGCCGGGCAGACCGGCGATATCCAGGGCGCCTTTACGGCGGGTCATCTCGCGCGCCTTGCGGGCGGCTTCACGGGCGCGGGCAGCGTCGAGCATCTTGCCGACCACGGCCTTGGCCTCGTTGGGGTTTTCCAGCAGGAAGTCGGCGAAGTACTTGCCCATTTCCTGCTCGACCGCGGTCTTTACCTCGCTCGATACCAGCTTGTCCTTGGTCTGCGAGCTGAACTTGGGGTCCGGCACCTTGACCGAGATGATCGCGGTCAGGCCTTCTCGGGCATCGTCACCGGTGGTGGCGATCTTGAACTTCTTCGCCAGGCCTTCCTGTTCGATGTAGTTGTTCAGATGGCGGGTGAGGGCGGAGCGGAAGCCGGCCAGGTGGGTACCACCGTCACGCTGCGGGATGTTGTTGGTGAAGCAAAGGATGTTCTCGTTGAAGCTGTCGTTCCACTGCAACGCCACTTCCACGCCTACGCCGTCTTCCTCACGCTGGATGTTGAAGTGGAACACCTGGTTGACGATGGTCTTATTGGTATTCAGGTACTCGACGAAGGCCTTGAGGCCCCCCTCGTACTTGAACAGCTCTTCCTTGCCGCTGCGTTCATCCTTGAGCAGGATGCCAACACCGGAGTTGAGGAAGGACAGCTCGCGCAGACGCTTGGCCAGGATGTCCCAACTGAAGTGAATATTCTTGAAGGTATCGTCGGACGGCTTGAAGTGAATCTGCGTACCAGTGCCTTCACTGTCACCCACCGCCGCCAGCGGCGCCTGGGGCACGCCATGTACGTAGGTTTGTTCCCAGACCTTGCCGCTGCGGCGAATGGTCAGGATCAGCTCTTTGGACAGGGCGTTCACCACGGAAACACCTACGCCGTGCAGACCGCCGGACACCTTATAGCTGTTGTCGTCGAACTTACCGCCGGCGTGCAGCACGGTCATGATGACCTCGGCAGCGGATACACCTTCCTCCTTGTGCATGTCCACCGGAATGCCGCGACCGTTATCGCGCACAGTGATGGACTCATCAGGATGAATGGTGATGCTGATGTCGGAGCAATAACCGGCGAGCGCCTCGTCGATGGAGTTGTCCACCACTTCGAACACCATGTGGTGCAGACCGGTACCGTCATCGGTATCACCGATATACATGCCCGGGCGCTTGCGTACGGCATCCAGACCTTTGAGTACCTTGATACTCGAAGAGTCGTATGTTTTGTTTTCGTCGCTCATGGGTTCACTCCCGATGCGGTGATCACTCCATGTTCCACGTGGAACATGGCGACCGGCGTGTCCGTGCGCCAGCCATCCTTCAAATATTCATGGTCGACACAGGTGATGAACACCTGACACTGCAAATCGTCCAGCAGCCGGCACAGGGCCTGTCGATGTTGCTCATCCAGCTCCGACGGCAAGTCGTCCACTAGATAAATACACTGGCCATGTTTGGCCTGGTTCAGCAGATGCCCCTGGGCAATGCGCAAGGCACAGACCACTAGTTTCTGCTGACCACGTGAGAGAATCTCTGCGGCATTATGCGCACCAAGGCGCAACCGCAAATCGGCTCGCTGCGGCCCAGCCTGGGTATGTCCCAACTGCTGATCACGGGGGAGGGTAGAAGCCAGGACTTCGCTCAAGGGTCTATCCTTGTCCCAACCGCGGTAGTAGCTCAGGGTCAGCCCATCCAGTTCCACAAGCTCGCGCAAAACCTGCTCGAAAACCGGTTTCAGAGCCTGGATATAAGCTCTTCGGTAACTGTCTAACTCGTCGCTGGCGAGACATAACTCACGATCCCAAGCCGCCTGCGACGCGGCGTCGAGTGTACCATGCCGCAGCCACGAGTTCCGCTGCCGCAGGGCCTTCTGCAGGCGCTGCCAGGCCGGTAGGAAGCGTTGTTCCACGTGGAACACTCCCCAGTCGAGAAACTGCCGCCGCACCTTAGGCGCCCCTTCAAGCAGGCGAAAGCTATCCGGATTGATAACCTGCAGTGGAAGTAACTCTGCCAGCTGCGCAGCACTGCGCGCATTCTGTCCGTCGATACGAATTTGCAGCTCACCTTGACGGTCACGGGAAATCCCCAAACTGTTGGAGATTCCGTTTTGCTGCTCAATCTGACCGAAGACCGTGCAAGCTGGCTGCTCATGCTGGATCATCGGTTGCAGCTTGTTGCTACGAAACGAGCGAGCAAGCCCAAGCAAATGAATGGCTTCGAGCAGGCTGGTTTTTCCGCTGCCGTTGGCGCCGTGAAGGATATTGATGCGAGGAGAAGGAGAGATCGTCACCGGGCGCAAATTTCGCACCGCGGTGACGGTGACGCGGGAAAGGGACATTCAGTGATTACAGGCGCATCGGCATGACGACATAAGAAGAGTCGTCGTTGTCGGCTTCCTGGACCAGAGCACTGCTGTTGGAGTCAGAGAGAATCAAACGAACCTGCTCAGTGGTCATGACACCCAGGACATCCAGCAGATAGCTGACGTTGAAGCCGATTTCCAGGGAGCCGCCATTGTAGTCAACGACTACTTCTTCTTCGGCCTCTTCCTGTTCCGGGTTGTTAGCCTGAATCTTCAGCAGGCCCGCGGCCAGCTGCAGGCGAATACCACGGTATTTTTCATTGGACAGAATCGCGGTGCGGCTAAACGCCTCACGCAGGGCCTGACGATCGCCCACAACCAGCTTGTCGCCACCACGCGGCAACACGCGCTCGTAATCGGGGAACTTGCCGTCGACCAGTTTGGAGGTGAAGGTGAACTCACCAGTGGTCGCACGAATGTGGTTCTGGCCCAGAACGATCGCGACCTCACCATCCTGCTCAGTCAACAGACGCGCCAGCTCCAGAATGCCCTTACGCGGCACGATGACCTGATGCTTCTCGTTCTGCTCGATGCTCGCCTGCATGGCACACATGGCCAGGCGGTGACCGTCAGTCGCCACAGCACGCAGAACACCCGTCTGAACTTCCAGCAACATGCCGTTGAGGTAGTAACGCACGTCTTGCTGAGCCATGGCGAAACTGGTGCGGTCGATCAAGCGGCGCAACTTGCTCTGCACCAGGGTGAAGGTCAGCGACCCCGGACCTTCTTCCACGGTAGGGAAGTCGTTGGCCGGCAGAGTCGACAGTGTGAAGCGACTGCGTCCGGCTTTAACCACCAGCTTCTGCTCATCAAGGCGAATGTCGATCAGCGCATCACTCGGCAGGCTTTTGCAGATATCCATCAGCTTGCGTGCAGGAACCGTGATTTCACCCGGTTCGGCACTGTCTTCCAGCGCCACACGACCAACCAGCTCGACCTCCAGGTCGGTACCGGTGAGCGAGAGCTGCTGGCCTTCGACCACCAGCAACACATTCGACAAAACCGGCAAGGTCTGGCGACGTTCGACGACGCCGGCGACCAGTTGCAGGGGTTTCAACAGGGCTTCGCGTTGAATAGTGAAATGCATGGTCTCATCCCTTGCCTTGTGGGCTGCGATCAGGTGGTCAGGGTGCGCAGCAGGTTCTTGTAGTCCTCGCGGATATCCGCGTCGGATTCCCGCAGTTCAGCAATCTTACGACAGGCGTGCAGCACTGTGGTGTGGTCTCTTCCGCCAAATGCATCGCCGATTTCCGGCAGGCTATGGTTGGTCAATTCCTTCGATAGCGCCATAGCGACTTGGCGCGGTCTGGCGACAGAGCGAGAACGTCGCTTGGAAAGCAGGTCGGATATCTTGATCTTGTAGTACTCGGCCACCGTGCGCTGAATATTGTCCACGCTGACCAGCTTGTCCTGCAGCGCCAACAGATCCTTCAGCGACTCACGAATCAGCTCGATACTGATCGGCTGATTGGTGAAGTGCGAATGGGCAATCACCCTTTTGAGGGCGCCTTCCAGTTCGCGCACATTAGAGCGGATACGCTGGGCGATGAAGAACGCAGCATCATGCGGAAGGTCCACCTTGGTCTGCTCAGCCTTCTTCATCAGAATTGCGACGCGGGTTTCCAGTTCAGGCGGCTCCACGGCGACCGTCAGGCCCCAGCCGAAACGCGACTTCAGACGCTCTTCCAAGCCCTCGATCTCCTTCGGGTAGCGATCGCTGGTGAGAATCACCTGCTGACCACCCTCGAGCAGAGCATTGAAGGTGTGGAAGAATTCTTCCTGGGAACGTTCCTTCTTGGCGAAGAACTGGATGTCGTCGATCAGTAGCGCATCCACCGAACGGTAGAAGCGCTTGAACTCGTTGATGGCATTGAGTTGCAGTGCCTTGACCATGTCGGCGACGAAGCGCTCGGAATGCAGGTAAACCACCTTGGCGTTGGGGTTCTTCTTCAGCAGGTGGTTGCCCACCGCATGCATCAGGTGAGTCTTGCCTAGGCCAACACCACCGTAAAGGAACAGCGGGTTGTAACCGTGCTTGAGATTGTCCGCGACCTGCCAGGCTGCAGCCCTGGCCATTTGGTTGGACTTACCCTCGACGAAGTTTTCGAAGGTAAAGGTACGGTTCAGATAACTGGTGTGCTTGAGCGCCCCCTCCACCTGGACCGTACGCTCAGTCGGACGCGGTGCCGGGGGCGCAGTCACTGGTTCGCGGGATGGTGCCTCGACCAATGTAGGTGTGGAAGCAGGAACACCATTAATAGAAGGGGCAGGTGCAGCCATGCGCGGTGCCGGACTACGCTTGCTGCCGATCAGTAACGACAGCGCCGGGGCTAGGCCATTCGCTCTCTCGGCCAGCAGCTCCAGCAAGCGCATCATGTACTTTTCGTTGACCCAGTCGAGCACGAAGCGGTTGGGCGCATAAACGCGCAGCTCGTCGCCGGAAGATTCCACCTGCAAGGGGCGGATCCAGGTATTGAATTGTTGCGCAGGCAACTCGTCGCGAAGCAGCTCCACACACTGCTGCCAAAGTTCTACGGACACGTATATCCCCTGAAATCGCTACGGTGGCGATGCAAAAAACAGCCTGCATTGTAGCCATGCCAGCACGAGTTATCCACACGAATAGGGAATTTCAGCCAAGCAAAATCAATGATTTATTTCTGTTTTCGCGGCGAGATCGGTTAACGCAAAAGTCTGTGGATAAAGGTAACGCGGCCCACTGCAAAGCCCCTAGGAGAAGCTGTCTAAAAGTAGGCACTGTGGGTAAAGACTCAATCCTCCCACAGGAAACTCACCAGAGCCGCACAAGAGCCTAACGCCTTACCGACATACTTATACCGCGCTAAAGGCTAGCAATCACGGAGCCTGGATGACCTTGTCCACAGGCAACGCCTCTCCTAAGAGCAGTTATCACTTCAAGCTCTTAAAGAATTTCTTTCCATTTATCTTCTTTCTCAATCCAATGCTGGTTGGAAATTGACCTTGGAGCTCGGTTTCACTAGAATCGCCGGTCTCTTTAAACGGGGGCCATTCCGGCCCGTATGGACCACCCAGGTAAATCACCATGAAACGCACTTTCCAACCCAGCACCCTCAAGCGCGCTCGCACCCATGGTTTCCGCGCTCGCATGGCTACCAAGAACGGCCGCGCCGTCCTGTCGCGTCGTCGCGCCAAGGGCCGCAAGCGTCTGACCGTCTAATAGCCGGAACGGGTGGTGAGTCAAGGCTTCGGCCGGGACAAGCGTCTGCTGACTCCCCGGCAATTCAAATCCGTCTTCGACTCACCTAGCGGCAAGGCCCCCGGCAAGAACGTCCTGCTTCTTGCACGCGCCAACGAACTGGATCACCCCCGCCTCGGGCTGGTGATCGGCAAGAAAAGCGTCAAGCTCTCCGTCGAACGCAATCGTCTGAAACGTCTGATCCGGGACTCATTCCGGCTCAACCAGACCTTGCTCGGTGGACTGGACATTGTCGTGGTAGCCCGCAAGGGGCTTGGCGATCTGGAAAACGCTGAGCTGCATCAGCAGTTTGGCAAACTCTGGAAACGCTTGGCTAAGCAGCGGGCTGAAGCCTCTCCTCCCGGGGTAAGCGAAAGCCCTCATGCGTAAACTGGCCATCCTTCCGATCCAGTTCTACCGCTATGCCATCAGCCCCTTGATGGCCAATCACTGCCGTTTCTACCCCAGCTGTTCCTGCTACACCCAGCAAGCCATCGAAACGCATGGTGTGCTGCGTGGCGGCTGGCTCGGCATTCGCCGTCTGAGCCGCTGCCATCCCTGGAACCCCGGTGGTTACGACCCGGTTCCACCGCTTTCTTCCTCCCCTTCGCTGACCGAGTAATCCATGGATATCCAACGCTCGATCCTGCTCGTCGCTCTGGCCATCGTGTCCTACCTGATGGTTCTGCAGTGGAACGAGGACTACGGCCAGGCCGCGTTGCCGGCCAACGCCACAGCCACCGTTGGCGGCCAACAGACCGCAAACCTGCCGGACACGCCGAGCAGCAGCACTAGCGCGAGTGACGTGCCGACCGCTAGTGGCGAAGCCACTCCGCAGCTGGCCGCCTCTACTGCGGTCAGCGATGAGCTGATCCGGGTGAAGACCGATGTGCTCGAACTGGCTATCGATCCCAAGGGCGGCGACATCGTTCAGCTGACCCTGCCGCAGTATCCGCGTCGCCAGGATCGCCCGGACGTGCCGTTCCAGCTGTTCGACAACGGTGGCGAACGCACCTACCTGGCGCAGAGCGGCCTGATCGGCAGCAACGCACCGGACAAGTCCAGCGGCCGTGCCCTGTGGAACAGCGACAAGCGCAGCTACGAACTGGCCGACGGCCAGGATCAGCTGGTGGTCGAGCTGACCTACAGCGAGGGGGGCGTCAACTACGTCAAGCGCTTCAGTTTGGAGCGTGGCCAGTACGATCTGAACGTCGATTACAAGATCGACAACCAGAGCGGCCAGGTATGGAACGGCAACTTCTACGCCCAGCTGAAGCGTGACGCCAGCGGCGATCCCTCTTCTACCACCGCCACCGGCACCGCCACCTACCTGGGCGCTGCGATGTGGACCGCCGAAGAGCCTTACAAAAAGGTCAGCATGGGCGACATGGACGAGAAGAGCCTGCGCGAAACCGTGCAGGGCGGCTGGGTGGCCTGGCTGCAACATTACTTCGTCACCGCCTGGGTGCCGTCCAAGGACAGCAACAACACCGTGCAGACCCGCAAGGACGGCCAGGGCAACTACATCATCGGCTTCACCGGTCCGCAGCTGAGCGTAGCCAACGGCGCCAGCCTGGAAACCGGTGCCACCCTGTACGCCGGTCCGAAGATCCAGAACCATCTCAAGGAACTGTCTCCTGGCCTGGAACTGACCGTCGACTACGGTGTGCTGTGGTTCATCGCCCAGCCGATCTTCTGGCTGCTTGAACATATCCACAGCCTGCTCGGCAACTGGGGCTGGTCGATCATCGTACTGACCATCATCATCAAACTGGCCTTCTTCCCGCTGTCGGCCGCCAGCTACAAGTCGATGGCGCGCATGCGTGCCGTATCGCCCAAGCTGCAGGCGCTGAAAGAACAGCACGGCGATGATCGCCAGAAGATGTCCCAGGCGATGATGGAGCTGTACAAGAAGGAGAAGATCAACCCGCTGGGTGGCTGCCTGCCAATCCTGGTTCAGATGCCGGTATTCCTGGCCCTCTACTGGGTGCTGCTGGAAAGTGTCGAGATGCGTCAGGCGCCTTGGCTGGGCTGGATCACCGACCTGTCGATCAAGGATCCGTTCTTCCTGCTGCCGATCATCATGGGCGCCACCATGTTCATCCAGCAGCAGCTCAACCCGACCCCGCCGGACCCCATGCAGGCCAAGGTGATGAAGCTGATGCCGATCATCTTCACCTTCTTCTTCCTCTGGTTCCCCGCGGGCCTGGTGCTGTACTGGGTGGTCAACAACGTCCTATCCATCGCCCAGCAGTGGTACATTACCCGCAAGATCGAGGCGGCCACGGCGAAAGCCTGAACCCGCTAAGCTACACAAGACGCCCCCTCGTGGGGCGTTTTGCTATCCGCAAGATACCCACAGCCGAGAGCCCGACCATGACCACCGCCCGCGAAACCATAGCCGCAGTCGCCACCGCCCAGGGCCGCGGAGGGGTTGGTATCGTTCGCGTGTCCGGGCCTCGGGCACGGGCCATCGCCATCACCCTGGCCGGACTGGAGCCCAAACCGCGCCACGCCCATTACGGCCCCTGGCACGACGACGACGGCGATGTGATCGATCAGGGCCTGCTACTGTTCTTCCCCGGCCCCAACTCCTTCACCGGCGAGGACGTGCTGGAGCTGCAGGGCCACGGCGGCCCTGTGGTGCTCGACATGCTGCTGCAGCGCTGCCTGTCCCTTGGAGCACGCCAGGCCCGCCCCGGTGAATTCAGCGAACGCGCCTTCCTCAACGACAAACTCGATCTGGCCCAGGCCGAGGCCATTGCCGACCTGATCGAGGCCAGCTCGGCGCAGGCCGCGCGCAACGCCCTGCGCTCGCTGCAGGGCGAGTTCTCCCGACGGGTGCATGAACTCACCGAGCGGCTGATCCAGCTGCGCATCTACGTCGAAGCGGCCATTGACTTTCCCGAGGAAGAGATCGACTTCCTCGCCGACGGCCATGTACTGAGTCAACTCGACGCGGTACGCGAGTACTTATCCACAGTGCTGCGCGAGGCTGGTCAAGGTGCCCTGTTGCGTGAGGGTATGAACGTGGTGATTGCAGGCCGGCCCAATGCCGGAAAGTCCAGCCTACTCAATGCCCTGGCCGGACGCGAAGCGGCTATCGTCACCGATATCGCTGGCACCACCCGCGACGTGCTGCGCGAACATATCCACATCGACGGAATGCCCCTGCACGTGGTGGACACCGCCGGCCTGCGCGACACCGAAGATCAGGTCGAACGTATCGGCGTGGAGCGTGCGCTCAAGGCCATCGGCGAGGCCGACAGGGTGCTGCTGGTGGTCGACTCCACCGCACCGGAGGCTGCAGATCCCTTCGCCCTGTGGCCGGAGTTCCTCGACGAAAAACCTGATCCGGCGCGGGTCACCCTGATTCGCAACAAGGCCGACCTGTCGCAAGAAAATGTCGGCCTGGAAACCTGCGATGATGGCCATGTCACCCTCACCCTATCCGCCAAATCGTCCGAAGGTCTTGAGCTGCTGCGCGAACACCTCAAGGCCTGCATGGGCTTCGAGCAGACCGCCGAAAGTGGCTTCAGCGCGCGCCGCCGTCACCTGGAAGCACTGCGTCAGGCCCAGGCCAGCCTTGAGCATGGTCGCAATCAACTAACCCTGATGGGCGCCGGCGAGTTGCTGGCCGAAGACCTGCGTCAAGCCCAGCACCATCTCGGCGAAATCACCGGCGCATTCAGCTCGGACGATCTGCTCGGTCGTATCTTTTCCAGCTTCTGCATCGGTAAATAGGCCATCGGGGCTTGTCCCAAGCCCGCCTAAAGCCTGTGGAAAACCCGCCCTAAGCCCCGTCGATAAGTGGGTGGAAAAGCTAACGATAAATCGGCATGTGCATAACCTGATCTTTCATCCACAGCTGTCACGCAGCTTTCCCAGTGGAAAATGCCAGGAAAGGCACAACCTTATCATTGGCTGAAAGCCTTGCACTCACTGGCTTATAGAGATCTATCCACAGAATGTGGCTTCCCTATTCATAAACATAAAAATAAGGCTTTATAAAATTTCTTCTTTTTATTCTTTATGAACCTTAAGCCCTATCAACTGGCTATTTTTTGTGCAGAAGGCTTCATTCACTCTGCCTAAGTCCCTATACTTGCGCCCCTTCCTATTTCTCCCTTCTCTACAGGCACGAGGTGCGTGGTGGATTTCCCTTCCCGTTTTGACGTGATCGTGATCGGCGGCGGCCATGCCGGTACCGAGGCTGCATTGGCAGCTGCACGCATGGGCGTGAAGACCCTGCTGCTGACCCACAATGTGGAAACCCTCGGCCAGATGAGCTGTAACCCGGCCATCGGCGGTATCGGCAAGAGCCACCTGGTTAAAGAGATTGACGCTCTCGGCGGCGCCATGGCCCTGGCTACCGACAAGGGTGGCATCCAGTTCCGTGTACTCAACAGCCGCAAAGGCCCGGCCGTCCGCGCCACCCGCGCGCAGGCTGATCGCGTGTTGTACAAGGCCGCCGTGCGCGTAATCCTGGAGAACCAGGCCAACCTGTGGATATTCCAGCAATCGGCCGACGACCTGATTGTCGAGCAGGATCAGGTCAAGGGTGTAGTTACCCAGATGGGGCTGCGCTTCATGGCCGACAACGTGGTGCTGACCACCGGTACCTTCCTCGGCGGACTTATCCACATCGGCTTGCAGAACTACTCCGGTGGCCGTGCGGGTGATCCGCCCTCAAACGCCCTGGCCAAGCGTCTGCGCGAGCTGCCGCTGCGCGTTGGCCGCCTGAAGACCGGTACGCCGCCGCGTATCGATGGTCGTTCTGTGGATTTCTCGGTGATGACCGAGCAGCCTGGCGACACTCCCACCCCGGTGATGTCCTTCCTCGGCAACCAGGCCATGCATCCCAAGCAGATCAGCTGCTGGATGACCCACACCAATGCGCGCACCCACGAGATCATCGCCAGCAACCTGGATCGCTCGCCGATGTACTCCGGTGTCATCGAGGGCATCGGCCCGCGCTACTGCCCGTCGATCGAAGACAAGATCCATCGCTTCGCCGACAAGGACAGCCACCAGGTATTCATCGAGCCCGAGGGACTCACGACCCACGAGCTGTATCCCAATGGCATCTCCACCTCGCTGCCGTTCGACGTGCAGCTGCAGATCGTGCGTTCGATACGCGGCATGGAGAACGCCCACATCGTGCGTCCCGGCTACGCCATCGAGTACGACTACTTCGACCCGCGCGACCTCAAGTACAGCCTGGAAACCAAGGTCATCGGCGGCCTGTTCTTTGCCGGCCAGATCAACGGCACCACCGGCTACGAAGAGGCCGGCGCCCAGGGCCTGTTGGCCGGTGCCAACGCCGCGTTGCGCGCCCAGGGCAAAGAAGCCTGGTGCCCGCGTCGCGACGAGGCCTATATCGGGGTGCTGGTCGACGACCTGATCACCCTGGGCACCCAGGAGCCCTACCGCATGTTCACCTCGCGCGCCGAGTACCGGCTGATCCTGCGCGAGGACAACGCCGACCTGCGCCTGACCGAGAAGGGGCGCGAGCTGGGCCTGATCGACGACAGCCGTTGGGCCGCCTTCGAGGCCAAGCGCGAAGGCATCGTGCAGGAAGAACAGCGCCTGAAGAGTACCTGGGTGCGCCCGGGCACACCGCAGGGCGATGCCATCGCTGCGCGTTTCGGCACACCGCTGGCTCACGAGTACAACCTGCTCAACCTGCTGGCACGCCCTGAAATCGACTATGCCGGGCTGGCCGAAGTGACTGAAGCCCCAACCGTGGATGCTCAGGTCGCCGAACAGGTGGAGATCAAGACCAAGTACGCCGGTTACATCGACCGCCAGCAGGAAGAGATCGCCCGTCTGCGCGCCAGCGAAGACACTCGCCTGCCGGCCGATATCGACTACGCCAGCATTTCCGGCCTGTCCAAGGAAATCCAGGGCAAGCTGGGCAAGACCCGCCCCGAGACGCTCGGCCAGGCCGGGCGTATTCCGGGCGTGACCCCGGCAGCCATTTCCCTGTTGCTGATTCACCTGAAGAAACGCAATGCCGGCCAGACCCTGGAGATCAGCGCCTGATGTCTCTCGTTACCCAGCGCCATGCCGATGAACTCGCGCTGGGCGCTCAAGTGCTGGGCATTGCACTGACAGCCCAACAGCACGAACAGCTGCTGGCCTACCTGGCCCTGCTGATCAAGTGGAACAAGGCCTACAACCTCACCGCCGTGCGTAACCCGGACGAGATGGTCTCGCGTCACCTGCTCGACAGCCTGTCCGTGGTCCCCTTCGTGGCCCAGTACGGCGACAATTGGCTCGACGTCGGCAGTGGTGGCGGCATGCCCGGCATTCCCCTGGCCATCCTGTTTCCCGAGCGACGCTTCACCCTGCTCGACTCCAACGGCAAGAAGACCCGCTTCCTTACCCAGGTGAAGTTGGAGCTCAAGCTGGCCAACCTGGACGTTATCCACAGTCGGGTTGAAGAGTTCCGTCCCGCGCAGCCGTTCACGGGGATCTGCTCGCGTGCGTTCAGCTCGCTGGAAGATTTCACCAACTGGACGCGCCACCTCGGCGATGAAGCCACCCACTGGCTGGCGATGAAGGGTGTGCAGCCGGACGACGAACTGCAGGCGCTGCCAACGGACTTCCGTCTGCAAAGCTGTGATGTGCTCAAGGTTCCCGGTTGCCAAGGTCAGCGCCATCTGTTGATACTGCGTCGCTCGGTCTAGGGGGAAGCAGAAGATGGCCAAGGTATTCGCGATCGCCAACCAGAAAGGCGGAGTGGGCAAGACCACGACCTGCATCAATCTGGCCGCCTCGCTGGTGGCGACCAAGCGCCGCGTGCTGCTGATCGACCTCGATCCACAGGGCAACGCCACCATGGGCAGTGGTGTGGATAAGCATGCGCTGGAGCACTCGATCTACGACGTGCTGGTGGGCGAGAGTAGCGTTGGCGAGGCCATGCAGTTCTCCGAACACGGCGGCTATCAGTTGCTGCCGGCCAACCGCGATTTGACTGCCGCCGAAGTCACCTTGCTGGAAATGAAGATGAAGGAGAGTCGCCTGCGTTATGCCCTGGCGCCGATCCGCGAGAACTACGACTACATCCTCATCGACTGTCCGCCGGCACTGTCCATGCTGACCATCAACGCCCTGGTCGCCGCCGATGGCGTGATCATCCCCATGCAGTGCGAGTACTACGCACTGGAAGGTCTGAGCGACCTGATGAACAGCATTCAGCGTATCGGCTCGTTGCTCAACCCGAGCCTGAAGATCGAAGGCCTGCTGCGCACCATGTACGACCCGCGCATCAGCCTGACCAACGACGTCAGCGCCCAGCTCAAGGAGCATTTCGGTGATCAGCTCTATGACGTCGTCATTCCGCGCAACGTACGTCTGGCCGAGGCACCCAGCTTCGGCATGCCGGCGCTGGCCTACGATAAGCAATCGCGCGGCGCCATCGCCTACCTGGCCCTGGCCGGCGAGTTGGTGCGCCGTCAGCGCGCCGCCGCGAAAACCGCAACCGCATAAGGAATCCCATGGCCACCAAGAAACGAGGACTCGGCCGCGGCCTGGACGCTCTGCTCGGCGGTAGCACCGCCGCCACCCTGGAAGAAGAAGCCGTCAAGGTCGACACTCGCGAGTTACAACACTTGCCGCTGGACCTGATCCAGCGTGGCAAGTACCAGCCGCGCCGTGACATGGATCCGGCGGCGCTTGAAGAGCTGGCCAGCTCGATCAAGGCCCAGGGCGTGATGCAGCCCATAGTCGTGCGTCCCATCGGCGGCGGTCGCTTCGAGATCATCGCCGGCGAGCGGCGCTGGCGTGCCAGCCAGCAGGCGGGTCTGGACAAGATTCCGGCCATGGTTCGCGAAGTGCCGGACGAGGCCGCCATCGCCATGGCGCTGATCGAGAACATCCAGCGCGAAGACCTCAACCCCATCGAGGAAGCCGTGGCCCTGCAGCGGCTGCAGCAAGAGTTCGAGCTGACCCAGCAGCAAGTTGCCGATGCCGTCGGCAAGTCGCGGGTGACCATCACCAACCTGCTACGCCTGATCGCGCTGCCGGATGAGATCAAGACCCTGCTGTCGCATGGCGATCTGGAGATGGGCCATGCCCGCGCCCTGCTCGGTCTACCGCTGGAGCAGCAGGTTGAAGGCGCGCGACATGTTGTCGCACGCGGCCTCACCGTGCGCCAAACCGAGGCGCTGGTGCGTCAGTGGCTGAACAGCAAGGAAAAAACGGTCGAGAAGGCCAAGGTCGATCCGGACATCAATCGCCTGGAACAGCGTCTAGCCGAGAAGCTAGGGGCTCCCGTGCAGATCAAGCACGGGCAGAAAGGTAAGGGACAGCTGGTCATTCGATACAGTTCCCTGGACGAGCTACAGGGCGTGCTTGCCCATATCCGCTAAATCCGGACACATTTGCACATGTAGCGGGCGGTCGGAATTCACTACCGGCCTGTTGAACAGGGGGGGAACCCCCCCTATACTCTGCGCGCATTTTGTCGGCACAAAGCATGCCAAGTTGTTGATTTAACGTGCCGACTCAGAGGAACAGCAAGAGATGGACGCCCGCACGCCAAACCGCCTGCCCTTCCATCGTCTGCCGGTCTTTCCGGTACTGCTGGCCCAGCTGGTCGTCATTCTGCTGGCCGCTGCCGCCCTGTATGGCTGGCGCGACGCAGTGAATGGCTACTCGGGACTCTGTGGGGGGCTGATTGCCTGGCTGCCCAATCTGTATTTCGCCCACAAGGCGTTCCGTTATAGCGGCGCGCGGGCTGCCCAGAATATCGTTCGGTCGTTTTACACCGGCGAAGCGGGCAAATTGATTCTGACGGCGGTGCTGTTTGCACTGGCGTTTGTAGTGGTGAAACCACTGGCGGCACCGGCTCTGTTCGGTGTCTTCGTGCTGGCGCTCAGCGTCGGCTGGTTCGCTCCACTGCTGATGAGAACAAGACTTTCGAGACCTTAGAGCGTTTGAGGCAAACATGGCAGAACAAACCGCTTCGGGCTACATCCAGCACCACCTGCAGAACCTGACCTTCGGTCAGCTGCCGAATGGCGACTGGGGCTTCGCCCACACCGCGCAAGAAGCAAAGGAAATGGGCTTCTGGGCCTTCCACGTTGATACCCTGGGCTGGTCGGTCTTCCTCGGCCTGGTGTTCATCCTGCTGTTCCGCATGGCCGCCAAGCGTGCCACTAGCGGTCAACCGGGTGGTCTGCAGAACTTCGTCGAAGTGCTGGTCGAGTTTGTCGACGGTAGCGTCAAGGACACCTTCCACGGGCGTAACCCGCTGATCGCTCCGCTGGCCCTGACCATCTTCGTCTGGATCTTCCTGATGAACCTGATGGACCTGGTGCCGGTGGACTTCCTGCCGGTCCTGGCGGCCAAGATCGCCGGTAACGACCACCTGTTCTTCCGTGTCGTGCCGACCACCGACCCGAACGCCACCCTGGGCCTGGCCCTGTCCGTGTTCGCCCTGATCGTGTTCTACAGCATCAAGGTCAAGGGTATCGGTGGCTTCCTCGGCGAGCTGACCCTGCACCCGTTCAGCAGCAGCAACATCTTCGTGCAGATCCTGCTGATCCCGGTCAACTTCCTGCTTGAGTTCGTCACCCTGATCGCCAAGCCGATTTCTCTGGCTCTGCGTCTGTTCGGCAACATGTATGCCGGCGAACTGATCTTTATCCTGATCGCCGTGATGTTCGGCAGCGGCCTGTTCCTGCTGAGCACTCTGGGCGTTGCGTTGAACTGGGCGTGGGCCGTGTTCCACATCCTGATCATCACCCTGCAGGCCTTCATCTTCATGATGCTGACCATCGTCTACCTGTCGATGGCCCACGAAGACAACCACTAAGCGGCATCCGCCGCTTTAGGTAAACGAAAACCGCTTTATCGCTTCAACCTAAACCAATACGACGTAAAAGTCGGGAGGAAAAATGGAAACTGTAGTTGGTCTCACCGCGATTGCTGTTGCCCTGCTGATCGGCCTGGGCGCTCTGGGTACTGCCATTGGCTTCGGTCTGCTGGGCGGCAAGTTCCTGGAAGGCGCTGCTCGTCAGCCGGAAATGGTTCCGATGCTGCAGGTCAAAATGTTCATCGTCGCCGGTCTGCTGGACGCCGTGACCATGATCGGTGTGGGTATCGCTCTGTTCTTCACCTTCGCGAACCCCTTCGTTGGTCAGATCGCCGGCTAATCACTCGTTCACGAGTGATTGGTGTGACGAAACAACGAACAGCGAGGTGTTGGCGTGAACATTAATGCAACCCTGATTGGCCAGGCCGTTGCGTTCTTCATTTTCGTGATGTTCTGCATGAAGTTCGTATGGCCTCCGGTCATTACAGCTCTGCGTGAACGTCAGAAGAAGATCGCCGATGGTCTGGACGCCGCCAACCGCGCGGCTCGCGATCTGGAACTGGCCCACGAGAAAGTTGCTCAGCAACTGCGTGAAGCCAAGGCCCAGGCTGCCGAGATCATCGAGCAGGCCAAAAAGCGCGGCACTCAGATCGTCGACGAAGCCCGTGATCAGGCTCGTGTCGAGGCTGACCGTGTGAAGGCTCAGGCTCAGGCCGAGATCGAACAGGAACTGAACAGCGTCAAAGACGCCCTGCGTGCCCAAGTGGGTGCCCTGGCCGTTGGCGGTGCAGAGAAGATCCTGGGTGCATCCATCGATCAAAACGCGCATGCGGAGCTGGTTAACAAACTGGCTGCCGAAATCTAAGCGAGGGCGATCATGGCAGAACTGACCACGCTGGCCCGACCTTACGCCAAGGCGGCCTTCGAGCACGCTCAGGCCCACCAGCAGCTGGCCGCTTGGTCAGCCATGCTCGGCCTGGCTGCCGCGGTGTCGCAAGACGACACTGTGCAGCGCGTGCTCAAGGCCCCGCGTTTGACGAGTACAGACAAGGCCACCACTTTCAACGAAGTGTGTGGTGACAAGTTCGACGCCCAGGCACGTAACTTCATTTCCGTGGTAGCCGAAAACGGTCGTCTCGACCTGTTGCCGGAAATCGCCGCCCTGTTTGAGCTGTATAAGGCCGAGCAGGAAAAGTCGGTGGACGTGGAAGTGACCAGTGCCTTTGCATTGAGCACAGAAC
Organism: Pseudomonas sp. zbq_18; assembly: GCF_043102245.1. Lineage (NCBI taxonomy): Bacteria > Pseudomonadati > Pseudomonadota > Gammaproteobacteria > Pseudomonadales > Pseudomonadaceae > Pseudomonas > Pseudomonas sp. zbq_18. Next base: position 285,133 of record NZ_JBICIT010000022.1, on the reverse strand, counting down.
AGCAAGACAAACTCGCCAAGGTTCTCAACGCACGGCTCAGCCGAGACGTGCGTCTGCATGTGACGGAAGACGCCGCCCTCATCGGTGGTGTGGTTATCCGCGCAGGCGACCTGGTTATCGATGGCTCGGTTCGCGGCAAAATCGCGAAGCTGGCCGAAGCGTTGAAATCTTGAGTTTGAAGGGGCAGCAGAGCAATGCAGCAACTCAATCCTTCCGAAATTAGTGAAATCATCAAGGGACGTATCGAGAAACTCGACGTCTCTTCCCAAGCCCGCAACGAAGGTACTGTGGTATCCGTTTCCGACGGTATCGTGCGTATCTACGGTCTGGCCGACGTTATGTACGGCGAAATGATCGAGTTCCCGGGTGGTGTCTACGGTATGGCGCTGAACCTGGAGCAAGACTCCGTGGGTGCCGTTGTGCTGGGTGCATACACCAGCCTCGCCGAAGGCATGAGCGCCAAGTGCACTGGCCGCATCCTGGAAGTCCCGGTTGGTCCGGAACTGCTGGGTCGCGTGGTCGACGCACTGGGTAACCCGATCGACGGCAAAGGCCCGATCAATGCTCAGGCCACCGACGCTGTCGAGAAAGTTGCACCGGGCGTGATCTGGCGTAAGTCGGTCGACCAGCCGGTACAGACCGGTTACAAGTCGGTTGACGCCATGATCCCGGTAGGCCGTGGCCAGCGCGAGCTGATCATCGGTGACCGTCAGATCGGTAAGACTGCTCTGGCCGTCGACGCCATCATCAACCAGAAGAACAGCGGCATCCGCTGCGTCTACGTCGCCATCGGTCAGAAGCAATCGACCATCGCCAACGTAGTGCGCAAGCTGGAAGAAGCTGGCGCCCTGGCCAACACCATCGTGGTAGCCGCTAGCGCTTCCGAGTCGGCTGCTCTGCAGTTCCTGGCTCCGTACGCCGGTTGCACCATGGGCGAATACTTCCGCGACCGCGGTGAAGACGCCCTGATCGTGTACGACGACCTGTCCAAGCAGGCTGTTGCCTACCGCCAGATCTCCCTGCTGCTGCGCCGTCCGCCGGGCCGCGAAGCCTACCCGGGCGACGTGTTCTATCTCCACAGCCGTCTGCTGGAGCGCGCTTCCCGCGTTTCCGAAGAGTACGTCGAGAAGTTCACCAATGGCGCCGTGACTGGCAAGACCGGTTCCCTGACCGCTCTGCCGATCATCGAAACCCAGGCTGGCGACGTTTCCGCGTTCGTTCCGACCAACGTGATTTCCATCACCGACGGTCAGATCTTCCTGGAATCGGCCATGTTCAACTCGGGTATCCGTCCGGCCGTCAACGCCGGTATCTCGGTATCCCGCGTGGGTGGTGCTGCACAGACCAAGATCATCAAGAAGCTCTCCGGTGGTATCCGTACCGCTCTGGCTCAGTACCGTGAACTGGCGGCTTTCGCCCAGTTCGCTTCTGACCTGGACGAAGCCACCCGCAAGCAGCTTGAGCATGGTCAGCGTGTAACCGAGCTGATGAAGCAGAAGCAGTACGCGCCGATGTCGATCGCCGACATGGCTCTGTCGCTGTACGCCGCTGAGCGTGGCTTCCTGGTGGACGTCGAAGTCGCCAAGATCATCAGCTTCGAGCAGGCCCTGATCGCCTACTTCAACCGTGAGAACGCCGCTCTGATGGCGAAGATCAACGAGAAGGGCGACTTCAATGACGACATCGATGGCCAGCTGAAAGCCGGTATCGAGAAGTTCAAGGCCACCCAAACCTGGTAAGCCGCAGTGGGGGCCGTGAGGTCCCCGCTTGCTAACCTGATAGGTGTTACATGGCAGGCGCAAAAGAGATTCGCAGCAAGATTGCGAGCATCAAAAGCACGCAGAAGATCACCAGCGCCATGGAAAAAGTGGCGGTCAGCAAAATGCGCAGAGCTCAAATGCGCATGGCTGCCAGCCGCCCTTACGCGGAGCGTATCCGCCAGGTGATTGGTCATCTGGCCAACGCCAACCCGGAATACCGTCACCCGTTCATGATCGAACGTGAAGTGAAGCGTGTCGGTTACGTGGTGGTGAGCTCCGACCGTGGTCTGTGTGGTGGTCTGAATACCAACCTGTTCAAGGCTCTGGTCAAGGACATGGCGAGCAATCGCGAGCAAGGCGTGGAGATCGATCTCTGCGTGATTGGCAGCAAGGGGGCGGCGTTCTTCCGCAACTTTGGTGGCAATGTTGTTGCTGCGATCAGCCACCTGGGCGAAGAACCCTCGATCAACGATCTGATCGGTTCCGTCAAGGTCATGCTCGATGCTTACCTCGAAGGTCGCATCGATCGTCTGTCCGTGGTCTCGAACAAGTTCATCAATACCATGACGCAAAAGCCGACAGTGGAGCAGCTGGTTCCGCTGGTGGCGACTCCGGATGAAGGTCTCAAGCATCACTGGGACTACCTGTACGAACCCGACGCCAAGCAGATCCTCGATGGTCTGATGGTGCGCTACGTGGAATCGCAGGTGTACCAGGCGGTGGTCGAGAACAACGCTGCTGAACAAGCGGCGCGGATGATCGCGATGAAGAACGCCACCGACAACGCTGGCGAGCTGATCAAAGACCTGCAGCTGATTTACAACAAGGCGCGTCAGGCAGCGATCACCCAGGAAATTTCGGAAATCGTCGGCGGCGCTGCCGCGGTTTAAGAACGGTTCAAATATTCAGAGGAACCAAAGATGAGTAGCGGACGTATCGTTCAAATCATCGGCGCCGTTATCGACGTGGAATTCCCGCGTGATCAAGTGCCGAGTGTTTATGAAGCGCTGAAAGTAGTTGGCGCCGAAACCACCCTGGAAGTTCAGCAGCAGCTGGGCGACGGCGTGGTTCGTTCCATCGCCATGGGCTCGACCGAAGGTCTGAAGCGTGGCCTGGAAATCACCCGTACCCACAAGGCCATCTCCGTACCGGTCGGTAAAGCGACTCTGGGCCGGATCATGGACGTACTGGGTAACCCGATTGACGAAGCTGGCCCGATTGGCGAAGAAGAGCAGTGGGAAATCCACCGCGCTGCGCCGTCCTACGCTGAGCAAGCTGGCGGCAACGACCTGCTGGAAACCGGCATCAAGGTAATCGACCTGGTTTGCCCGTTCGCCAAGGGTGGTAAGGTCGGTCTGTTCGGTGGTGCCGGTGTCGGCAAGACCGTGAACATGATGGAACTGATCCGTAACATCGCCATGGAACACAGCGGTTACTCCGTGTTCGCTGGTGTGGGTGAGCGTACTCGTGAGGGTAACGACTTCTACCACGAGATGAAGGATTCCAACGTTCTCGACAAGGTAGCCCTGGTCTACGGTCAGATGAACGAGCCGCCAGGCAACCGTCTGCGCGTGGCGCTGACCGGCCTGACCATGGCCGAGAAGTTCCGTGACGAAGGTCGTGACGTTCTGCTGTTCGTCGACAACATCTACCGTTACACCCTCGCCGGTACCGAAGTATCCGCACTGCTGGGCCGTATGCCTTCCGCAGTAGGTTACCAGCCGACTCTGGCCGAAGAGATGGGTGTTCTGCAGGAGCGTATTACCTCCACCAAGAACGGCTCCATTACCTCGGTACAGGCCGTATACGTACCTGCGGACGACCTGACCGACCCGAGCCCGGCGACCACCTTCGCCCACTTGGACGCTACCGTCGTACTGTCGCGTGACATCGCTTCCCTGGGTATCTACCCGGCCGTTGACCCGCTGGACTCCACCAGCCGTCAGCTGGACCCGAACGTGATCGGCCAGGAGCACTACGACACCGCTCGTGGCGTTCAGTATGTTCTGCAGCGCTACAAAGAGCTGAAGGACATCATCGCGATCCTCGGCATGGACGAACTGTCGGAAGACGACAAGCAACTGGTAGCCCGCGCTCGTAAGATCCAGCGCTTCCTGTCGCAGCCGTTCTTCGTGGCCGAAGTCTTCACCGGCTCGCCAGGCAAGTACGTTTCCCTGAAGGACACCATCGCTGGTTTCAGCGGTATTCTGAAAGGTGACTACGATCACCTGCCGGAGCAGGCGTTCTACATGGTTGGCAGCATCGACGAAGCAATCGAGAAAGCCAAGAAACTGTAATCCCTTGTGCGCCCGGCAACGGGCGCTCATGTGAGGCTCGATATGGCTATGACAGTCCATTGCGACATCGTCAGCGCAGAAGCGGAAATCTTCTCCGGTCTGGTCGAGATGGTGATTGCGCACGGCAACCTGGGTGATCTTGGTATCGCTCCGGGCCACGCCCCGCTGATCACCGATCTCAAGCCGGGTCCGATCCGCCTGGTCAAGCAAGGTGGTGAGTCCGAGGTGTTCTACATCTCCGGCGGCTTCCTCGAAGTCCAGCCGAACATGGTGAAGGTTCTGGCCGACACCGTACTTCGCGCTGGTGACATCGACGAAGCGGCTGCTCAGGAGGCTCTCAAGGCCGCCGAGAAGGCTCTGAACGAGAAGGGCGCGGAGTTCAACTACGGTTCCGCCTCCGCTCACCTGGCCGAAGTCGCAGCCCAGCTGCGTACCGTCCAGCAGCTGCGCAAGAAGTTCGGCGGCTAAGCCACCTGCTTCAACAGCGTTGGGAGAAAGGGTAGCCTTGGCTACCCTTTTTCTTTTCTGCCGTTTTTATCCACAGGTGCTTATCCACCTGTGCCTGCTCAGGATCTTCAGCATGTCCCTCGATATCGTCATCCTCGCCGCCGGCCAGGGCACCCGTATGCGTTCGTCCCTGCCCAAGGTGCTGCATCCGGTCGCTGGCAAACCCATGCTCGCTCATGTCATCGACACCGCGCGCCAGCTTGCACCGCGCAAGATTCACGTGGTGATCGGCCATGGTGCCGAGTTGGTGCGTGAGCGCCTGGCGGCGGATGACGTCGACTTCGTCCTGCAAGCCGAGCAACTGGGCACCGGCCATGCCGTGGCCCAGGCGCTGCCGCACATCGAGGCGGACAAGGTGCTTATCCTCTATGGCGATGTGCCGCTGACTCGCGTCGAAACCCTGCAGGGCTTGCTGGCACAGGCCAGCGACGCTCAACTCGGCCTGCTAACCGTGAACCTGGCGGATCCGACCGGCTATGGCCGCATCCTGCGTGACGCCAACGGCGTGGTGCAGGCGATCGTCGAGCACAAGGATGCCAGCGACGCGCAGCGCGCCATTCGTGAAGGCAACACCGGCATCCTCGCCGTGCCGGGAAAGCGTCTCGGTGATTGGCTGGGTCGGCTGTCCAACAGCAATGCCCAGGGCGAGTACTACCTGACGGACGTGATTGCCATGGCAGTGGCTGACGGCCTGCTCGTCGCCACCGAAACCGCGCAGGACGAAATAGAAGTGCTGGGTGCCAACGACCGTATCCAACTGGCCCAGCTGGAGCGTTACTACCAGCTGCGCGCCGCCCGTGGCCTGATGGCCCAGGGCGTAACCCTGCTCGATCCGGCCCGTTTCGATTTGCGCGGCGAGGTCAGCGTAGGTCGCGACGTGCTGATCGACGTGAACGTGATCCTCGAAGGCAAGGTGCAGATCGAGGATGGCGTGCAGATCGGCCCCAATTGCGTGATCAAGAACAGCACTCTGCGTAAGGGCGCCATCGTCAAGGCCAATAGCCATCTGGAAGGTGCAGAGCTGGGCGAAGGCGCCGACTGCGGTCCGTTCGCCCGTCTGCGCCCCGGCGCCAAGCTGGGTGCCAAGGCGCATGTCGGTAACTTCGTCGAGCTGAAGAACGCGGTACTGGGCGAGGGTGCCAAGGCTGGTCACCTGAGCTATCTGGGCGACGCCGAGATCGGCGCGCGGAGCAACATCGGTGCCGGCACCATTACCTGCAACTACGACGGTGCCAACAAGCACCGCACGGTGATGGGCGAGGACGTGTTCATCGGTTCCAATAGCTCCATCGTCGCCCCCGTGACCTTGGGCAACGGCGCCACTACCGGCGCCGGCTCCACCGTGACCCAGGACGTGCCGGCCGCCACATTGGCCGTGGGCCGCGCCAAGCAGCGCAATATCGAGGGCTGGAAACGCCCGCAGAAAGCACCGAAATAAGGCTTGGACTTAGGATGGGTTGGCGTAGCGATAACCATCGCGGATCAAAGGAAGGCGGCGAAAGCCGCCTTTCGTCTGTCTGGCGCTTGACCTGACGCTTTCGTTAGGTTTTGATTCGCGCACTTATCTTTCGAATCGAAACTTAAATGTCGAAGCGCAACACTCCCCAGCGTCGCCGCGCCATACTCGCCTTGCTCAACGAGCAGGGCGAAGTGGCCGTGGATGCCCTGGCGCAGCATTTCGCCACGTCGGAAGTTACGATTCGAAAGGACCTGGCCGAACTGGAGAGAAACGGCCTGCTGCTGCGTCGCTACGGCGGCGCCGTGCCCATGCCGCAGGAGCTGATTGGCGAACCGGCACAACCCGTTTCCCCCATCAAACAGGCCATCGCCCGCACGGCGGTCGGGCTGATCCGCGAACATGCGCGGATCATCATCGACAGCGGCAGCACCACGGCGGCGATGATCCCGCAGCTCGGCTACAAGCCCGGCCTGGTGGTGATGACCAACTCGCTGAACGTGGCCAATGCCCTGCGCGACATCGAGCACGAACCGGTGCTGCTGATGACCGGCGGCACCTGGGACCCGCACTCGGAGTCGTTCCAGGGCCAGGTGGCCGAGCAAGTCCTGCGCTCCTACGATTTCGACCAGCTGTTCATCGGCGCCGACGGCATCGACCTGGAGCGTGGCACCACCACCTTCAACGAGCTGCTGGGCCTGTCCCGGGTCATGGCCGAAGTGGCCCGCGAGGTCATCGTCATGGTCGAGAGCGACAAGGTCGGCCGCCGCATCCCCAACCTGGAGCTGCCCTGGAGCAGCGTCCATACCCTGATTACCGACGACCGCCTGGATGCCCAGGTGGCCGAGCAGATACGTGCGCGCGGGGTTCAGCTGATCCTCGCCAGCGCACAGCCCTAAAGGAGAGCAGCCATGTGTGGCATCGTTGGCGCCGTCGCCGAACGCAACATCACCCCGATCCTGGTCGAAGGCCTCAAGCGCCTGGAATACCGCGGCTATGACAGTGCCGGCGTGGCGGTCTTTACCCAGACCGGCGAACTGCAGCGCCGTCGCCGCGTGGGCAAGGTCGCCGAACTGGAGCAGGCCCTGACCGACGAGCCGCTGACCGGTCACCTGGGCATCGCCCACACCCGCTGGGCCACCCACGGCGCACCGAGTGAGCGCAACGCCCATCCGCACTTCTCCGGTGAAGAATTGGCCGTGGTGCACAACGGCATCATCGAGAACCACGAGGAACTGCGCGAGCGTCTCAAGGGCCTGGGCTACGTTTTCACCTCCGACACCGACACCGAGACCATCGTCCACCTGCTGCAGCACAAGCTGCAGCAGCTCGGCGACCTCACCGCCGCGCTCAAGGCCGCCATTCCCGAGTTGCACGGCGCCTATGGCCTGGCCGTGATCAGCGCCAAGCAGCCGGATCGCATCCTCGCCGCCCGCAGCGGCAGCCCGCTGGTGATCGGCCTGGGCCTCGGCGAGAACTTCCTCGCCTCCGACCAGCTCGCGCTGCGCCAAGTCACCGACCGCTTCGTCTATCTGGAAGAGGGCGATATCGCCGAAATTCGCCGCGACAGCCTGCAGATCTGGGACGTCGCCGGACAGGCCGTACAGCGCGAAGCGGTGCAGTACCACGAGGGTGCCGAGGCTGCCGACAAAGGCGAGTACCGCCACTTCATGCTCAAGGAGATCCACGAGCAGCCCAAGGTCGTGCAGCGCACCCTGGAAGGCCGCTTGGGCAGCGATCATGTGCTGGTCCAGGCCTTCGGCCCGCAGGCCGCCGAGCTGTTCGCCAAGGTGCGCAATGTGCAGATCGTCGCCTGCGGCACCAGCTACCACGCCGGCATGGTCGCCCGATACTGGCTGGAGGCGCTGACCGGCATTCCCTGCCAGATCGAAGTCGCCAGCGAGTTCCGCTACCGCAAGGTCGCCGTGCAGCCGGACAGCCTGTTCGTCACCATCTCCCAGTCCGGCGAAACCGCCGACACCCTGGCCGCCCTGCGTAATGCCAAGCAATCCGGCTATCTGGCCAGCCTGACCATCTGCAACGTCGGCACCAGCTCCCTGGTGCGCGAGTCCGACCTCTGCCTGCTGACCCAGGCCGGCCCGGAAATCGGCGTGGCCTCGACCAAGGCTTTCACCACCCAGCTGGTTTCCCTGCTGCTGCTGACCCTGGCCCTCGGCCAGGTACGTGGCACTCTGCAGGCCTGCGTCGCCGCCGAGCTGGTGGAAGAACTGCGCCGCCTGCCGACTCGCCTGGGCGAAGCGCTGGCCATGGACAAGACCGTGGAGAAGGTCGCCGAACTGTTCGCCGAGAAGCACCACACCCTGTTCCTCGGCCGTGGCGCCCAGTTCCCGGTAGCCATGGAGGGTGCGCTCAAGCTCAAGGAAATCTCCTACATCCACGCCGAAGCCTACCCGGCCGGCGAGCTCAAGCACGGCCCACTGGCCCTGGTCGACGCCGACATGCCGGTAGTCACCGTGGCGCCGAACAACGAGCTGCTGGAAAAGCTCAAGTCCAACCTGCAGGAAGTCCGCGCCCGCGGCGGCGAACTGATTGTCTTCGCTGACGAAGCAGCCGGTATGAGCAACGGCGAAGGCACACAGGTGATCAACATGCCGCACATCCACGACGTGCTGGCGCCGATCCTCTACACCGTGCCGCTGCAGCTGCTGTCCTACTACGTGGCCGTGCTCAAGGGGACGGATGTAGACCAGCCGCGCAACCTAGCCAAAAGTGTCACAGTGGAATAAGCCGAGGGTGGAATGAAAAAACGGGCCAATGGCCCGTTTTTCTTTGCCCACTGTTGATGAGTGACCGGCACTATGGATTGATAGAGTACCTTCTCTGTCCATCACTTTCTTGCCATTACTCGCTGCGGGATTCTGGCCTGCTTCTGGTCGTTCACCATTCTCTCGTAGTACTGGTTGTAGGCTTTCCGGGCTTTTTCCTGCTCGCCCATTGCCCAGTACGCATCGGCTAGGTTGAGGTAGGCAACGACTCTGTCTGGATGTTTTTGGGTGATGTGTTTCAGCAGTTCGACTGCCTCCGGATAATGACCAGCCTGTTCGAACAGGAAGCCGAGATCGTTCGACCAGCCTATCTTCTGCGGGAAATAGTATTTCTCGACGATGTAGTTTCCGGGGGCGCAGGTGCCGTCTTCGTCGCCAGAGAGGAAGTAGCTGACAAGGGTCTTCAACTGCTCCTCGTTACCGGCTTTGTAGGCCTTCAGGGCGTTGTCGAAATTGCTGACGGCTACCTCCGGCATCAATTTCTCAGCTGTGGTTGCCGATGTCTGATGTGCGAGGCGCAGCCCTCTCAATGTACTGAAAGCGCGGGTACCGTCGAAGTTGGTGATCGATGTGATGCCAAGGGCTTTCTTGTCGATTACATAGGTGCTCAGCAATGACTGGTCACACTCGGCATTGTTTTCGTTCAGCAGAATCTGGGTCAGATCGAAGGATTTCGAGGTGTTGTCGTATCTGAACTTTAGATTGAAGTTATAGGCACCATTACCCTCTTCTCGGGTGATGAGTAGCAGGTAATCACCCGCCTGGCTGATTGGGAAAAGCAGGGTATGGCGTTCACCTTGCAGATCGGTCACTGCCGATTTTCCCTGACGTTCGGCGACTAGATCCGCCATGTAGCCGTCGTAGCTGTCGGGCGAGTATGCGTTCTCAATGCGTGGCAGGGCCTTGTCCGTATCGACCACCGCCGTCCCTGTGCGGTCGGTAATCAGCAGGCGTTGCGCATGTGCGCCGTCATCGTCTGCAATGCGTAGCTCCTGCAGAGAGGATAGACCTTCGGGGCGTACTGTTCCGGCGTGGGCAGTGATGCTAGACAAGGCTAAGGCGAGTGCAAAATGTCGCTTACTGAGTTTACTCATGCCAATCTCAGTATTCGTAAAATTAGAGAATTACTCGCAATCTAACTATTAGGAAATAGTTAAATTCTTAATATATATGCGTGATGGTGATATTTTCTATGTGTGGTGGATTGTTAATAATGTTAGTCGCAATATTCTATATCCTCACATTTAAGCCAGGCATTAATGTGCTTACCCTTTTTTGTTGTGTAGCGAATTTTGAACCAAAAGTGCGACTCGTCCGAACTGTCGTCAGTAAGAAGCACCTCATCGCCGCTTATCAAATACATTTTAGTGGCATACTTGATAGTTGGTTCGCTGTATAAAACAGCTTTCTTTGTAGTAATGGTTGTTGAAATTGGGGTGCGCAATAAATAGTTAGGATTGTCTGTAACAAGTATATTTTCGGTTTTGGCATCATCTGAATAAACTATTCTTTTGATGTATTCGCATCCTATGCAGCTGTCAGAAAACGCTAGGTGTATACTGTTGTTATCTGTCTTATATATGTCTTCATGCCATTTTGCACCATCCTTGTAAGTGCTAATTAGATTGTTTTCGTTTATGGAGTAGTTGCAAATCTGCTTTTTTAAGGTAGTCAGATTTTGTAGTTTTTTTGATTCGTTATTGTATTGGAATACCTTTGAGCAAATGTTCACATTTCCTTCCGCACTATGCGTAAGAATAATTTCATTTACTCCATCCAATGTAAGATCTTCTAAAGAAATCTGGCTATATCCATCGTCCATTGCATCTAACATTTCTGCAGGTGTTTTAATAGTCTTGCATGAGCTCTCATGGCATAGCTTTATTGAAATGGTAGCTCCGGAGCCATTAACGAAAATGTTCGCAGATTGATCGGCTTTAGTCTCCGCATAAGTTGCTGTAGCTGCAAAAAATAGCGTACTTGCAACGAAATTTAAGATATAGGGTTTAAAAAAATATTTAAGTGATTTTTTTTCTATCATGTCAGATCCCATTCCTTCTTGATGGCGAAAAATATCTTTTTCCGCTCAGCTAATCCGTTATATCCACCATTGACGGCTAAGGTAACCAGTTCGACATTGTTTTTCTCATTTTCGATTAGTACGTTAATGTCACCCTTGGCATTGTATTTTTTGTATATTCCGCCGATGTTTCTCCAGAACCAGCACGATGCGTCTACTGCGTTATACATATCTGTTGCTATTAGGTCCGGAGAGTCTAGAAAATTTATTCCACGATACTTGGAGTAAGCTGCATAGTTGTTCTTCCAAGTAAGTTGAATTAATCCTTTGCCTTTGTATTTTGGTCCATCTCCCATTTCTGTATTTCCTCTGCTTATTGCATCAGGGTGCCGGCCAGGGTTGTATCCTTCTCCTGACGCAAACTCAACTGTTGTCTCAAAGTGTGCCGATTCATGAAAGCACTGAGCTAGGAAATGGGCTTTTTGGTAGCTTGTATTGATTCCGTGTCTTTTCAATGCGGCATTCAATATGTTTACAAACTCTTCCTTATCTATTTTGTAAATGGCAGGGTAGTTTTCTTGGAAGCTCGCTACGAAGTTTCTAGGTCCGCCGCGGCCGGTGAACCAATCACCTGTTTTTTTGAGAATTTTTTCTAGAAAAGGGACTGTGATTTCTTCGGCTGGCTGTGATGATAAGTTTGCCAGAAGCCCCAAAGGCTGCAGATGCCAGGCCTTACCCGCCGCATCGAGCTTCAGACTTCCGGCCACATCGCTCCACCAGCTCAGGGTCTTGATGCGCTTCTTCTCTTCGACCCAGTCCAAGTTAGGGTCATCGGGAGCGTGCCCCATCAGGTCATCGAGTTCGTCCCAGTGCGCGGCATTCCAGAACCACTCGCTTTCATGCCGTGTAACCAGCTGCGAGATGGATTGTGCGTGCCAGGGCTTCTCCAGCGCTGTTCGGATCTCTTCCGAGGTCATCTTGCCGTCGCGGTTGGTATCGATGATGTCGTACAAGCGACTACGTACAGGGCCTTTGTCGGACTGGTCGATGGCGCCCTGATAGCTGGCCTTTTCGTCGTTGGACAAGCGCAGTGCCGCGTTGAGGTAGTAAGCCAAGCTCGAGCTGGGGGTATCGGTATCTTCGAGAAAATCGAAGCCTTCCCATTCCCACGGGCTATGGCGAGTGGTGATGAGTTCTTGCTCCGACAGCCAGCCGTTGATGGGTTGGCCGTCTTTGTCGGCTAACAGATCATCAAGGCGCCACCAGTTGCTCTCGGGTGAGCAGCCGGTTGCCGTATTGCTGGCCGGAATTTTGATCTTGGCTTCGGCGGGCAGTGCATTCAGCAGGTTTTGCGGCAGGATCAGGTCGACACCTATCTGAGCGCCTTCATCACTCAGCTTCGGCGGATTATCGTTTTTGATGTCATCGCGGTGTGGGATCAGCTTGCTGGCCCCTGCGTGAATCTTGAGCAGAGTCTTTTCCTCGGCCGGCCGGTCCTGCGCCCAGGATCGGCTTTCTCTGATGAACGCCGGGACATCCTCACAACTGAATACCTCCAGGTGCAGCAATTCCTGAGGGGAGCTGTCGCTTTGATTCTGATACTTGCCTACATGACCGATCAGATCGCCCGCCTTGATCGGCATGGGTGGATCGATCAGCACCACGGAGCCCGTGGCCTTGGGTTCCGACTGGGCTGTCAGGAAGGGCGAAGCAACATAGCCAGGCAGACTACCGTTTTCCCCCAGGGTTAATGGTGGCTCGTTGTTACCGCTGACTACTTGCTCAAGTTTGAGGAATTCACCTTCGCCCGACGCTCGAACTTGGGCGCCCTTGCTGAGCTTGCCGATGATCGGCGCATTCTTGCGGGCTTCGGATCTGACATTAAGTTCGCCGTTGCGGGTATTAACGATATACACGCCGGAACCCCAGAACGCCGGCCGGGCAAGCTTTTCGTCTCGACGGTAGTCGCTCCAGCACTTGAGGTGCATATACAGGCTGTAAAAAATCAGCGCGGGTGGCTTGGGGGTCGACTCGTCAGCGGTTGTGGGTACCTTGGGCTGCAGTACGTGTCGCACTAGGACGAAGCCAGTGGAGAACGGGGCCCTTATCTGAAGCGGAGGCTTACCGGCGTATGTGCTGACAGGGTGTTCTTCGTCAATCCGATAAGCGACTACTTCGCCGTGGGTCAAGCAGTTAACGCGGCTTTGGTCGAAGGCTTCGGACGTGCCTTTGTCCAGATGAATGCCGCCATGCCACAGGCCGTTTTTGCCTATGGGGTAGAACCCGGCCTTGGCTTTGCTCAAGGAGGTTAGATGCTGCAGAGCATGGCCTGCGGATGGCGTGTAGGGGTAACACCAGTCCCTCTTGGCTGTGTTTCCGTTGCTACTGGCGACGCTCGGTTTTTCCTCGTCCGGGTTGAGGGTGCCGCTGACCATATCTGCGATATAGCGTTTGAAATCACCTTCCGCGAGTTCGGCATGGACGTGGATGGGATAGCTCTGTCCTCCTGATCGGTTTGTTCCAGCCTGCAGACCGATGTGCTGGCCATAGGTGATGGCGTCGCCATCCTTGACCTTGAAGGTGGGATGAAGATGGAGGATTTGACCTATCAACTTGCCATTGATGGGCGCGTCGAAAATCTTCAATGCGCCGTACGAACGGCTGGTTTTGGCATAGCCTGCCAGTGGGCTGGGAACCGGGATGGATTGGTTGCTGCCATCGACCAGAAGTACAAAATCCTTCTTGATCAACGTAGGGCCGTCAGTATGACGAACCTCTTCGAGCTGCCCGCTGATGGTCTCGTAGTCCCGGTCTGGCTCACGCCCTGCGGAAGGATGGTGCTTGGCGAGGTCTTCGTAGCGGTTTACGTCTTCAATGCGGCTTCCAACACTTTCAACGATTTTGTAGCGACGCCTTGTCATGTTCTGTCCTGGTTTTTAATCGTGCTGAGCAGTCAGAGGCCGCAGGCCGCTCCAAAGGTCTTGTAAGTCTTTGCCTTGCCGCTCGACGCAAAGGCAAGATCCACGTGCCGATCATTCGACTCGTTGTACTCCGAGGGATTGAGCTGCTTAACCGTAGTGAGCGTTGCCCTCATGTCGGAGTGGGAATAGACCGCGTGGGTCTCGCTGATATCGGTTTGCTGTAGTTCCCGAACGGCGCCTTCGATTTTGACGAACAGCACTTCATCGATTTCCACGGCGATCGGCTGGGTGTCGCTCAGGGCCTGATATTGCTCGTCGGCAGGAACCAGCGTGCAACGGTAGTTCTCGATACCACCGCTCTCCTGGTACTGGGTTACGGCTTCACGGTAGGTGATAGGTTCGAGCTCCAGGGCGGCGCAACCCGCCAGATACCCGAAGGACAGGATGAACAGCATTGCCTGGCCTGGGCCTCGTTGCGTGGGGCGTTTCTTGATCCTGGTATTCATCGTCTGCTTCATCCCGAAAAGTTCATGGTTCTTTTCACTTGGTTCCTGGTATTGAGCAGGGCACCCGCTTGTGCCTGATCCAACAGATTCCCCGCCCTGTCCTTGTCCGCCATCCCCGGCTGCAACGGCTGTTTGATGGCAATCCCACTACCCGACCCCGGCGCGCCACCGGCGTTGAGTTTGGCCAGGGGGCCGACCAGGGTGATGCCGCCGGGGTCGAGTTTGATGAAGCTGCCGCCGGCCTTGAGGGTGAGCTCGACGCCGGCCTCGATGACCATCTTCTGCCCGGCCTTGAGGTGGATCTCTCGGCCGGCCTTGGTCAGCTGGGCGGTGCCGAGCTTGATGTGCTGGTTCTGGGCGATGGTCAGGTGGTCTTCGGATTTCACCTCCACCTTGCGCTCGGCGTGGGTGGTGTGGTGTTCCTCGGCCTTGAGCTCGGTGTAGCTGTTGGCTTCCACCTTGTCGTGACGTTCGTGGCCGATACGGATCTTCTGGTCGTGCTCGACGTTCTCGTCCCAGTCCTTTTGGGCGTGGATGTAGATCTGCTCCTGGCCTTTCCTGTCCTCGATGCGCAGTTCGTTGTAGCCGCCTCCGCCCGGTGAGCTGAGGGTCTTGAACACCGTGCGGGTCTTGTTCGCCGGCAGGTCGTAGGGCACCACGTGCTCGGCGTGGTACAGGCAGCCGCTGACCAGCGGCTGATCGGGATCACCCTCGAGGAAGGTGACCAGCACCTCCATGCCGATGCGCGGGATGGCGATGCCGCCGTAGCGGTCGCCGGCCCAGCTGGAGGACACGCGCAGCCAGCAGCTGGTGGTGTCGTCGGCCTGGCCTTCGCGGTCCCAGTGGAACTGGACTTTTACCCGGCCGTATTCATCGCAGTGGATCTCTTCGCCTTTCGGGCCGGTGACCACGGCGCTCTGGCTGCCCAGTACCTTGGGTTTAGGATGGCGCAGGGCGGGGCGGTGTAGCACGTCCCAGGGGGTGGCGGTGAAGCGGTTGCGGTAGCCCTGCTGGAAGTTCTCCGAGTGGCCTATCGCACCCTCACCCCCGGCCCCTCTGGACTCGCCACGTCCCTGTGGCTTGGCCTGCGACCAGCTAGCGCTGCCCAAATCGGCTGTCCTGCCGATTTGTCCGGGGGGAGAGGGGAGAGAGCCGCCGAGGAAGCTGGTGACGGACTCTTCCAGCACCTGCGGTTGCTTGCCCTCGTGCAGTACTTCCTGCAGCAGCCACAGGTCGTTCCATTCGTGGCGCGGGTGGTCGGAGATTTCCAGCAGGTGGCCGGTCACCAGGCGCGGTTGGTCGCTTTCACCCTGGGCCAGGCGGTAGTCGGCGCGGTGGCGTTCCAGGCTGCGCTGGCTGAGGTGCTTGCCGCGCGCGCGCTCGGTGAAGCGGCCGGGGTAGTCGTAGTCTTCCAGGCGCGGTTGGAACTCGACTTTGGCGCCTGCCTCCAAGAGCAGGCGTGGCTGTTCGAAGTCGTAATCGCGGCGGCTGACCTGATTGGTGCGGGTGGCCAGACGCAGGGCGAAGCGCTTGATCACTGGCTCGTCGGCGACCAGGCCGCTGTCCTGCACATAGGCGGTGGGCTGGCCGAGTTTGGGGAAGCCGGTCTGGTCGTCACCGAACACCAGTACGTGTTGTTCGGGCGCATGCTCGAAGTGGTAGTGGATGCCTTCTTCCTCGCACAAGCGCTGGATGAAGTGCAGGTCCGTCTCGTCGTACTGCACGCAGTAGTCGCGCTCGGGGTAGACGGTCGAACCGAGCTGGAAGCGGTAGGCGCCGCCGAGGATGCCGTGCTCCTCCAGGACCTGCGCGATGATCTGCGGCACCGTTCGGTGCTGGTAGATGCGCTGGTTAGTGCGATAGCCGAGCCAGGTGAGTTTTGGCATCAGGGTCAGGCGATAGCGGGTCAGGCGCTTGCCGGATTCGCCCTGCCCGGCATCGTGGATCAGGCCGTGGATGCCGCTGCCGTCGGGGGCGAAGGCGAGGAAGGCCGGCTTGCCGAGCAGCTCGGCGAGGTCCAGATCGGGCTGCTCGCTGACCAGTTCGACCTCGAAGCGGTAGGGCTGGTCGAGGGCTTCGCGGCCGTTGAATTCGAGCACCTGCAGGTCGTGTTCGAGGCCGTCGATAGTCAGGCTGAAATGGGTCTGGTTGGCGGGGTTGAACATGACTCGTCCTTGTAGTGTTCAGGCCGGGCGGCGCAGCAGGCGCGCGAGCAGCGAAGTGGCCGGTTGCTGGGCGCGGAAGGCGTGAAGCAGCTCAGTCAGATTGCCGCGCTGGCTTGGCTCGAAGGCCAGGGCGCGGCGCAGTGTCGGCCACAGTGCGCGCGGCAAATCTGTGGGAGCTTCCAGCGGCAGTTCCATTGCCTGCGCCTGTTTAGCACTTTGCCGGCGGAAAGGATGCTGGCCGCTGCACAGTTCGTAGATCACGCAGGCCACCGAGTACAGATCGGCGCCGGCGCTGAGGGCGGCGCCGTCGAGCAGTTCGGGGGCGGCGTAGCGTGGCGTCCAGGCGGCGAAGCGGCTGCGCGCCAGGCGCGGCAGGCCCTTGAGGAAACCCTCGCGGGCCTGGCCGAGGCCGAAGTCGAACAGGCGCAGATCGCTGTCGCCGAGCATCAGGTTGCTTGGCTTGAGGTCGCCATGCAGCACGCCCTGGTCGTGGGCGTAGTGCAGGGCCTCGAGCAGATCGACGGCGATGCGCTGCGCCTCGCTCCAGGGCAGGCCGCTGGGGTACTGGTGCAGTACGTGGTCGAGGGTGTTGCCGGCGAGCAGCTCCATGGTGATGAAGGCGCGCTGGCAGGCCGGGTCCACCTCGAAGCTGTAGAAGCGCACCAGGTTGCGGTGGCTGAGGCGGGCGGTGAGGGCGAATTCGCTGTAGAGCAGGGCGCTGGCATCCGGGTACTCGGCGAAGTCTTCGCTGAGGGTCTTCAGCGCGACCCAGGGTTGCGGCTCGCCGAACTGCTCGCGCAGCAGGTCGCGGGCACGGTACACCGCGCCCATGCCGCCGACGCCGAGCAGGCGTTCGATCTGGTAGCGGCCGCCGAGCAGTTGTGGCAGTCCTTCTGGCAACGGTCGGGCGATGCGCTTCGGGCTGGCCCCGGCCATGACGGTGAGGTCGGCGCTGCAGGCCTGGGCTTCGGCATTCATCGGTTGATCACCACGGCACTGAGGTTGTCGCGGGCCGGACCGGCCAGGGCCAGTTCGAACAGGCGCTGCAGGGCCAGCTGTGGACTCGGACGCAGCAGCGCGGCGGTCAGCAGGTCATGGTCGAGGTCCTGGTAGAGGCCGTCGCTGCACAGCAGGAACACGTCGCCGGGCAGGCTTTCCAGTTCGAGGATATCCAGCTGCAGCTCCTCGGCCGCGCCCACCGCGCGGGTCAAGGCGTGCGCTCCGGGCTGGCATGCGGCTTCCTCCGGCCGCATGCCGCGCTCGGCGACCAGTTGCTGCAGCAACGAATGATCGCGGGTCAGCTGGAACAGCTGGCGCCCGCGCAGCAGATAGCAGCGGCTGTCGCCGGCCCACAGGCAGGCCACCTGGCTGCCCTCGGCAAGCAGCGCCACCACGGTGCTGCCGACCAGCAGGTCCTGGGTTTCGCCGGTCAGGGTCAGGCCCAGGCTGAGGTGGCGGTTGATGCGGTGCAGGCAGTCGCGCACGGCGTCCAGGCGGTCTTCGAAGTCCAGGCCGGTGGGCAACTCGGCCAGGCTCTCGACGATCAGGCGGCTGGCCAGGTCGCCGGCCTGGTGGCCGCCCATGCCGTCCGCGACCACCCACAGGCCCTGCTGTGGCTGGTCGAGGAAGGCATCCTCGTTGCGTGCGCGCACCTTGCCGGTGTCGCTGCGCCCGGCGCTGCTCCAGAGGCGTTGGGCAACCTTCATCAGAGGGTCGCCGGCAGCTTGAACTGGCGCAGCAGGCTGGCATCGAAGGGGTTCGGCGAGCGCTGGCTGTGCAGCAGGTACTTGGCCTGCAGGCCATCCAGGTTGGCCTTGAGCAGCAGCACGTCGCGGCCGCTGTGCTGCTCCACCTGCATCATGTCGATCAGGCGGAACAGGGCCCAGGGCCCACTGTTCTTCTCGATGCCGACACGGCGTCCACCCTGTTCTTCCAGTACCAGGCTGGTGCGCTCGTTGGCACCTTCGGCCGGCCAACGGAAGGCGCTGGCGACGATCGGGCCGTGGCGATATTCCAGTTGCTGGCCGCCGAACTTGAAGTCGGCGCGGTTGAGGCTGTAGTCCAGAGCGAAGGGTTCCAGCTTGAATAGCACGGTCGGTTCGGCCGGATTCTCGGCGAAGAAGCTGCGGCGGATTACCTGGGTGCGGTTCATCTGGCTGAGGAACACCGGCGATAGCGGCAGGCCCTGGCCGTCCATGCGGCGTAGCTGGTACTTGCCGTCGCTGTCGCTGACGAAGGCCTTGAGGTAGCGGTCGACGAAGGCATCGGCCACGCCATCGGCCTTGAAGAACTCGCGGAAGTCGGCGATGGCCACATCGCTCTCGCTCTTGGCGCTGAACGGGTAGCGCTTGAGCAGCGACTCCTTGTAGAAGCCGTACAGCTCGCTGCGGTAGCGCTTGTTCAGGTAGCCGTAGGCGTCGTTCAGCACCAGTTGCCAGCTGTCGTCGGCCACCAGGGTCAGCCAGTTGGCCACCGGTTGCGGCAGGCGGGCGGCGCTGCCGCGCACCTGGTTGATCGCGTCCGGACGGCCCTGCATACGCGCCTTGGCCATCTCGAAGGCGGCCTGTTCTGGCGAACTGGCATGGGCGAGGCTGCTCAGCTGCAGTTGCAGAGCGTCCAGCGCCTGCAGGGTGGCGGCCAGTTCGGGGCCGGCGCCGCTGTTGCTGTCGAGCAGGCGGTGCAGCGGCTCGAAGCGGCGTTGCAGGGCCTTGCGCGCGGTGTCCGGCAGGCTCTTGGCGACGGCGTCCAGGCCCTTGCCGGCGGCAGCCGCGGCCAGCTTGCCCTTTTTGCCTAGCTTGGCTTGGGCCGCCAGGTCGTCCACCTGGTCGGCGGCGGCCGGTAGGTCGAAGCGGGTGTTGTCGCGCACCTCCACCAGCACCTGCAGCAGCGGCGAGTTGGCTGCGGTCAGGGCGGTGAGGGTGACGATACCCTGGGCGGTGTTGCCGATCGGCTCCAGGCCCAGCTGGGCCACGGCCTCGCCCCAGTAGTTGGCGTAGTCGCGGAAGTACAGCTGCTCCAGCTCGACCATCAGGCGCCCGAGGTCGCGGTCGCTGAGCTGGTTGCCTTCGCCCAGTACCCAGTTGTCTTCGAGTATGTCGCGCACCAGGCCGAGGCCCTGGGCGACGAAGTACTGCTGGTAGCCTTTCTGCGTGTACAGGCCGGGGATGGCATAGTCGCTGCCCAGCAGCAGCGGCGCCTGGGCTCCGAGGGCCTGGGCGATGCGGTACTCGGGCAGGCTGCGGGCCTGGTCGCGGAGCATGCGGTAGACCACCTTGGCCAGCGACTCGCTGCGCAGGATCTGCCGCGCCTCGGCCACCAGATTGTCGTTCAGCGGGTAGGCGCTGAACGGCTCGGCCAGCAGGCGCTGGAAGTGCGCGTTGAGGCCTTTCTGGGTCGGCTCGTCGCCGGCGTAGCGCAGCGACCAGTCGGCGGCCAGCCAGTCCTGCATGAACGGCGCTTCGCGGCGCTCCTCCAGGTTGAGCATCAGGTAGGCGCGCAGGCTGCCGAGCAGCAGCTCGCGGTCGTCGCGGTTGGCGCGGATCTGCCCTTCCAGCTGACGAGCCACCCGTGGCAGTAGCTCGCTTTCCAGCTGACGGCGGTAGGCGGCATGCACTTCGGGCTGCACGCTGGGGCCCTGGTATAGGCCGCCGCGCTCCAGCAGGCGGGCGTCGGTGGGGAATACCTGGGTGGCGGCGTAGCTGCTGTCGAGCAGCGGCAGCACCTGCTTGGCCTCGTCCTGGGCGCTCAGGCTTTCGCCGTCGCGGCCCAGCTGCAGGGCCAGTTCGCGCAGCTGCTCCAGGCGACCGTGGTTGGCCGAGTAGCTGGTGCCCCAGAACAGACCGAACAGCAGCAGGCAGCAGGCGGCGCCGGCGTACAGGGCGCGCTGGCGCCAGTCGATGCGGCGGATTTCCTTGTCGTCCAGGCCGGCCAGCTCGGCCTCGGGGAAGATCACCCGGCTCAGCAACTGGTGGATAAAACGCGCGCGGCCGCTGCGGTAGGTCGGCAGGCTGCTGCCGGCCAGGCCGAGGTTGCGGCCGATGCCGGTGGTGCTCGGGTCGAGCAGTTCCTGCAGCTGCGGCGCGCTGGTCAGGTAGAAGCCGCGCAGGTGGCTGGCGCGCTGGTAGCGGTTGCCGCTGAAGGCCAGTTCCACCAGCAGGCACAGGCGCTCGCCGAGCTGGCCGAGCTGGTGCGGGAAGTCGAGGATATGGCCGCGGCGCTGGGTGTCGCGCTCCTGGTGCAGGCGCATGATCACCTGGCTGTTGAGGCGACGCAGCAGCTCCTCGAACTCCTGGCGCACCACGTTGGCGTCGGTGGCCACCTGGCCCTTGCGGAAGCTGGCGCCGAGCACCTGGTCGCTTTCCTCGCGGCTCAGCTGGTCGAAGAACTCGTCGAAGCCCATGACCTTGTCGGCCTTGCTCAGCACCAGGTACACCGGCACCTCGGCGCGCAGCTCGGCGTGCAACTCGTGCAGGCGCTGGCGCAACTGGCGGGCGAAGTTCTCCAGCTCCAGCTCGCTGGCATACAGCAGGGTGTCGACCGGCACAGCCACCAGCACGCCATTCAGTGGGCGGGCGCGGCGCTTGCGCAGCAGGCTGAGCAGGGTGTGCCAGGCGCGGCTGTCCACGGCCACGTCGGGCTGGGTCAGGTAGCGGCCGGCGGTGTCGAGCAGCACGGCGTGGTCGGCGAAGTACCAGTCGCAGTAGCGGGTGCCGCCGACATCCTTGGTCAGGCGGCGCTCGTCACCCTTGTTCAGCGGGAAGTCCAGGCCGGAGAACTCCAGCAGGCTGGTCTTGCCGCTGCCCTCGGCGCCGAGCAGCAGGTACCAGGGCAGCTCGTTGCGCCACTTGTCGCTACGGCCGCGGTACAGGCTGGAAGTCTTCAGGGTGTGCAGGGCCTGCTTGAAGCGGCTCTTCAGCTCGACCTGCTCCTCGCTGATCAGGCCTTCGCGGCGCAGGCGCTCCTGGGCGTCGACGTCGTCCGCCTCGGCCTTCTTGCGCACATTGGCGCGCCAGCTGATGAACACGACGAACAGGCCCCAGGCGAGGAACAGCAGGCTGATGCTGACCAGACGACTGGCGGCCGACTCCCAGAACTTGGAGTCGGCCACCGCCAGCAGCGGGCCGACGAACCAGATCAGCAGGGCCAGCAACAGCACCAGGCACAGGCTCCAGACCCAGGTCTTGCGGAAGAACGCCGCGGTTTTCTTGAGAAAGTCCTTCATCTCAGATCATCCCTGATTGCTTGGTACGGGGGCCGGGGCAACCTCGGCCGCCTGATAGGGTTGCAGCACGGTGCCGCGCTGCTCGTGCAGCACCCAGCTGAAGCCGGCGTAGAGCAGCGCCAGGCCAGCGACGGTGGCCACCGCCACCAGCCAGCCGGGGACGATGCGCACCAGCCGGCGGCGGCCTTCCTTGAGGCCTTCCCAGTGTGGTGACAGCTCGCGCGGGATGTCGCCGCGCAGCTGGCGGATCTGCCGGTACAGGCTGTCGCGGATCGCCTCCAGTTCGAGCATGCCGCGCGGCAGCACGCGGTATTTGCCCTCGAAGCCGAGCGACAGGCAGATGTACATCAGCTCGAGCATGGGCAGGTGCTTGACCGGGTTGCGCGACAGGTGCTCGAGCAGCTGGAAGAACTTCTCGCCGCCGAAGGTCTCGTTGTGGAAGGTCGACAGCAGGCTCATCTGCGACCAGGCACTCTCGTTGCCCCAGGGTGTGGTCACCACCGCCTCGTCGACCACGGTGCACAGCACGTAGCGCGCGGCCATGACCTGGCCGCCGTCGACGCCTTCCTGCAGGGCGCGGTGTTCGAACAGTTTGATCGCCACGTTGAGGCGCTCGTTGAGCGCGTCGAAGTTTTCCGGGTTGGCGTTGGTCTTCAGCCGCACCACTTCCGAGAGCAGCAGCGCGCTGGCCGCCACCAGCGGGTTGAAGCTGATGTTGAAGACTTCTGCCGGGCGCATGCGTGCGGCATAGACCATGCGCTCTTCGAGCTGCTCGAAGCGCGGCGCGTTGAAGTCGGTGAGCGGGCCGCGCGGGGCGGCGCCTTCTCCCTGGCGGCTGAGGACGACGGTGGTGTCCTGTGCTTCCCTGATCATGTTCAGCTCCTGATCGCCCAGAATTTCAGTTCAAGCCCGGCGAAGTCGCCGGACACGTGGAAGGCAAAGCCGCCGGAGCTTTCCAGCTGCGCCAGTTCCTCGGCGCTGAACTCCAGGGCGAAGTAGGTCTTGCCGGCGTGGAACGGGATCTGCCGTGGCGCCACCGGCAGCGGTTTGACCTTGATCCCCGGCAGGTGCAGGTTGACCAGCTGGCGGATGCGTTCCACCGCGCCGATCTTCAGGTGCGCCGGCAGGCGCTTGCGCAGCTCCTCGGACTCGCACTGGGCATTGGCGGCGAGGATGAAGGTGGCGCTGCCGAGCAGCTTGTGATCCTGCAGCGGTGAGACCTGGATGCCGTACTGGCGCTGCTGCAGCGGCAGCTCGATGGCGTGCTGTTCCAGCACCATGGACAGCACCTGGCGCAACGCCTCCATCAGCTTGCGGAAGCTGCCGGCCTGGTCGTTGTGCAGGTAGCGGCCGTCCAGGCGCGGGCGCTTGTGGTCGGCGGCGAAGGTGGCCAGCTCGCCGAGCAGACCGACCAGCTCGCGGTACAGCAACTCGGGGTGCATCTGCTCCAGCGACAGGTAGTGGCGCAGCTGCGGCTCGTAGCGGTTGACCAGCTGCAGCATGAGGAAATCGCCCACCTCGGTATTGCCCAGCTTGCCGGCGGCGCGCACCCGTTCGGCGAGGATGTCGCCACGATGGCCGAGCAGGCTGATCACTTCCTTGAGGCAGGACAGCAGATAGCTCGACGCCTGGGTGTGCAGAAAGGTCGGCGTGAAATCCTGGTCGAGGCTGATCACTCCGTCCGGGCTGGTGTCGAAGATTTCCGCGACCTTGAGGCTGACGAAGGCCTGGTCGTTCTGTTGCTCGCCGAGCAGCAGGCGGAAGTCCGGACGACCGCAGCTGACCTGGCTGACGGTGGCGTCGCCGGCGTTGGAGTCGGCCACTTCCAGATCATGGGCGCGGTAGCGCGCCAGCACGTCCTGCTGCTCGCTGCGGCGGCTCTCGATATGGTTGCCGGTGACCAGCGGCAGGGCCAGGTACACCGGGGTGGCCGCGGTGTTCGGCGGCACGTCCAGGGCCAGCGGTTCGCGGCTGGCGTCCAGCTCGAACAGGCTGCCGTCGGGCAGCACGCCGCTGGCCTGGCTGAGCACCAGCTTGCCCATGCCGAGGAACTGGCGGTCGATCTCCAGGCTGAAGAAGCCCCAGGGATAGATGTCCTGCAGGCGCGAGCGCGACTTGAGCTGGTGCTCGAAGTAGCGATCGTTCTGCTGGAAGTGCTGCGGGCGCAGGAGCATCCCTTCCTGCCAGACAACCTTGAGCATTTCCATTGCTCAGTCCTCTTGCTTGAGCGGCGCGATGCCGTGTTTGTCCAGGCGCAGGCCGGCCCGGTTGATTTCGCTGGGTTGCAGGCTGACGACGAAGCGCCAGCTGGCTTCCGGCAGGTCGCGGTAGGCGGCGATGACGCCGACGTAGCGGCTGCCCGGCTGCACCGAGAGCTTCAGCTCGCGCTCCTCGCCGGGGCGTACTTCCAGCTCCTCGAAGCTGACCAGATCCGGCATCAGCGATTCCTTGGGGCGCTGGTAGAGGGAAAAGAAGTCGCTGTTGCTGAACGACGAGGGGTTCTTCAGCTCCAGCAGGCGCACCACGATGGGCGAGGGGCGGCCGTGCAGGTCCGGATTGAGGTCTTCGCTGGCCTGCAGTTTCAGGTCGAGCTTGGTGGTGTCGGAGTAGGGCGACAGGCTGGAGCAGCCGCCGAGTACGGCGAGCAAACTGAGCAGGCTAAGGCTGATAAGACGGCGCATGGCATTCATCCTTGCTTCTTAGGAAGGCTGGTAATCGGTGTTGAGGGTGGCGATCAGGCGTACCTGTTCTTCGTAGGTCTTGGCGAAGTCGCGGGCGAACAGGCGCTGGCTCCAGTCGTCGTCCTTCTCCAGCGCGCGGAAATGGCGCTGGTAGGCGCGCCAGCGGCTACCGGCAGTGGCCAGCAGTGGCTTGCGATCCTGTTCGAAGCGCAGGGTCAGCTGCTCGGGGGCGAACTGCTCGAACAGGCCTTGCACTGCCGTGCGGCTGGCGGCGTACAGCGCCACCTGGTGCGCCTGCAGGTCGCGGAAGGCGCGGCCGACGGCCTGCTCGGCCGGCAGCTGGCCGGGCTTGTTGCCGCGCAGCAGGGCGCCGAGGGTTTCGCCGGCATCGCCGACCTGCTTGAGCGGGTTGTTGCCGGCGCTCTGCACGGTGGTCAGGGCCAGGCGCAGTTCGTTCTTCAGCTCGCTGCGGGTGCGCAGGCTCTGCTGCAGGCCGGCCACGCTCTGCTTGAGCAGGCGCGCGGCCTGCACGGCAAGGGCCTCGCGGGCCTCGGCGTCGAGGTCGTCGACCTTCACCCCCAGGGCTTCGCCGAAGCGTTGCCAGAAGCCCTCGGCCAGCGGCTCGGCGGGCGGGGTGGCGGGGCGCGCTTGCGGGCGCGGCGGCGCCACCGGTTCCGGCGCTGCTTCGGCGATCAGTTCCGGCACCAGCAGGCTTTCCATGTCGATGCGCGCGTACTGGGTGCGCGCCTGCTCTTCCTCGGGCGCCTGCACCAGGCCGGCGAACTCGTCCAGCTGGCTGTAGCCGCGCGGGCGCTGTTCCAGGGCGGCGATGGGGTCGAGGTCGAGGAAGGCGTCGTCGGGGATGATGCTGCCGGCGTGCTGGCGCTGGCCGATGCTGTCCTCGAACTGCGCCGGGTCCTGCAGCACGCGGGCGCGGATCTCCAGCTCGCCCAGGCAGTACACGCTGCCGTGCTCGATGCGCTGCGGCTCGCCCTTGGGCAGGCGTGCGCCGCTGTCCTTGAGGGTCACGCCGTTGCTGCTGGTGTCGGTCAGGTAGAAGTGACCGTCGGCGTAGCTGACCTGGGCATGGCGGTTGGAGAGGATGCGCTTGCTGTCCGGGATGGCCCAGTCGCAGTCCTCGCCCCGGCCGATCACCCCGCCGGCCTTGAGGAAGCTCTTGCTGGTCAGCAGGCCCGGGGCGTACTGCTGGGCGCTGACGATGTCGAATACCAGTTCCATGGTAGGGCTCCTTGCGCTCAGTCGTCGCGCTGTTGCACTTGCGAGTCGCCCAGCGGGCGATAGTCGTCGTCGCTGGACTTGTAGTTGCCGTTGCAGCCGGCCAGGCCGAGCAGGGCGGCGAGCAGGGTGGCGGTCAGAAGGCGGTGGGACATCGCGGGTTCTCCACAGGCTGTGATTGGGGAAATAAGGTTCAAGCGGTCGCCGGCGATAACCGGGGGCCGTAGCGGTTGTTTCTGGGCTGCCCCGGCCAAAGCAGCAGCAACGGCCAGATGATGCCTACGAGCACCACCAGTACCCCGCTGGTGCCCATGTCGTGCAGGCGGCGGATGCCCAGGCAGAGGGCTGTGGCGAAGATGTAGAACAGAGCCGCAGCGGCAAGTAGCTCGCCGCCGATGTCCGTCCAGGACTGTGGAAGAAGCTGGGCGAGTAGGATTGCGAAAACCAGTGCCCACCAGCTCCAGATCGAGAGCAGCAGATACTTGAGGCGGCCAATGCGCCCACTGGAAACCAGCGGCTCCAGGGTCAGCAGAAACAGAATGTCCTTGGCTTTGTTCATGGTGTTCTTCCTTAAACATCGGCCGGGCTGATGTTCAGCCGGTCCATGCGGTACAGCAGGGTGCGGCGCGGCAGGCCCAGCTCGCGGGCGGCCTGGCTCTGGTTGCCGCGGTTCTTGCGCAGGCAGTCGAGCAGCAGGTTGCGTTCGACCTGTTCGAGGCGTTCGCGCAGGTTCATGCCGCTGTCCTCGAGCTGATGGTTCGGCTGCAGGTTGAAGTGCTCGGGCAGCAGCTCGCCGCCTTCGCACAGCAGTACGGCGCGGGCGATCAGCCCCTTCAGCTCGCGTACGTTGCCGGGGAAGGCGTAGCCGGCCAGGTGATCCAGCGCCGCCTCGGACCAGCGATAGGGATCGCGCTGCAGGAAACAGGCGGCTTCGGTGGCGAAGTGCCGGGCCAGTTGCAGGATGTCCTCGGCGCGGGCGCGCAGCGGCGGCAGCTCGATGGGAAAGTGCGACAGGCGATAGAACAGGTCCTCGCGGAAGCGGCCTTCTTCGACCAGGGCGCGCAGGTCGCGGTGGGTGGCGGCGATGATGCGCACGTCGACCTTGTGCGTCTGCGTGCTGCCGAGCGGGCGGACTTCGCCTTCCTGCAGCACGCGCAGCAGCTTGGCCTGCAGGGCCAGCGGCATGTCGCCGATTTCGTCGAGGAACAGGGTGCCACCGTCGGCGGCGTCGAACAGACCCTTGCGGTCGCGGTCGGCGCCGGTGAAGGCGCCCTTGCGGTAGCCAAACAGCTCGCTCTCCAGCAGGTTCTCCGGCAGCGAGGCGCAGTTCTGCACGATGAATGCCTGGCTGCGGCGGAAGCCGCAGTCATGGATGGCACGGGCGACCAGTTCCTTGCCGGTGCCGGTCTCACCGGTCAGCAGCACGCTGGTGGGGTTGTGCAACACCTTGCTGATCAGCTGATACACGCCGCGCATGGCCGGGCTGCTGCCGATCAGGCCGTAGTCGCTGGGCAGCGCCGGGCTCGGTTCTGGCTGGCTCGCCTGGGGCGCGCGCAGGCGCTGCAGCAGCTGGTGCTGGGCCAGGGCGAAGGTGCCCAGATTGGCCAGCGAGGCGGCGAAACCTTCCAGGTCGCGGGTGCCGCTGCTGGCCACCAGCAGCAGCCCGGCGACCCGAGCCTGCTCATCCTGCAGCGGCAGGCACAGCAGGCTGCGCCAGGGTTTGTCGATCACCGGTAGGAAGCTGCTCTCGTGCAGGCTGGGGTCGAGGCTGGCCAGGCTCAGCGGGCGGTTCTGGCACAGGCAGTATTGCAGCAGCTGCTCGCCGTCGTAGTCGCTGGGCAGGCTGGCTTCGTGCTCGGCGAGCTGGCCGTCCAGCCACTCGGCGGCCAGGGTCAGGCGCGTGTGGGTGCTGTCGAGCAGGTACAGCTGGGCCAGGCGGCAGCCGCTGAGCTGCGCCGCCGCTTCGGTCAGGACTGCCGGCAGCCGCTCGGCGCTGGCCAGCCGGGCCAGGCGGGTGAACTGTTGCAGCAGCTGCTCGGCATAGGCCAGCGGCTGGGAGATCTGCCCCAGCAGCGGCGCGGCCTCGGGGATGCGTTCAGGCAAACTCACAGCTCAGCGCTCCTTCGCCGTCCAGGGTGGCGTGCACGCGGGTGATGTGGCTGCCGCTGGCCATGGCGTCCAGCAGGCGGTCGGCGATCTGCGGCAGCAGGCTCTGCTCCAGCAGCTGGTCGATCAGCCGCGCGCCGCTGTCGCTGCGGGTGCAGCGCTCGGCCAGGTGCTCGATCAGCGCCGGGCTGTGGCTGAACTCCAGGCGACGTTTGCCCAGGCGCTGGCCGAGGCGCTGCAGCTTGAGCTCGATCAGCTCGCGCAGCACCGCACCGGCCACCGGGTAGTAGGGCACCACGCGCATGCGTGCCAGCAGCGCCGGCTTGAAGTGGCGGCTGAGGGTCGGGCGGATCGCCTCTTCCAGCTGCTCGACCGGCGGCCGTTGCTCGCCGGCGCAGTGCGCCTCGATCTGCTCGCTGGCCAGATTGGAGGTGAGCAGGATCAGGCAGTTGCGGAAGTTGATCTCGCGGCCCTCGCCGTCGTTGGCCACGCCCTTGTCGAAGATCTGATAGAAGACGTTCATCACGTCCGGGTCGGCCTTCTCCACCTCGTCGAGGAGGATCACCGAGTAGGGTTTCTGCCGCACCGCCTCGGTGAGCATGCCGCCCTCGCCGTAGCCGACGTAGCCGGGCGGCGCGCCGATCAGGCGCGACACGGTGTGCTTCTCCTGGAACTCGGACATGTTGATGGTAGTGAGGAAGCGCTCGCCGCCATACAGCAGGTCGGCCAGGGCCAGGGCCGTCTCGGTCTTGCCCACGCCGCTGGGGCCGACCAGGAGGAACACGCCGGCCGGCGCGTCTTCCTTGTTCAGCCCGGCGGCGCTGGCGCGCATGGCGCGGTCGAGCACCTGCACCGCCTGCTCCTGGCCGCGCACGCGGGCACGCAGGTCGCTGGCGAAGCTGGCCACCTTGGCATTGTGCTCGCGGGCCAGCTGGCTCAGTGGCACGCCGGTCCAGTGGCTGATCACCTCGGCCACCAGGCGCGGGCAGACTTCGAAGCTGACCAGGCGTTCGGCGGTCTGGGCATCGCCGAGTTCGGCCTGCACGTCGCGCAGCTCGCACTCCAGGGCGGTCAGCTCGTCCTGGTTGTCGCTCGCGCGTGCTTCGGCGCATTGCTGGCGCAGTTCGAGCAGACGCTCGGCCAACTGGCGCTGGGCACTCCAGCGCGCGTCGATCTGCTCCAGCTCCACGGAGGCTTCGGCCAGGCGTTGTTCCAGCGCGGCCAGCGCCGCTTCGTCGATATTCAGGCCGGCCTGCAGGTCGCGACGCAGGGCCAGGCGCTGGCGCTCGCCTTCGGCCAGCTCGCCGCGCAGACGCTCCAGGGCCTGCGGCGCGGCGGCCAGGCTGATGCGTACACGGGCGCAGGCGGTGTCCAGCACATCTACTGCCTTGTCCGGCAGCTGGCGCCCGGCCAGGTAACGGGCGGACAGCTCGGCGGCGGCCACCACCGCATCGTCGCGCAGGTAGATACCGTGGCTCTTCTCGTACACGGGAGCCAGGCCACGCAGGATGGTCACCGCTTCCTCGACCGTCGGCTCGTGCAGCTGCACCGGCTGGAAACGCCGGGCCAGGGCCGGGTCCTTCTCGAAGTATTTCTTGTACTCGCTCCAGGTGGTGGCGGCGATGGTGCGCAGCTCGCCGCGGGCCAGGGCCGGTTTGAGCAGGTTGGCGGCGTCCGAGGCGCCGGCCTGGGCGCCGGCGCCGATCAGGGTGTGGGCCTCGTCGATAAACAGAATTGTCGGCTTGGCCGCGCCCTTCACTTCGTCGATCACCCCCTGCAGGCGGCGTTCGAACTCGCCCTTCACGCTGGCGCCGGCCTGCAGCAGGCCCATGTCCAGGCACAGCAGCTCGACGCCCTTGAGCACGTCCGGCACTTCGCCGGCGGCGATGCGCAGGGCCAGGCCTTCGACGATGGCGCTTTTACCGACGCCCGCCTCGCCGACCACGATCGGGTTGTTCTTTCGGCGGCGAGCGAGGATGTCGATCATCTGGCGGATCGCGTCGTCGCGGCATAGCACCGGGTCGAGCTTGCCGTCGCGGGCGCGCTGGGTGAAGTTGTGGGTGAAGCGCTGCAGATTGGATTCGCCCGGCGCCACCGGCTTGCCGGCGGCGGCCTGCGGTTGCTGGCTGAGGGCGAAGTCGCGCAGGCGCTCGGCGTCAATCTTCGCCAGCAGCGGTTGGTAGCGCGTGCCGGCATAGCGCATGGGGTTGCGCAGCAGGGCCAGGAGCAGCGCCGCCTGTTCGATCTGGCTCTGGCCCAGCTCCAGGTTGGCCACCAGAAGGGCGTCCTGCAGCCACTGCACCAGTTCGGCGGAGAACACCGGGTTGCGCGACTCGCTGGCCTCGCCGCGTGGCTGCAGGGTGGCAGCCAGTTCGCCGGCGTCCACCTCGGCGTCCTGTAGGGCACGGGCCAGCAGGCCGTCGCGACGTTCGAGCAGGCCGAGCAGCAGGTCTTCGACCAGGATCTTGCTGCCACCGCGCTGCAGGCAGCGTTCGGCGGCGGCTTCCAGTTCGCGGCGGGTCTCGGCGTCCAGTGCCTGGACCAGCTGTTGAAGGTCGACGTTGATCATCGTTCTCTCTTTCCCTAGTGAGTCTTGCTGCCGATGGTGACGACACCATCGGCCTGTTCGTGGCCCAGCCAGCTGGTCCAGCCCAGGTGGCAGGGGTTGTCTGCGCCGATGCGCAGCTCGCGGATTTCCTCGTGGCGCAGGGCCAGGCGGATGTCGTAGTCGAGCGGGTCGCGCAGGGTGAAGCGCACCAGCGCGCAGAGCGGCTGGTAACCGCTGCCGATGGGCAGGAATTCGTGGAAGCGCTCCCAGCTCAGCTGGCGGATGTGGATGCGGAACTTGCCGCCGCGGTCGCGCACCGCTTCACCCAGCACCAGGCTCTCGCCCAGCTGGCTGTTGGCCAGGCCGAGGCGGTTGCGCTGCTCATTGATGATCTCGACGCGGCGCTCGACGCACTGTTCGATGCGCAGGTCGGCGTGCTTGAAGTAGTAGCGCAGCACCGACTCGACCAGCGCCGCCGAGTGGGCGCGCAGGCTGAGCAGGCCGAGGTAGGGCAGCAGGCGCCGCCAGTTGAGGTCCTCGGCGGCGCGCAGGCGCTCACCGCCGAGGCCGATCAGGGCGAACAGCCTGGCAGAGAAGGCGTCGCGGGCGCCGGCTTCGTAGTGCGCGTGATAGCGGTATTTGCGCCAGATCGGCAGGAGCAGGCGCTGCAAACGGTCATTGAACAGGTCGAGGAAGTCGCGGGTGGTGTTGCCGTCCGGACCGTCACCGAGCGCCTGCTCGCTGTAGAAGGCGGGCAGCGGCGAGCCGGCACCGAACAGGCCGACCAGGTTGATGCGCAGGCGCGCGCGCAGCTCGCCGTGCTCCTCGAAGAACTCCAGGCGATCGCTGTCGCTGCCGGGGAAGCCCAGGCTGGGGTTGGCCTGGAACTCCAGGCGCTCGTACAGCGCCTCCTCATCCAGTTCGGGATGAGCGGCGCGCAGGCGTTCCAGTACCCGCAATACGCCTTGAAAGAGGCTGTATTCGCGGATGCCGGAGCTGAACTTGGTCAGAGCAGGGGCTGTTGCCCCATGCGCGGCGTCCATTGGTACACCTCTCCCTGTGTGCTCTGTACGCGCAGCTCGTGGTAGCTGTTGAGGCTGGCGTAGAGGGCGAAAAACTCATTGAGTACCGAGGCGAACAGGAACAGGTCCCCTTCTCCCAGGTAGCCATCCGGATCCATGGTCAGTTCGGTGCGCACGCCGCGAATCGGCAGGCCGCGATGCAGGCGGTCGACGTGCTGATGGGCGATCTTCTTCAGGCCGCCGAGCATGCGCTGGCTGACCTTGAGCGCGTGCTGGTCGTAGTGGCGCGGCAGGTCGTAGGTCTCCAGGATGACCTTGAGCGCCTCGACGTCGGCCAGCGACAGGTAGTTCAGCGACATGTTGGAGATCAGCTTCCACAGGTAGTCGCGGTGCAGCGGCGGCGCATAGCTCGGGGTGACGGCGCCGATATTGCGGAAGGTGAGGAACTCCGGTGTGTCCTCGCTGGGCAGGCAGATATCACCCGGCTTGAGCTGGCGCGCCAGGCTCTGGTTGGTACAGGTCAGCTCGATGGACAGGGTCTCCTGCACTTCGCCGTTGCGCGCGCCGAAGCTCAGCCAGGTTTCCAGGCCGTCGCCGAGCAGCGAGGGCTGCTGGCGCACGCTGTAGTGCGGGCGGGCGCGCGGCTGATCGAAGCTGGTGTCGTGCTCGAACGACTCGAACGGCACGTATTCCTCGTAGCCCATGCCGCCGGGTTTCCAGCCGGTCACCCGGTCCACCGAGAACACCCCGCAGTGCTGCGGGTCGAGCTCGGCCGGCAGCAGCAGGTACTGGTCCTGCTTGCCGTCCAGGCGGATCGGGATGGCGTCGTGGGCAAACAGGTTGACCACCGGGGTGCAGTACAGACGTACGTTGTCCAGGCTCGGGCGGATGCGCTGCAAGCCGCTCTTGCGGATATCGAAGCGCAGCTCCAGGCCGCGGGCGCGCTCCAGCACTTCTTCTGGCTGGCGGGCAATGGCTTCCAGGCCCTTGAGGTCGACGAACAGGAACTTGTCCTGGAAGGCGAAGTATTCCTGCAGGTGGCGATAGCCGCGGAAGGTGTTGTGCGGGTAGGGGATCAGTGCCTGATCTTCGTGAAAGCCCACCGCTTCGATCTGATTGGCCGCCAGGCCGATGCTCGGCAGCGGCAGGCCATAGCTGTCGGTCAGCGCCTGACCCTGTTCGTCCAGCAACACCAATTGAATGCCGCCCAGGTGGCGCAGCAGACCGAGGTAGAGCAGCTGGGCGATATAGCGCTCACCGGCCAGATGCAGGCGCAGCTGTTTCAGACCGATCTCACCCAAGTGGCCATCGGTGCTCATCGCCAGACGCAGGCTGAGCAGGGCGCCGTCACCTTTTACCGAATAATCCAGCGCGTTCAGTGCCAGCGGCAGTACTTCGGTCGCATAGGCGGTGCGAAAACGACAGGTCACGCCTTCGACGGCCTTGGCTTCCACCGGCGTATGCCGTGGCACCTGCAGCGCCGGGCCGGGGCGCTTGAGCGGGTCGAACTGCAACATGCTGAAGGCAGGCAGCGGGCGCATGTAGTTGGGCCAAAGCAGGTGCATCAGCGAATGGGTCAGCTCCGGCAGTTCGTCGTCGAGCTTCTGCCGCAGGCGCCCGGTGAGAAAGGCGAAGCCTTCCAGCAGGCGCTCCACATCCGGATCGCGCCCGGCCTGGCCAAGAAACGGCGCCAGCGCCGGGCTGCGCTCGGAGAAGCGCTTACCCAGTTGGCGCAGGGCGGAGAGTTCGCTCTGGTAGTGGTGGTTGAAGGACATGGATAAAACCTCGGCGAACCCTAGAAAATCTCGCTGAACACCCAGCTGTTGAAGCTGATCAGTGCACAGAGTGGAAACACTGCAAACAGCAGCAGCGCCCAGAGCGTCGAGGCTTTACGTGTCTTGAGAAAAGACACGCCGTAGCGGATCAGCATCACCACGCTGATCCCTAGCAGGGGTATGAAGGCCACTAGGCAGACCGTAAAAAGCCAGCCAAAGACATTGCCTTGGAGCGAGTAGCCGAACAGCTGCAGATCTATGGGCCAGTCGCTGCCGGGCTCATTGAATGTGATCGCGAGCATCAGCACGGAGAGGGTGAGGGCTATGTAACGCAACATGTTCAACGAAGCCCCTTTTCATACAGCGAGTTGGCAAGCTGGCGGCGGCGTGCCCGTCCAGCAGGGTTATCGCCCGAGTAATAGAAATGCCCTTCGGCGGTGGGCATTTGGTTGGCCAGCTTTAGAGCTGAATCAACGATCTGTTGGTCGCTCATGCCCGCAAAAATTGGATCACCGTGACTCATCAAGTCGACGATGTGGGTGTTGAGGATCCGGGGGTGGATACTGACCGCTTCTTTCAGGCTGGCGTTGATGGGGGCTCCGATCAGGACCAGATGGTTCACAGTGACCCCTTGGCGAGCATGGAAGATCGCAGTACGTGCAGCGATCACTGCACCCCATGAATAGCCAATGATGTTGAACTGCCCTATTGAAGGTAGGGACTTGCTGATACCGATGTTGGCAAGAGAAAAATCAGTGCTCTTTATGGCCTTCAGATCCCGGCCGAGTTTGATTGCTAGTAGATCGCTGGTGGGGGTGCACTCGACCTTGTTGTATTCGCGGACGGTTATGAGTCCGAACAGGTATTTCTTCTCGACATATTCATTGCCATAGCGACATTTCTGAAGCTCTCCATACTCGAATACCACTGGGTCGGTTTCGTCCTGGTTATAGAGGGCGACTGCAGAAGCATCGCCCAGCATGTCGACGATGGAAGGTACGTAGCTATCTAACCCGGTGATAAGGGATGAGTAGTTCCCATAGACAGGATTGGCTATCCCGACTTCCTTGAGTGCGGAAACCATATCTTCGTTGTAGGAGCCAACCATGCCAGCACCGCCAAGAAAGATGGTTAGTCCGCGTTCGACAACCAGTGCTTTAGGCGTCGCATCTGATGCAGGAGTACTTTGCCGCGATGCAATCTTCTTGTACGTGCCGGACTGATGGTTGATTACTTCCTGGGTCATGGGGATCAGCCTTCCGTGGCTACATATATGTCGATCTTTTCCGCTTTAGCGTGATGAGCTATGCGGTGTGTCTGGCCCTGGGCGTCAGTAATGCCAGACTCTTGGCCACCGCTTTCCCGAATGAGCAAATAGGGTTGATTGGCTATGGGTGAGCCCTGCTCATCCGTGAGCACGAATTGCTCGTCGAATCCGGGGATACTCACGGGGGTGGGCGATACAAACGAAGCGCCACCCCCACTGGCCCCAATCAACACAGTCCCCGACCCCGCCACCACCACATTGCCGTGGCTGCCCACTGTGCCGATGGTGGTCGCCGGCTTGCCGTTGATCAGCACGGTCGGGATCACATTGCCGGACAGCGCACCGCCGCAGGCGGAGGCGTCGCCCTGGCGGGCGGCCGGCAGGCTGTCGAACAGCACATTGGGCGAGCCGACGGCGATGGGGTTGGTGCCGTGGCCGGGAACCGGGCAGGCGGTGGGGTCGCCCAGGCGGGCGGCGGGTTTACCGGACATCCATGCTCTCCTTTGAACAGGCCCTTACCTGACCTTCACTTGCCCGCTGCCATCCAGCTGCGCGGCGAAACTGACCTGGCGCTTGATGCCCTCGACCTGCAGCAGCCCTTCGATGGCGAAGTTGAGGCTGAGGGGGTCGTGCTCGCGCGGCAGGGAAATGACCCGCACCTGTTTCAGGCGCGGCTCGTATTGTTCAATGAAGCGTTCGATCGCCATGCGCGCCTGCTGCAACGCGTCGTGCAGCGACAGGCGCATGTCGTTGAGATCGGGCAACCCGTAGTCGGGCAGCGTCTGCACGCTGCCCGCCCGGGTGCTGAGCATCTTGGCCAGATGGGCAGCCACCGAGGCCATCACGGCCACCTCGTGGTCGAGGCGGGCGCGACTGGCGGTATCCCCACCAAGGCGCTCGAACAGGCTGCCGTAGGCCACGTGCTTACTCCTTGTCCAGCTTGCCGACCAAGGACAGGGTGAAGTCGGCACCCATGTACTTGAAGTGCGGGCGCACGTTGAGGCTAACGCGGTACCAGCCCGGCTCGCCTTCCACGTCGCTGACGATCACCTGCGCAGCGCGCAGCGGACGACGGCTGCGGACTTCGGAGCTGGGGTTCTCCTGGTCGGCGACGAACTGGCGGATCCACTTGTTCAGTTCCAGCTCCAGGTCGGTGCGCTCCTTCCAGGCGCCGATCTGCTCGCGCTGCAGCACCTTCAGGTAGTGCGCCAGGCGGTTGACGATGAACAGGTAGGGCAGCTGGGTGCCGAGCTTGTAGTTCAGCTCGGCGGTCTTGCCTTCCTCGCTGATGCCAAAGAACTTCGGCTTCTGGGTGGAGTTGGCGGAGAAGAACGCGGCGTTGTCGCTGCCCTTGCGCATGGTCAGGGCGATGAAGCCTTCCTCGGCCAGTTCATACTCGCGACGGTCGGAGACCAGCACCTCGGTGGGGATCTTGGTCTCGATCTCGCCCATGCTCTCGAAGTGGTGCAGCGGCAGGTCTTCCACCGCGCCACCGCTCTGCGGGCCGATGATGTTCGGGCACCAGCGGAACTTGGCGAAGCTGTCGGTCAGCTTGGAGGCGAAGGTGTAGGCGGTGTTGCCCCACAGGTAGTGCTCGTGGCTGGCCGACACGCTCTCCTTGTAGACGAATGTCTTCACCGGGTTTTCTTCCGGATCGTAGGGGTTGCGCAGCAGGAAGCGCGGCAGGGTCAGGCCGACATAGCGCGCGTCTTCGCGCTCGCGGAAGCTCTGCCACTTGGCGAACTGCGGGCCCTCGAAGTGATCCTTGAGATCCTTCAGGTTGGGCAGGCCGGTGAAGCTTTCCAGACCGAAGAACTTCGGGCCGGCGGCGGCGATGAAGGGCGCGTGCGACATGCAGGCCACCGAGGCGACGTGCTGCATGCACTTGATGTCCGGCGAGCTGGGGTCGAAGAAGTAGTTGGCGACGATGGCGCCGACCGGCTGGCCGCCGAACTGGCCGTACTCGGCGGTGTAGATGTGCTTGTACAGGCCGGACTGGGTGATTTCCGGGCTGTCCTCGAAGTCGTCCAGCAGGTCCTGCTTGGAGGCGTTGAGGATTTCCAGCTTGGTGTTTTCGCGGAAGTCGGTGCGATCGACCAGCAGCTTGAGGCCGCGCCAGGCCGACTCCAGCGACTGGAACTGCGGGTTATGGAGGATCTCGTCCATCTGCCGGCTGAGCTTGGCGTCGATCTCCGCGATCATGCGGTCGACCATGGCCTTCTTCACCGGCTCGTTCTGGTTGTGCGGCTTCAGCAGCTCTTCGATAAAGGCGGACACGCCACGCTTGGCGATGTCGTAGGCCTCGTCGTCCGGGGTCAGGCGGGTTTCCGCGATGATGCGGTCGAGAATGCCGGCGTCGGCGACATTCCGGGTACTTTCCATTACTGCACTGGTGCTCATGCTCGGGCTTCCTTGTCGAGAAATCAGGCGTCTTGCGGGGCTTGGGCGGCGAGACCCAGCTCACCCAGTACGCGGTCGCGGGAGTCGTCGTCGGAGAGGACGCTTTCGATGGCCTTGCGGAAGGCCGGGGCGTTGCCCAGCGGGCCTTTCAGGGCGACCAGGGCGTCGCGCAGCTCCATCAGTTTCTTCAGCTCCGGCACCTGCTCGACCACGGCGGCCGGGTTGAAGTCCTTCAGCGAGTTGATCTTCAGCTCGACCGGCAGTTCGTCGTCGGTTTCTTCGTCCTGCAGGCGGTTGGGCACGGCGAAGGTCAGGCTCAGCTCCTGCTTGCCCAGCACTTCGTCGAAGTTGTTCTTGTCGATGCTGATCGGCTTGCGATCCTCGATCTTGCGCTCGTCGGCGCGCTGGGTGAAATCGCCCAGCACCATCAGCTTCAGCGGCAGTTCGATCTCTTCCTGAGCGTTGCCGGTCGCCGGTTTGAAGGTGACGTTGATGCGTTCCTTGGGTGCTACCGAGCCTTCTTTGGCCATGGTTGTTCTCCTTTACGTTCGGAGGCCTGGCGGCCTCAATCCAGCACCACTTCGAGATCGAGGTGGCACAGCCTGCGGTGGATCTCTTCCTTGCGCTCGCGGATCGCATGGTTCTGCGGCAGCAGCTCGTAGCAGTTGTGCAGCAGACGCAGCACTTCCAGGGCGAGATCGGGTTCCCACTCGCCGAGGCCGGAGGCCTGCAGCGTCTGGTCGAGGGATTCGAGTTGGGTCTTGGCCAGTTCGTGCTTCTTCGCCGCACTGCACAGGCGCGCCAGAGCCAGCTGCCAGAAGAAGCGTGCCCGCCCGCCCTGGGCCTGGGCCATGCCCTGCTTGAGCTGCTGCACGGCGGGTTTCAGGCCGTCCTTGCGCAGGCGCGGCAGGGCGGCCTGCAGGGCCAGTTCCCAGGCCGGCAGTTCGCCGCCTGCGCCGGTCTGCACCGCCGGTTCGGCGCTGGGCGCCTGCAGGTGGGGCATGACCTGGCCACCGATCCAGGCACGGGTTTCGGCGTCGGCGAAGGGCGCGCCGTCGTGAAAGCGCAGCTCATCCAGGCCCGGTACGCGCTGGAGGAACAGCGCCAGCTGCATCTCCACTTCGCACATGGCGGCCTCGGCGCCCAGTTCCTGCAGGCATTCCCAGGCCAGGCGCTGGCCGTCCAGCCAGAACGGTGCGCGGGCGATACTGGCTTCCAGCTCCACCAGCAGGTCGGCGTACTGGCCGGCGGCGAAGCGTTCGGCGAAGCTGGCCAGCTTGTCCGCTGGCAGGCCACGCAGGGTGGTGATGTGTTCGGCATTGGCCTGCGGCAGGCCGTCGATCGGCAGCCACAGCAGGGTACGGGACAGGCGCAGGGCGCGCAGGTCGCTGGCCTTCTGCTTCAGCCACCAGGCGCACAGCGGTCGGGCGCCGTCCTGCAGGGCGCGCAGCGACTTGTGCGCGTCGCGCTCGTTGTCCAGCGGGGTGGCCGGGTTGAACACCTGGGCGGCGGCCTGCTTGACCTGGGCCAGAGCGGCGCCGACCGCACCGGGTTCACTGTGGCCCTGGGCGGCGCGGGCAATCTGCTCGTCCAGGCGCCGGCACAGCGGCAACAGCAGCGGGGCGTCTTCGCCGAGGCGTTCGCCCAGGCAGCTTTCCAGGCCACGCAGCAGCTCGGCCAGGTTGCGGAACAACGGCAGTTGCGCGGCGACCGGGATGTCTTCGCCGAGCACTTTCTCCACGCGCGGCATGAGCCAGGTGAGGGCGGCGGCGCGGGTGCGGTCCTTGCGCGGGTGCAGGTCGTTCCAGCGCTGCTGGCACAGTTCCAGCAGCAGGCCCAGGCCAGCCTGCAGGCCATGCAGGCCCTCGCGCTGGTGCAGGCTCCAGACCAGCCAGCAGGCGGCACGCAGATCCTTGGACTGGTGGCGCAGCAGGGCCTCGCTCAGGTCGCGGATTTTTTGCCAGTCGATGGCCTCGGTCTGGTGCAGCGCGCCGGCCTTTTCCAGTTCGCTTTCGAGGGCTTCGTATTCACTGGAATAACGCATATCGGCACCGGCGAAGTTACCCTCTTCAACAGGGTTTTTCGCCAATTGCAGATAATGTTCGGCCAGTGGGGTAGAGGCAGTCATTCCTTGACTCTATATAGGCAGAGAGCAACTTGCGGACGCTTTCATATATATGAGGAGTGCCGCTGGCTCATTTGCTATGCGCAACTTCTTGCGCAGTTTCCATGCGCAACAAATTGCGCAAAGTCCTTATGGGGTGGGCATCCTAGTCCCGGAGGAAGGGATCGACAAGGCAAGAAATGTGATGAGTTCGGCAAGCGGAGCGATTAGCAAGATGCAATGTCGCGAATGGCAAGTTGCAATTATGGCGTCAATAAAAAGTGTACTAGTTTGGCGTGGTAAAGCTCGTCGATATATGTAAGTAATGACTTACCACTTAGTAAGTTGCAGTTCACAAAAGTGTGACGACGAATACCTTGTAGTGTGAACCTGTAGTGATTCTGGTGTGCGCGGCCGAACATTCCGGGCGGCCTCTTCGTCGGCGCCCTTGCAGTCGCTCGGCCTGCGGGCGCCTTTGCTACCATGCCGGCTCTGCGTCGGTGCGAGCCCCTGCATGTCTTCCGTCCTTCCACGTCATCGCCTTTGGGTCGTCATCGGCATCCTTGCCGGACTGGCGCTGTGTGTCTGGCTGGCCGGTCTGCTGGCAGAGCGGCGGGCCTGGAGCCAGCGCAGCGAGGAGGCGGCCGCCCAGCTGGAGCTGTATGCGCAGTCGGTGCACACCCTGGTCGAGCGCTTTCGCTCGGTGCCGGCGCTGCTGGCGCAGGATGGGGCGATTCGCGACCTGCTGAACGCACCCGGCGACCCTTTGCTGCGCCAGGCGATCAATCGTCGCCTGGAGTCGCTCAATGGAGCTGCCGGCTCCGCGGTGCTGTACCTGCTGGACAGTTCCGGCGAAGCCATCGCCGCCAGCAACTGGCGCGAGTGGAGCAGCTTCGTCGGTAACAACTATGCGTTTCGCCCCTATTTTCAGGACGCCTTGCGCGAGGATTCTGGTCGCTACTTTGCCGTCGGCGTGACCACCGGGGTTCCCGGCTATTTCCTTTCCCATGCGGTCAAGGACGGCAACGGCCAGGTGCTCGGCGTGCTGGTGGTCAAGCTGGAACTGGAAGAACTGCAGCGTGAGTGGGTCGGCCAGACCGATGTGCTGCTGGTCAGTGACCGGCATGGCGTGGTGATTCTCAGCAACCGACCGGCCTGGCGCTTTCGCCAGCTGCGGCCGCTGGCCGAGGCGCAGCGGCTTGAGCTGGAGCAGGCGCGCAAGTTCGCCCGGCAAAACCTGCAGCCGCTGCCCAGCACCACCTTGCGACAGATCTCGGCACTGGCCGAGCAGCGCCGCGTCGAAGGTCCGGACGGGCGCCGCGACTATCTCTGGCAGCGCCGCGATCTGAACGACGAGGGCTGGACCCTGCACCTGCTGGTCGAGCCCGCTGCCGTGGCCGGCGTGGTGCGCAGCTACCGCCTGGCCGCCGCCGGGCTGTGGACCACCGCGGTGTTCCTGCTGCTCTGGCTGCTGCAGCGGCGCAAGACCCAGCGCCTGCAGCAGCGCAGCCGCGAGGAGCTGGAGCGCCTGGTGGAAGAGCGCACCGCCGCCCTGCGCACGGCCCAGGATGAGCTGGTGCAGGCAGCCAAGCTGGCGGCGCTGGGGCAGATGTCGGCGGCCCTGGCCCATGAGCTGAACCAGCCGCTGACGGCCATGCAGATGCAGCTGGGCAGCTTGCGCCTGCTGCTGGAGCAGGACCGCGTGGAACCGGCGCGGGTGGGGCTGCAGCGCATCGACGGCCTGCTGCAGCGCATGGCCGCGCTGACCGGCCATCTCAAGACCTTCGCCCGCAAGAGCCCGGGCGGCCTGCGCGAACGCCTGGAGCTGGGCCAGGTGCTGGAGCAGGCCCTGCAACTGCTGGCGCCGCGCATGCGCGCCGAGGGCGTGGAGATCACCCGCGATCAGGCCGAGCCGGCCTGGGTGCTGGGCGATGCGATCCGCCTGGAGCAGGTGCTGCTCAACCTGCTGCACAACGCCCTGGATGCCATGGCGGGCAGCCCGCGCCGGCAACTCGACCTGCGGATTCGCCGCGAGGGCGAGGCCTGGCGCCTGGACGTGGAAGACAGTGGCGCGGGCATTGCCGAGGAGAACCTGGCGCACCTGTTCGAGCCGTTCTTCACCACCAAGCCGGTGGGCGAGGGGCTCGGCCTGGGGCTGGCGGTGTCCTACGGCATCGTCCACGAGCTGGGCGGCAGCCTGACGGCGCGCAATGGTGATGCCGGGGCGATCTTCAGCCTGCGGCTGGCGGCGGCCTAGGTCATCCGGGCTACACTGCGGCCCTTCGCAACGGGAGGTGGCATGAACGGCCAGGTGATCTTTGTCGACGACGAGGCGGCGATCCGCGAGGCGGTGCAGCAGTGGCTGGAGCTGTCCGGCCTCGAGGTGCGCACCTGCGATTCGGCGGCCGCGGCGCTGGCGCTGGTCGAGGCGGACTTTGCCGGCGTCGTCGTCAGCGACGTGCGCATGCCCGGTCAGGACGGCCTGCAACTGCTCGACGCGCTGCTGCAACGCGACCGCGACCTGCCGGTGATCATGGTCACCGGCCACGGCGATGTGCCCATGGCGGTGCAGGCGCTGCGCCAGGGTGCCTACGACTTCATCGAGAAACCCTTTACCCCCGAGCGTCTGCTGGACAGCCTGCGCCGCGCCCTGGACAAGCGCCGCCTGGTGCTGGAGAACCGCCAGCTGCGTGCCCAGGTCGCCGCTACCGGGCGCATCGAAGCGGAACTGCTCGGCGTGTCGCCGGCCATGCAGACCCTGCGCAAGCAGGTGCTGGAGCTGGCGCAGACCTCGGTCAACGTGCTGATCCGCGGCGACACCGGCAGCGGCAAGGAACGGGTGGCGCGCTGCCTGCATCAGTTCGGCCCGCGCGCGGCCAAGCCTTTCGTCGCCCTCAACTGCGCGGCGATTCCCGAGACCATTTTCGAGAGCGAGCTGTTCGGCCATGAGAGCGGAGCCTTTACCGGCGCCCAGGCCAAGCGCATCGGCCGCATCGAGCACGCCGATGGCGGCTCGCTGTTTCTCGACGAGATCGAAAGCATGCCGCTGGCGCAGCAGGTCAAGCTGCTGCGGGTGATCCAGGAGCGCAGCCTGGAGCGCCTGGGCTCGAACAAGAGCATCGCCGTCGACCTGCGGGTGATCAGCGCGGCCAAGCCGGATCTGCGCGAGGAGGTGCGTGGTGGGCGCTTCCGCGAGGACCTGCTCTATCGCCTCAACGTCGCCGAGCTGCACATCCCGCCGCTGCGCGAGCGGCGCGAGGACATTCCCCTGCTGTTCGAGCACTTCGCCGCCGAGGCAGCCCAGCGTCATGGCCGCGAGGCGCCGCCGCTGGCGTCGGGCGAGCTGGCGCGGCTGCTGGCCCACGACTGGCCGGGCAACGTACGTGAGCTGATCAACGCTGCCGAGCGCCATGCGCTCGGTCTTTCGGCTCCGGCGGTGGAGGCGGCGGGTGGGCAGTCGCTGGCCGAGCAGATGGAGGCGTTCGAGGCACAATGCCTGCGCCAGGCGCTGCAGCGCTGCCAGGGCAATATCGCCGAGGTGATGGCGCTGCTGCAGCTGCCGCGGCGCACCCTCAACGAGAAGATGCAGCGCCATGGCCTGAGCCGTGCGGACTTCCTCGGTGAAGGTGGGGTGGGCGAGGACTAGGCGGATTCTTGCTGATGCTCGGCGGGTGATCGGCGGATTTCCGCTTATGGCTGCCCGGGTTTTGTCGGCAAACCCCTCTAGATCGGCGTTTTCAGCCTCTGGCACGCTGGCTGCTATGGTTTCTGCCATGCCCTCGCGAGGGTGAGAACAAGAACGACCGAGTGAGCATTGCCTGCCTGGAGTCTGCGGACTCCTGATCCAGCCCGGCCCGCCGGGGGACGCTCGCCGTTCTTGTTGCCAGGTTGCCGCCCAGCTCCACGGGCGTGACCCACCGACAACAACAATGGAGACATCCGCATGACCCTGACCAAGCGTCTCAGCCTGTTCGCCGCCGCCGCGGCGTTC
Source organism: Pseudomonas sp. zbq_18 (assembly GCF_043102245.1). Lineage (NCBI taxonomy): Bacteria > Pseudomonadati > Pseudomonadota > Gammaproteobacteria > Pseudomonadales > Pseudomonadaceae > Pseudomonas > Pseudomonas sp. zbq_18. The sequence continues at coordinate 242,364 of NZ_JBICIT010000022.1, read as the reverse complement.
ACAGCCAGCACCGCGGCCATTGCCGCCCCGACCTTCATCAACATCCTCACCGGTGGCACCAGCGGCGTGTACTACCCGATCGGTGTTGCCCTGTCGCAGCTGTACGGCAATGGCATCGAAGGCTCGAAGACCTCGGTGCAGGCCACCAAGGCCTCGGTGGAAAACCTCAACCTGCTGCAGGCCGGTCGCGGTGAGCTGGCCTTCGCCCTCGGCGACTCGGTGGCCGATGCCTGGAACGGCGTGGAAGAGGCCGGTTTCAAGGCGCCGCTGAAGAAGCTGCGCGCCATCGCTGGCACCTACCCGAACTACATCCAGATCGTGGCCAACGCCGATGCCAACATCCAGACCCTGGCCGACCTCAAGGGCAAGCGCATCTCCGTCGGTGCGCCGAAGTCCGGCACCGAGCTGAACGCCCGCGCCATCTTCAAGGCGGCCGGCCTGAGCTACGAGGACATGGGTGAAGTGCAGTTCCTGCCGTACGCCGAGTCGGTCGAGCTGATCAAGAACCGCCAGCTGGACGCCACCCTGCAGTCCTCCGGCCTGGGCATGGCCGCCATCCGCGACCTGGCCTCGACCATGAAGGTCAGCTTCGTCGCCATCCCGGCCGACGTGGTGGGCAAGATCGGCAACGCCGCCTACCAGGCCGCCACCATCCCGGCCAACACCTACGACGGCCAGACCGCCGACGTGCCGACCGTGGCCATCACCAACATCCTGGTCAGCCATGAAGGCGTGTCCGACGAGGTGGCCTACCAGATGACCAAGCTGATGTTCGACAACCTCGAGCGCCTGGGCAATGCCCACTCTGCGGCCAAGGACATCAAGCTGGAAGGCGCGGCGAAGAACCTGCCAATTCCGCTGCATCCGGGTGCCGAACGCTTCTACAAGGAAGCCGGCGCACTCTGATCCCCACGCGCGCCGGGCGGGCCGTTCAGCGGCCTCCCCGGCGTGCCACCGTCGGCCCGCCAAGGGCGGCCAGAACTATTCTGCTTAGAGACACCGGCAAAGGCTGAACCCACGTTTGCCCTTTGCCGGCAGCTCTAGTCCCATGGTCATTGAGGTACTAGGTTCATGAGCGAGCACCACGAAGGGCTCTCGGCCAGTCCGAGCAGTTGGCCCAAGGCGCTTTTCGCCGTGGCACTGCTGTTTTCCATCTTTCAGATCGTCACCGCCGCCTTTCACCCGGTTTCCACCCAGGTGTTGCGGGCGGTGCACGTCGGTTTCCTGCTGCTGGTGGTGTTCATCAGCATCCCGGCCTTCGGCAGGGGCCGCCCGTTCCAGCCGCTGGGCTGGCTGCTGGGCCTGGCCGGCATGGCCACGGCGGCGTACCAGTGGTACTTCGAGGCCGACCTGATCCAGCGCTCGGGCGACCTGACCAGCAGCGACATGGTCATCGGCCTGATCCTCATCGTGCTGGTGTTCGAGGCCGCGCGGCGGGTCATGGGTATCGCCCTGCCGATCATCTGCGCGCTGTTCCTGGTCTACGGCCTGTTCGGCCAGTACCTGCCGGGTGACCTGATGCACCGCGGCTATGACATCGACCAGCTGGTCAACCAGCTGTCGTTCGGCACCGAGGGCCTGTACGGCACGCCGACCTATGTTTCGGCGACCTACATCTTCCTGTTCATCCTGTTCGGCGCCTTCCTCGAACAGGCCGGCATGATCAGGCTGTTCACCGACTTCGCCATGGGCCTGTTCGGCCACAAGGTCGGCGGCCCGGCCAAGGTGTCGGTGGTGTCGTCGGCGCTGATGGGCACCATCACCGGTTCGGGTGTGGCCAACGTGGTCACCACCGGCCAGTTCACCATCCCGCTGATGAAGCGCTTCGGCTACCGCGCCGGGTTCGCCGGCGGGGTGGAGGCCACCTCGTCGATGGGCAGCCAGATCATGCCGCCGATCATGGGCGCCGTGGCCTTCATCATGGCCGAGACCATCAACGTGCCGTTCTACGAAGTGGCCAAGGCCGCGCTGATCCCGGCGCTGCTGTATTTCGGCTCGGTGTTCTGGATGGTCCACCTGGAAGCCAAGCGCGCCAACCTGATGGGCCTGCCCAAGGACGAGTGCCCGAACCCGTGGAAGTCGGTGCGCGAGCGCTGGTTCCTGCTGATCCCGCTGGCCATCCTCATCTACCTGCTGTTCTCCGGGCGCACGCCGCTGTTCTCCGGCACCGTCGGCCTGGCCCTGACCGCCATCGTCATCATCGGTTCGGCGATCATCCTGCGGGTGTCGTCCAAGGCCATGCGCTTCGCCTTCTGGATCGCCCTGGGCGTGCTCTGCGCCGGCTTCTTCCAGCTCGGCATCGGCGTGGTATTCGGCGTGATCGCGGCGCTGGTGGCGGTCTGCTGGTTCATCAAGGGCGGCCGCGAGACCCTGACCCTGTGCCTGCACGCGCTGGTCGAAGGCGCGCGCCATGCGGTGCCGGTGGGCATCGCCTGCGCCCTGGTCGGGGTGATCATCGGCGTGGTCTCGCTGACCGGGGTGGCCTCGACCTTCGCCGGCTACATCCTCGCCATCGGCCAGGACAACCTGTTCCTCTCGCTGGTGCTGACCATGCTCACCTGCCTGGTGCTGGGCATGGGCATCCCGACCATTCCCAACTACATCATCACCAGCTCGATTGCCGCGCCGGCGCTGCTCGATCTCGGCGTGCCGCTGATCGTTTCGCACATGTTCGTCTTCTACTTCGGCATCATGGCCGACCTCACGCCGCCGGTGGCGCTGGCCTGCTTCGCCGCCGCGCCGATCGCCAAGGAGAAGGGTTTGAAGATCAGCCTGTGGGCGGTCCGCATCGCCGTAGCCGGCTTCATCGTGCCGTACATGGCGGTGTATTCGCCGGGCCTGATGCTGCAGGGCGACAGCCTGCTGGCCACCGCCTACGTGGTGCTCAAGGCGGTGCTGGCCATCGGTATCTGGGGCGCGGTGTTCACCGGCTACCTGCAGCGCGGGCTGGGCTGGTGGGAGCGCATCCTCGGCTTCGCCGCTGGTGCGGCGCTGATCATTGCCGCGCCGATCACCGATGAAATCGGCTTTGCCCTGGCGGCGCTGTTCCTTGCCCAGCACTTCTGGCGGGCACGGCGCGCGAACCTGGCCGCCGCGTGATCGGCTTGTGCATGGGCCTGGCCGGAGCGGTCTGGGCCCAGGTGGCGGTGCCGGAGGCCGGGTTCACCCTGGCCTGGAACCACAGCATCGAGAAGATCCGCTGGGAAGAAGACTACCGCGTCACCGCCGAGGGCTTGTTGCTCGGCGAGGCGCGGGTACGCGGGACAGGCGCCGGCATGGAGATCCCGGACGGTGCCGAACTGCGTGACGGCAGCTGGCACTACCGCCGGCAGATGCCGCCACTGCAACCGCTGCGTGTCGGGCGTACGCCCGAGGCCGGCGATTATCAACTGTGTTTCGACCAGCGCTGCCATACCCTTGGCGAGTGGCTGGGGCCGCCACGAGCGGACCGGCCGGCACTGGAACTCTGGAGCTGTACGCTCCATCGCTGATCCCGGCGCCACAAGCGCCAGGATGGACCCGACCCCCGCCAGGCGATGCCTCTCGGGGGTTTTGTTCGTCTGGGGATTACTCCCCTCTCCCGCTTGCGGGAGAGGGGCCGGGGGAGAGGGGCGAGGGAATCAGGCTCTGCAGCGGCTAAGCTGCTAGAACCCTGCCTAGGAGGAAAGCCGTCATGCGCGTTCTCGTCGCCCTGCTGTTCACCCTGCCAGCCCTCGCCTGCGCCGAGCCCCGCGCCGGGCTGTGGGAGTTCACCAGCCAGATGCAGCATGGTGGCCAGGCCATGCCGGACATGCAGCAGATGCTCGACCAGTTGCAGAACCTGCCGCCCGAGCAGCGCCAGATGATGGAGGGGATGCTGGCCCAGCAGGGCATCAAGCTCGGTGGCAGCGGCGTGCAGCTGTGTCTCAGTGCCGAACGCCTCAAGGCCGGCGACATCCCCCTGCAGAACGAAGACTCCGGTTGCAGCCATGAGATCACCGAGCGCAGCGCCGAGGTGTGGAAGTTCCACTTCAAGTGCCCGAACGGCGAGGGTGAGGGCGAGACCCGCTTCGACGGCGACACTGCCTTCACCACCACGGTCAACGGCGTCTACGACGGCCAGCCCAGCAGCATGCAGAGCCAGGCGAAATGGCTGGGTGAGGACTGTGGCGGGCTGCCCAGTCAGTGAGCCTGGCCGGCCAGGTTCAGGGCATGCGCCCCTCCGCACGCAGCCGCTCGACCAGCTCGGCCAGCGGCAGGCTGCCGAGGTTGTCGCCGGAGCGGCTGCGCAGGGTGACGCGGCCCTCGGCCTTCTCCTGCTCGCCGATCACCAGCAGGTAGGGCACTTTCTGCAGGGTGGCTTCGCGGATCTTGTAGCCGATCTTCTCGTTGCGCAGGTCGGCGGCCGCACGCAAACCGGCGCGCTTGAGGCGGGCCAGCACCTGGCGGGCGTAGTCGTTCTGCCCCTCGCTGATGGTCAGCACGGCCGCCTGCTGCGGGGCCAGCCACAGCGGGAACAGCCCGCTGTAGTGCTCGATGAGAATGCCGGTGAAGCGTTCCAGCGAGCCGAACAGAGCGCGGTGCAGCATCACCGGGCGTTCGCGCTCGCCTTGCTCGTTGATGTAGCCGATATCGAAGCGCTCCGGCAGGTTGAGGTCCACCTGCAGGGTGCCGCACTGCCAGTCGCGGCCGATGGCATCGCGCAGGACGAACTCCAGCTTGGGCCCGTAGAACGCGCCTTCGCCGGGGTTGAGCTGGTAGTCGATGCCCATCCGTTGCAGCGCGCCGGACAGCGCGCCTTCCAGCTGGTCCCAGGTGGCGTCGCTGCCGATGCGGTTGGCCGGGCGGGTGGAGAGTTTGACTGCCACCTCGTTGAAACCGAAGTCGCGGTAGATGGCGAACACCAGGGCGATGGTGTCGGCGCACTCCTGTTCCATTTGTGCGGCGGTGCAGAAGATGTGCGCGTCGTCCTGGGTGAAGTGGCGCACGCGCAGCAGGCCGTGCAGCGCACCGGACGGCTCGTAGCGGTGCACCTTGCCGAACTCGGCCATGCGCAGCGGCAGGTCGCGGTAGCTCTTCAGGCCGCGGGCGAACAGCGCCACGGCGCCGGGGCAGTTCATCGGCTTGAGGGCGAACACGCGCTCGTCCTCGGTGCTGGTGGTGAACATGGCGTCGCGGTAGTTGAACCAGTGCCCGGAGGTTTCCCACAGGCTGCGGTCCATCACGTCCGGGGTGTTGACCTCGACATAGCCGGCGGCGTCCTGCTGCTGGCGCATGTAGCCGATCAACTGCTGGAACAGGGTCCAGCCCTTGGGGTGCCAGAACACCGAGCCGGGCGCGCAGTCGTCGAAGTGGAACAGGTCGAGCTGCGGGCCAAGCTTGCGGTGGTCGCGCTTGCCGGCTTCTTCCAGGCGGGTGAGATGGGCCTTGAGCTCTTTGCTGTTGGCCCAGCAGGTGCCGTAGATGCGTTGCAGCGCGGCGTTCTTCGCATCGCCGCGCCAGTAGGCGCCGGCCACCTTGGTCAACTTGAACGCCTGCAGATGGCCGGTGCGCGGAATATGCGGGCCGCGGCAGAGGTCTTCGAAGTCGCCCTGGCGGTACAGCGACAGCACTTCGCCGGCCGGAATGTCGCGAATCAGCTCGGCCTTGTAGTGCTCGCCCTGTGATTCGAAATGGGTGATGGCTTCATCACGTGGCAGCTCGCGGCGGCTGACGGGCAGGTCGGCGGCGGCCAGCTCACTCATGCGCGCCTCGATCAGCGCCAGGTCATCCGGGGTGAAGGGTCGCTCAAAGGCGAAGTCGTAGTAGAAGCCGTCCTCGATCACCGGGCCGATGGTCACCTGGGCGCTGGGGTACAGCTGCTTGACCGCCATGGCCAGCAGGTGTGCGCAGGAGTGGCGCAGCAGCTCCAGGCCCTCGGGGTCGCGGGCGGTGATCAGGCTGAGCTGGGCGTCGTGGTCGACCAAGGCGCTGGTGTCCACCAGGCGGCCATTCAGGCGCCCGGCCAGGGCGGCCTTGGCCAGGCCGGGGCCGATGTCGGCGGCGACTTCGGCCACGCTCAGGGGTTGGGCATAGTGACGCTGGCTGCCATCGGGCAGGGTGATGCTGGGCATGTCGGTTCTCTGATCAGGTCGGTTAACGGAGCGCTCAGCCACGCTGGTAGCGCAGTGGCAGCCCCTGGCAATCGTGTTGCAGCTGGCCCTCATGCCAGGCCAGCTGGCCGGAGACGACGGTGCTGCGCACGGCATGGCGGAAGGCGCGGCCCTGGAAGGGCGTCCAGCCGCAGTGGGCGAGGATCGGGTCGGCGGCGACCGGGCGCGGCTCGGCCAGGCGTTCGATCAGCGTCAGGTCGGCCCAGTAGCCTTCGCGCAGGTAGCCGCGCTGCTCGATGGCAAAGCGCTGCGCCACCGCATGGCTGGTTTTCTCCACCAGGGTGGTGAGGGGCAGCAGGCCGTCGGCGACCAGTTCCAGCAGGGACGGCAGGGCGTGCTGCACCAGCGGCAGGCCGGACGGCGCCTGCAGGTAGGGGCGATGCTTCTCGTCCAGGGTGTGCGGCGCGTGGTCGGTGCCGATGATGTCCAGCCGCCCGCACAGCAGGGCCTGGCGCAGCGCGTCGCGATCGGCCTGGGTCTTGATCGCCGGGTTGCACTTGATCAGGTGGCCGAGCGCCGCGTAGTCGCGGTCATCGAAATACAGGTGGTGCGCGCAGACCTCGGCGGTGATCTGCTTGCCGGCCAGCGGGCCTGGCTGGAACAGGCTCAGCTCGCGGGCGGTGGTGATGTGCAGCACGTGCAGCTGGGTATCGAAGCGGCGTGCCAGGCTCACGGCCAGGCTGGAGGACTGGTAGCAGGCCTCGGCATCGCGGATCAGCGGGTGCTGGTCGGCCGGGATTTGCTCACCGTACTGCGCCTGCCACTGCTGTTCACGTTCGCGGATGCGCGGCGTGTGTTCGCAGTGGGTGAGGATGATGGTCGGGCAGTCGCGGAACAGGCGCTCTAGTGAGGGGAGGTCGTCGACCAGCATATTGCCGGTGCTGGCGCCCATGAACACCTTCACTGCGGCCACCCGGGCGGGGTCGAGCGCCGCGACGATGTCGAGGTTTTCGTGGCTGACGCCGAAATGGAAGCCGAAGTTGACCCCGGAGCAGCTGGCGGCGCGCCTTTCCTTGGCCTCTAGCGCGTCCAGGGTCAGGGTCGGCGGGTGGGTGTTGGGCATGTCCATCACGCTGGTGATGCCGCCGGCCACGGCCGCGCGGGATTCCGTGGCGAAGCTGCCCTTGTGCGGCGCGCCGGGGTCGCGGAAGTGCACCTGGTCGTCGATCATGCCCGGCAGCAGGTACTGCCCGGCGGCGTCGATCTCCACCTCGGCGCTGCGCCCGCTGATGCTGCTGGCGATCTTCTCGATGCGGCCGTGGCGTACCAGCAGGTCAGCCTCGAACTCGCGGCCCTCGTTGATCAGGCGGGCGTTGCGGATCAGCAGATCAGTCATGGGGATGTTCCCGATTGCAGCGATGGATGGGCGGCACGGGGTCATAACCGCCCGCATGCCAGGGATGGCAGCGGCCCAGGCGCCGCACGGCCAGCCAGCCGCCACGCAGCGCGCCGTGGCGTTCAATGGCCTCGATGGCGTAGTGCGAGCAACTGGGATGGAAGCGGCAGCGTGGCCCGAGCAGGGGGCTGATCAGGTACTGGTAGAGCCGTACCAGGCTGAGCAGCAGGCGTTTCATTGCGGCACGCTGATCACGCACACCCGTTCATTGCGGATGGCGTTGTAGAAGCAGTTGGGGCGACCGGTGTGGCAGGCCGCGCCCTGTTGCTCGACCAGTAGCAGCACGGCGTCGCCGTCGCAGTCCAGGCGGGCCTCGACCAGCCGTTGGCGGTGGCCGCTGGTTTCGCCTTTGCGCCATAGCTGCTGGCGCGAGCGCGACCAGTAGCAGACCTGGCCGCTGGCAAGGGTTTCCTCCAATGCCGCGCGGTTCATCCAGGCCAGCATCAGCACCTCGCCTGATCCGTGCTGCTGGGCGATGGCGGCGATCAGGCCGTCGGCATTCCAGGGGATGGCCGCCAGCACCTCGGCCAGCGGGCGGCTGTCGCCCAGCCCGGCCTGCTCCAGTTGCAGCCACAGGTTCATGGTTTGAGCGCGGCCAACAGGGTGTCGAGGTTGTGCTGGAACATGCCCAGGTAGGTGCTGGCCGGCCCCTCGCTGGCCAGGGCATCGGAATACAGGGTGCCGCCGACGCGGGCGCCGGCTTCCTCGGCGATCTGCTCGATCAGGCGCGGATCCTGAATGTTGTCGACGAATACGGCGCGCGCGCCTTCCGTGCGCAGCTGGCGGATCAGTGCAGCCACTTCGGCGGCCGAAGGCTCGTCGGTGGTGGACAGACCGACCGGGGCGAGAAATTCGAGTTGCCAGGCCTGGCCCAGGTAGCCGAAGGCGTCATGGCTGGTGACCACCTTGCGCTGGCTGGCCGGCAGGGTGGCCATGCGCTGGTTGGCCGTCTTCAGCAGGGCGTGCAGCTTGGTCAGGTAGGCGTCGCGGTTGCTGGCATAGGTCTTGGCGTTGGCCGGGTCCACCTCGCTGAGCGCCTTGGCGATGTTGCGCACGTACAGCTCGGCGTTGCTCAGGCTCTGCCAGGCGTGCGGGTCGGAGACAGTCTCGCCGTCTTCTTGCACCTGCAGCGGCACTACGCCCTGACTGGCGTTGATGCGTTTGCCGCGTGCCTCGCTGCTGGCCAGCAGGCGCTCCAGCCAGGGTTCGAAGCCCAGGCCGTTGGCGACGACCAGGTCGGCTTCGAGCAGGCTGCGTACATGGTCTGGGCTGGGTTCGAAGTGGTGGGCGTCCTCTTCCGGGCCGACCAGGTTGGTCAGGACGATGTGCTCGCCGCCGATCTCCTGGGTGAGGTCGGCGAGAATGCTGAAGCTGGTGACCACCCGTGGCTTGTCCGCGGCAGGCAGTGACAGTGGCAAAAACAGGGCGAGAGCGGCGAGCAGGACGCGCATGACGAGACTTTCCTCAGGTTGCAGTGGGCAGTGGGGCGGTACGCAGCAGGCCGTGAACCGGGCCGGCGATGACGGAAATCAGGTAGATGGCACCTGCCAGCAGCACGATGCAGGGCCCGCTGGGCAGGCTGGCGTAGAAGGACAACAACAGACCGAGCCAGACGCTGCTGGCGCCGATCAGTGCGGCCAGCGCCAGCAGCAGCGGCAGGCGGCGAGTCCAGAAGCGTGCGGCGGCTGCCGGCAGCATCATCAGGCCGACGACCATCAAGGCGCCGATGGCCTGGAAGCCGACTACCAGATTGAGTATCACCAGGCCGAGGAACAGGCCATGCACAAGCGGGCCGATGCGACTGCGGCCGCGCAGGAACAGCGGGTCTAGGCTGTCTAGGGTCAGCGTCCGGTAGATCGCAAGCAGCACCAGCAGGCTGAAGGTGGCGACGCCGAGCATGGCCTGCAGGGTGATGGCGTCAACGGCCAGCGCCGAGCCGAACAGCAGGTGCAACAGGTCCAGCTTGCGTCCGGCCAGGCCGAGCAGCAGCACGCCGCTGGCCAGCGAGATGGGATAAAGGGCAGCCAGGCTGGTGTCCTCCCGCAGCCCGGTGCGGCGCGACACCCAGGCGGCCAGGGCGGCCATGCCGAGGCCGGCGCCGAGGCCGCCCAGAGTCAGCGCCGGCAGGCTCAGGCCGAACAGCCAGAAGCCCAGTGCAGCGCCTGGCAGGATACCGTGGGCGATGGCGTCGCCGATCAGGCTCATGCGCCGTAGCATGAGAAATACCCCCAGCGGCGCGGCACTGCAGGCCAGTGCCATACCGCCGAACAGGGCCCGGCGCATGAAGGCAAATTCCACGAAGGGTTGCCACAGCGCTGCAAACATCAGGCGACCCGCTCCAGGGATTTCCCCATCAACTGGGCAAGGGGGGCGAGGATGCAACCCTGCGGCGAGACCAGCAGGGCATTGTCCAGACGGCTGCTGAGGTGGCCGATGGCATGGCTGACCACCAGCAAGGTGCGGCCCTCGCTTTGCCACTGCCTGGCGCGCTCCCAGAACAGCGCTTGCGAGGCTTGATCCAGCGCCGCCTCCGGCTCGTCCAGCAGCAGTACGGCGGCATCGGTCAGGTCCAGGCGGGCCAGCAGGGCGCGCTGTAGCTGTCCGCCGGACAGCGCCTCCAGCGGCAGACGTTGCAGCGCGCAGAGTTGCCAGCGGCGCAGGGCCTGATCCAGGCGTTCCTGGCGCTGGCGGTGGTTGCCGGTGCTATGCCACAGCCCAGTACCCACCAGTTCGCGCAGGTTGATCGGAAACTGTCGGTCGAACGCCTGTTGCTGTTGCAGAAAACCGATGCCGCCCTGACGTGGCGCATCGACTCGCACCAGGCCTGCCAGTGGGGTCTGCAGGCCTGCGATAACTTTAAGCAGGCTGCTTTTGCCGCAGCCGTTAAGGCCGATGATGCCGGTCAGGCTGCCGGCCGCCAGGTGCAGATCCAGCGGCGGCGTCAGTGGCCGTCCGGGCGCTCCCCATTGCAGGCCCTGGCAGTCGATCATGACGGCCGCCTCCAGCTGGCGCGGGCCACCGCATCGTGGGCGTGCAGGCTCTCGGCATGCACCACTTCCAGGCTGAAACCGAGCAGGCCGCCGTGCTCGCGCAGGCACTGGTGCAGGCGCCGCGCGGCGTCTTCGCAGAACATCAGGTTCTGTCCGTTGGCCAGGGCAAAGGCCTGCTCGTCGGCACGTTTGACCGCGGTTTGCAGGGCAGTGCCGAGGGCTGCCTCGGCGCTGTCCAGCAGCTGGCGAACGGGCAGGCTCTGCTGGTCAGGATCCAGGCGTAGCTGCAGGCGGGCTTCGCTGCGCTGGCTGTGCGGGGTGGCGAGAATGCCGCTGGGGCTGCCGATCCACGCGATGATGTCGGCATGATCGAGCTTTTTATCAGCAAATTCCGCCACGAACTGTTGCTGGATCAGCTGCCGGGCCAATGCCGCCGAGCACGGGCAGGTGGAGGAATAGCCGAGGGTCAGCTGCAGTTCCACGTGAAACCCCTGGTCATCCAGGCGGGTATTCAGCGCCAGCGGGTAGCCTTTCCAGCCGGCCAGTGGGCTGACCAGCGCCGGGCGCTTGAGCAGCAGCTCGCCACGCAGGTTGAGATGGGCCTGGCGCGACAGCCCCTCATGACTCTGCAGAAACTGGGTCAATACCGCCTGGATCGCGGGTAGAGACAGCTCGCGCTGCTCCAGAGCCTCCAGGGCCAGGTACAGACGCGACATATGAATGCCGCGTGCGTTGGGATCATCCAGGCTGACGCCGGCGTCCACCCGACAGTCCAGCGGCTTGCCGTCGAGCAACACGGGCAAGGCGATCTGCTGCATGCCCACGAAGTCCAGGCTGGGCTGGGCTTGTGTGTTGGCCTGTGCGGCGATATCGGGGAGTGTCAGGGCAGTCATCGGATTTCCAGGGCACGTTGTGAGCCTTTAATGTTATGTTATAACAAAAAATAGAAACAACCCTGACGAGACCGCCCTGTGATCAGCGAAGCCGACCTGCTTGCCATGCCTGCCGACACCTACATGAACGAGGTGCAGCAGGCGTTCTTCCGTCAGCGCCTTCTGGAGCAGCGTGCCGAGCTGCAGCAGCGTATCGACGAGGAGTTCGGCCAGCTGCGCGAGCAGGAGCCGGCCAGCGATCCCGTCGACCTCGGTAGCGCCGAAGAACAGCGCCAGTGGCAGCTACGCCTGCTGGAGCGCGAAAAGAAGCTGCTGGACAAGATCGACGAGGCGCTGGAGCGCCTGGCCCGTGGCGAATACGGCTGGTGCAGCGAAACCGGCGAGCCGATCGGCCTGCGCCGTCTGCTGCTGCGCCCCACCGCCAGCCTGTGCATCGAGGCCAAGGAACGTCAGGAGCAACGCGAACGCCATATCCGTGATGTGCGAGGAACCCCCAATGGATAACCGCTTACCCGTTACCGTGCTGTCCGGCTTTCTCGGCGCCGGCAAGAGCACCCTGCTCAACCATGTGCTGAAGAACCGCGACGGCCTGCGCGTGGCGCTGATCGTCAACGACATGAGCGAGATCAATATCGACGGCAACGAAGTGCAGCGTGATGTCAGCCTCAACCGCGCCGACGAGAAGCTGGTGGAGATGAGCAACGGCTGCATCTGCTGCACCCTGCGCGAAGACCTGCTGGAGGAAGTGGCGCGGCTGGCCCGCGACGGCCGCTTCGACTACCTGCTGATCGAGTCCACCGGCATCAGCGAGCCGCTGCCGGTGGCCGAGACCTTCACCTTCCGCGACGAACAGGGCCAGAGCCTGGCCGATCTGGCGCGCCTGGATACCCTGGTGACGGTGGTGGACGGGGTGAACTTCCTGCGCGATTTCCACGCCGCCGAAAGCCTGGCCAGCCGAGGCGAGACTCTGGGTGAAGAAGACGAGCGCTCGATCACCGACCTGCTGATCGAGCAGGTGGAGTTCGCCGACGTGATTCTGATCAGCAAGACCGACCTGATCTCCAGCGCCGAGCGCGAGGAGCTGACCGCCATCCTGCGTGGCCTGAACACCGAGGCCGAGATCGTGCCGATGGTGATGGGCCAGGCGCCGCTGGCGAAGATCCTCAACACCGGCCGCTTCGATTTCGACCGCGCTGCCCAGGCCCCCGGCTGGCTCAAGGAACTGCGCGGCGAGCACGTGCCGGAGACCGAGGAGTACGGCATTGCCTCGACCGCCTACCAGGCACGCCGGCCCTTCCACCCGGAGCGCTTCTTCGCCTTCCTCAACCGCGAATGGGTCAACGGCCGCCTGCTGCGCTCCAAGGGCTACTTCTGGCTGGCCAGCAAGTACCAGGAAGCCGGCAGCTGGTCGCAGGCCGGCGGGCTGATGCGCCATGGCTATGCCGGGCGCTGGTGGCGCTTCGTGCCCAAGACGCAGTGGCCCGAGGACGAGGACGGCCTGCGCACCGTCATGAGCAAATGGAGCACCGAGGTTGGCGACTGCCGCCAGGAGCTGGTGTTCATCGGCCAGAACATCGACTTCGCGCGCCTGCGCGCCGAACTGGACGCCTGCCTGCTGACCGACGCCGAAATGGCCGCCGGCCCCGAGGCCTGGCAACGCCTGCCGGACCCCTTCGGCCCCTGGACCGAGGAGGCGGCCTGATGCACGCCCTGCAGCTGCGTCCGCCGCCGCGCCAGGCGCTGGGTGAGCATCACGAGGTGCTCGGCAAGGCATTGCTCGATGGGGTCAACCTGGCGGTATGGCAGCGCCGTCTGCCGCCACAGGTGGAGGACTTCACCCATCTGCTGCTGGCTCAGCCGCAGGAGGTGGCGGAGACCCTGCACATCGAGGTGGGCGAGGACGAGTCACTGCGCATGCCGGCGCTGCTCCCCGCGCTGGCCGATTTTCACGGGCACGCGGCCTTTGTCGCCGATGTCCGCTGGCTGGTCGGGGCCTTTGCCTGCCTGCTCGACGCGCGCCGCGTCGGCCTGCGCTTGCGCAGCCTGAGCAAGCCAATGTGCCCGCGTTTTCATGTCGACCATGTGCCGTTGCGCCTGATCAGCACCTACGCCGGGGTGGCCAGCGAGTGGCTGGAGGAGGGTGGTATGGATAGGCGTCGCCTCGGCGAGGCCCAGGCTGAGCCGTGCGATAGCGAACGTATCCAGCGCCTGGAAGCGGGCTGGGTGGCACTGGCCAAGGGCGAGAAGTGGGCGGGTAACGAAGGCGCCGGGCTGATTCACCGCTCGCCGACACCGCCGCCGGGCGAACGTCGTCTGCTGTTGACCCTGGACTGGCTGGCCTAGCAGACCGTTGCAAGCTACCCGCTAGCGCGCCATCCACACGCCCTTGCTCTGCTGCTCGCAGGCGGGCTTGAGGTAGCGCGCGTCACTGGCTACGCCGTAGTAGAAGATGTCCTGCTGATAGGGCGTGCCCTGTACCTTGGCGTTACGGCATTCACCGAAGGCGCCGCTTGGGCATTGGGCGACGAAGCTGACGTCGACTTTCTGCCCCTTGAGTTGCGGGGCGCAGAAACCCTCGCGGAACAGGTTGGCGGGTATGCTGCGATTCTGCTGGCACAGCTTCACCTCCAGTTGCTGGCCGGCGCTGTGGATCACGCAGGCTTCGGCCCAGGCCTGGCCGCTCAGGCCCGCCAGCAGCCACAGGGCAACGATCGCACGCATTGTCTATCTCCTCGGAGCAAAGCGGCGACTCTAGCCTTTTCCACCCATCGTTAAAACCGCACCATAGCGCCATGCTTACCCAGATCCCCACCCATCTGATCGGCGGCCCGCTGGGCGCCGGCAAGACCAGCCTGATTCGCCACCTGCTGGCGCACAAGCCCGCGCACGAGCGCTGGGCGGTGCTGGTCAACGAGTTCGGCCAGATCGGCCTGGACGCTGCGCTGCTGGCGACCCATGAGAACGGCATCGGCATCGCCGAGATTCCCGGCGGCTGCCTGTGCTGCGTGGCCGGCGCGCCCTTCCAGGTCGGCCTGACCCGCCTGCTGCGCAAGGCGCGGCCGGATCGTTTGCTGATCGAGCCGTCCGGCCTCGGCCATCCGCTAGAGCTGCTGCGCCAGTTGGGAGCAGCACCCTGGGCCGGTGTGCTGGACCTGCAGCCGCTGGTACTGGTGCTGGACGCGCCGTCGCTGGCGGCCGGTCAGCCCCTGCCTCCCAGTCAGCAGACGGCGTTGCAAGCGGCTGCATTGCTGGTGCTGAACAAGGCTGATGGCCTGGATGACGCGGCGCGCCAGCGGGTGCGCGAGCGTTTGCCGCAGCGGGCGCTGCACTGGACCAGCCAGGGTGCGCTGGATTTCGCCGAGTTGCCACGCAGTGCAGGACATGGCGGCGCGGCGGCGGCCCTGCCGCCGATTCCCACCGAGGGTGCGCCGCTGGTGCAGATCTGGCGCGACCCCGGCGAGCCGATCTGCCAGGTACAGGATCAGGCTGAAGGCTGGAGCATCGGCTGGCGTTTCCACCCCAGCCAGCAGTTCGACCTGCAGCGGGTCCAGGCGTGGCTGGCGGCCGTGCCGTGGCGCCGCGCCAAGCTGGTGCTGCACGGCGAGGCGGGTTGGCGCTCGGCCAACGCGCTGGACGGGGCGCCACTGCAGTGGCGCGCCAGCGAGTGGCGCAAGGATTCGCGACTGGAGCTGATTTGTGGGGCGCCGCAGGCGGTCGGTGAGCTGCAGTCGGCACTGCTGGCCTGCCGCATCGGCTAGGGGTTACCCCCGAGTCACGCTGCATTCACCCGTACAACGGTCCAGGCCATTCTTGGCCAGCTCCGTCGCCTGCAGGCGGCCTGGCGCTGGCCGGTGCCAGACCGACCTAGAACCCTTTGCGCGCAGCTGTATCAGCAGCCTGTTTCACTCCGCCGGGGCGACCACTTGCTGAAACGGATAGTGCGAGGCTGCATGCTCGTGCTCGCTTGGCGCTGCCTTGAGGGTCAGCCAGGCGTTTGGCGCGTCGCCGTCGTGGGGCAGGAGCAGCGCATAGCGATGGCCACTGGCGTCTTCCCCCAGGTCACAGGCGATGGCCTCGATGCCCTGATCGTGCAGGCGGTCGCGCAGAAAGTCGATGTAGCAGCCGTTGTCGGAGGTGCGCAGGTTCTGCACGGAGGTTCTCGGTTGGTGAAGGCGGCGGCGATAGTAGCAGAAGGCCACTTCCGCTGACCTGCACAGGCTGTCTTATCGGTTAAACGCGCTCTGCATAGCTCTTATCGCCGCCCATTCGGCACTTTTGTCGACCTGACCAGCTGCTGCCGGCTCGCTAAACTGGCGGCATTTTTCTTGGCGGCTATTCATCATGCATCTGCTTCCCTGGTCCCATCCCACCTCTGCCGGTTTCACCCTGACCGGTTGGCACAGCGCGCCGTCCGGCAAGCCGCTGCTGCACTTCCTGCATGGCAACGGTTTTTGCGGGCGTACCTACGAGCCGATGCTGGCGCTGTTGGCCGAGCATTTTGACCTGTGGCTGTGCGACGCCCAGGGCCATGGCGAAACCGAGCATGGTGGCCGCTTCCACGGCTGGAACCGCAGCGCCGAGCTGGCAATTGAGGCCTTCGAGGCAGGGCGCGGCCTGTTCGGCGAGGTGCCGCGCTATGTCCTCGGCCACAGTTTCGGTGGTGTATTGACCAGCCTGATCCTGGCGCGCCACCCCGACCTGTTCCGCCGCGCGGTCATGCTCGACCCGGTATTGTTCAGCAAGTCGATGATTGGCGTGATGGCGCTGTCCGAGCTGCTCGGCCTGCATCGGCGCAACGTGATGGCGAAGAAGTCAGCGGCGCGCCGCCGCCACTGGCCGGATCGGGCCACGGCATTCTCGCTGCTGCAGGGGCGCGGCATCTTCCGTGGCTGGACCGATGCGGCGCTGCAGGCCTATGTCGATCATGCGCTGAAGGACGCCGAGGACGGCGGTGTCGAACTGAAGTGCCGGCCCAGCCGCGAGGTGGATATCTTCAGTTCCTTCCCCAAGCGCCTGTGGCCGTCACTGAGCAGAATCACCACGCCGAGCCTGTTGCTCTATGGTGCCAAGACCTACCCCTTCGTTGGCCAGTCGGCGCGGCGCCTGACGGCGTTGAGCCCGAGCGTGGCTATCGCCGAGGTTGAGGGCGGGCACTGCTTCATGCAGGAACACCCAGCAGAGACTGCCGAGCGTGTACGGGCCTTTCTGCTGGCGCAGGACTGACATGCGCGCCAGTCGCGAGGATGTGTGGCTGGCGCTGTCCGACCTGTGGCTGGATGTGGAGCCGGACGCCGCCGGGCGCCAGCACATCGTCCGCGTATTGCGCGCCAGCGGCCTGCCATTGGCCGAGCTGGAGCGGATCTTCTACACCGAAGTGGCGCCGGTGGTCTGGCTCAATGGCTGGAGCGTGGCCGGGGTATGGACTGGGTTCGATGCGCAGTGGCTGGCCGAAGCCTGCCGGCGCAACCAGACTCGCGGCCGTTGGCACCGGGCCAAGTGCCGGCTGCTGCGTTGGCCGATGACCTATATGTGTATCGAGGAATGGCGACTGATAGCCGCTGATCTGGCGCAGGGCTGAGTGGCCGCTCGAATCAGCATGTAGGTTGAGCGCGTAGGTTGGGTCGGGCCGCGTAGGTTGAGCGCAGCGAAGCCCAACTTGATGTACTGTTGGGCTTCGGCGCTTCGCGCCTCAACCTACGCGGCCCGACCCAACCTACGGCCTCTCACAAAAACGCGAACAAACCAGTTGTCCCTACAAGCGTATTCCTACTTTTCTGGGAGCATTAGCCGCCCATCCGGGCCTAATCGGCGCGGCGCTGTTCGTCCGGCTTGGGGTGGGTGCGGCGCCAGTCGTCCAGCTGGATCACCTTGCCGTCCGCCGGCTCCGGCGCGTGGAAGGGATGGGCGTCCAGGGTGATGGCGCCGGGACGCTGGCCGAACATCTGCACGCTGCCGCACAGGCGCTGCTCGCCAGTAACGGTGAATTCGAAGTCGTAGAGGCGCGCCAGGCGTCTGCGCCCCTGATTGTCGCGAACCAGGGCGAGGCGGCGGAAAGCGACGTTGCCGTCGAGCAGCTCGACATCCAGGCGGGCGCAGTGTTGCTTGGCCAGCAGCAGGGCGCGCTCGCGGATACCGTGGCCGCGCCACAGCCAGGCGCAGCAGGTGGCGAACAGCATCAGCAGCAGTACATCGAGCAGGTCGATCATCACAAATCCTCGGCGTGTGCCTGAAGCTTAACCGATTCGCCACAGCGCGCTTGAGCCGTTCGACCAAGTTGGCTAGGGTCGCGGTCGGCATCTCTTCCACGAAAAGGACTTTCTCATGCATTGCCCCGCCTGCCGCACGTCTACCCTGAAACCCACCAAGCTCGATGACGGCCTGCTGGCCCACGGCTGCGAGCGCTGTTCCGGCGCCCTGGTGGCGCTGCTCTACTACCGCGACTGGGCCGAGCGCGCCGCACCGTCTGCCGAGAGCGACGCGCCGCTGCAGGCCGAACCGGCCAGCGACACCCAGCAGGCACTGACCTGCCCCAAGTGCGCCAAGTTGATGAGCAAGTTCCAGATCAGCGGCACCCACGGCAATCGCCTCGACCTGTGCACCTCCTGCGACGAGGCCTGGCTGGACGGTGGCGAATGGCAGCTGCTCAAGGCTCTGGAACTGAGCCAGCGCATGCCGGCGATCTTCAGCGAAGCCTGGCAGCGTCGGGTCCGCCAGGAGGCTGCCGAACAGGCGCGCCGCGAGCGTTTCACCCGCATCGCCGGCGCCGAGGCGATCACCCGTGCCGACGAAGTGCGCGCCTGGCTCAAGGATCATCCGCAGCGCCGCGAGCTGTTGCACTACATCGGCCACGAGTGAGGTGCCCATGAGGCTCTGGCCGATCATCCTGCTTGGCAGCCTGGCAGCCTGGCGGCGCTGGGCGCCGGTGCCTGGCTGTGGGCACAGGATGAGCCACCGCCGCCGCGATAACGGCTATGCTTGCCGGCGGGGCGCGTTGGCGCCCCTTTCTTGAGCGAATCGGATAGCCGTCCTTGCCGTCGACCCGCCACCTACAAAGCACCGCGCGCCTGGCCCTATTGGCCATGTTCCTGCTGCTGGCTGCGCCGCTGTTGTCCCAGGGCCTGGCCCGGGCGCAGACGGACGGGCTGCCGTCCTGGCTGGACGAGCTGGCCTGCGGCGATGCGGCGCCGGCCCACCACGGCAGTCAGCCGCTGTGGGCCAAGTGCGGCTACTGCACCCTGCTGCTGTCCAGCCCGGCCGTGCCCGGTGCCCTGGTCGATCTTGGTGGCGTCGCGGATGCCCTGGCTGTCGGCATTCCGCTATCCCTGGCCGGCACTTTCATGCGCCGGCTGGCCCCTCACGATGCGCCACCGCGCGCCCCGCCCCACTCCCACGTCTGATCCGTTAGCACAGGGGCCGCAGAGCCCCCTCGATCCGACCATTGCGGGGTATTCACCGTGAGCAAGCCCAAGGTGTCCTTCTACAACCTGGCCTGGCGCTGGCACTTCTATGCCGGCCTGTTCGTCATCCCCTTCATGATCATGCTGGCGCTGACCGGCATCGTTTACCTGTTCAAGCCGCAGCTGGACCAGCTGATGTACCCCGAGCTGCTCAGGGTGCAGCCGGCGGGCACGCCACTGTCCGCCGATCAGCAACTGGCTCATCTGCAGCAGGTGCTGCCGCAGGCCGAGGTGAGCAAATACCTACCACCGCTCGACGCCGAGCGCAGCGCGCAGTTCGTCGCCAGCGTCGATGGCCGAACAACCAACCTGTTCCTCGACCCCTACAGCGGCGCACTGCTGGGCCAGCAGGATGCCGAGGACAACCTGCAGGCCATCGCCCGCGCCCTGCACGGCGAGCTGCTGATCGGCACCGTCGGCGACCGCCTGATCGAGCTGGCCGCCGGTTGGGGCATCGTCCTGGTGGTGTCCGGCCTGTACCTCTGGTGGCCGCGCGGGCAGGGTGGCGCCGGGGTGCTGTGGCCGCGCCTGGGCGCACGCGGGCGCCTGTTGTGGCGCGACCTGCATGCGGTGAGCGGCTTCTGGGGCAGTGCCCTGCTGCTGTTCATGCTGCTCACCGGCATGACCTGGACCGGTTTCTGGGGCGCGCAGTTCGCCGGGGCCTGGAACCACTTCCCGGCGGCCATGTGGGACGCCGTGCCGCAATCGACTGTGCCGGCGCGCAGCCTCAACACGGCGACCGCGCAGACGGTGGCCTGGGCGGTGGAAAACACCCCGCTGCCGCAGTCCGACCCGCATGCCGCGCATCATGGCCACGCCATGTCCAGCGCGCCGGTGGCGCCCGAGCGCATCGGCCTGCAGCAGGTGGTCGACACGGCCAGCCGTCTTGGCGTGCAGCCGGGCTACAGCATCAGCTTTCCCGGCGACGAGAAAGGCGTGTTCACCGTCGCCCTGTTCGCCGACGACCCGCGTAACGACGCCACCCTGCACCTGGACCAGTACAGCGGTCAGGTGCTGGCGGACGTACGTTGGGCCGACTACGGCCTGGTGGCGCGCACGGTGGAAACCGGTGTGATGCTGCACGAGGGCAAGCTGTTCGGCCTGGCCAACCAGCTGATCATGCTGCTGGTGTGTCTGCTGATCCTGCTGGGTTCGGTCAGTGGCCTGGTGATGTGGTGGAAGCGCCGTCCGGCGGGCCGTTTCGGTGTGCCGCCGCTGCGCCACGATATGCCGCTGTGGAAGGGCGGGGTGGCGATCATGTTCGGCCTTGGCCTGCTGTTCCCGCTGGTCGGCGCGTCGCTGCTGTTGATGCTGGCGCTGGACTGGCTCGGCCAGCGCCTGACCCGGCGTAGGGCCGAGCCAGTCGCGGGCTGAGCCTTAGATCTCGGCGTCGAGGGACTGGTAGCGGCGCACCAGTTCCTCGCGGATTTCCCGACGGCGCTGGGCCTGGCGGAAGCGTCGCTGCTCGTCCGGCGTCTGCGGTTGCAACGGTGGCACCGGGATCGGCTGGCGCTGGTCGTCCATCGCCACCATGGTGAAGAAGCAGCTGTTGGTGTGGCGTACCGAGCGTTCACGGATGTTCTCGGTGACCACCTTGATGCCGATCTCCATCGAGGTGCGCCCGGTGTAGTTGACCGAGGCGAGGAAGGTGACCAGCTCGCCGACATGCACCGGCTCGCGGAAGATCACCTGGTCCACCGACAGGGTGACCACGTAGCAGCCGGCGTAGCGCGCCGCGCAGGCATAGGCCACCTCGTCGAGGTACTTGAGCAGCGTGCCGCCGTGCACATTGCCAGCGAAGTTGGCCATGTCCGGGGTCATCAGGACGGTCATCGACAGGGTGTTGTTGGCAAATTCCATGGTTGTCTCATAGGCAGTTTTCAGGGCGCTGGCGTTGCAGTTCCTGCGGGGTCTGCTTGTTGTTATAGGTGCTGCCTGTTTACTTCGCGTTGCCAGCGGCAAACACCATGCAAATTCGCGACCGGGCGAACAGCCGGTGCTCGGGAGGGTATTGACCTTGCCTGCGCCCTGTTTCGGCACGTATTGCAGGCGTGTGCGTCAGGACGAAGCAGGGAAGGCTGCGTGGCGAGGGATGAGCGCAGGGCGGCTCAGAATGGCAGCCGGAAGGATGCAGCGGGGCAGGATGGGCAAGGGCGTGGCCTTACCCACCTTTGCTGCGGATCAGGCGTGGGTCAGGTACCAGCGCCAGTCCTGCTCGCCGACTTCGCCGACGAACTGGCGGAATTCTTCCCACTTGATGGCCAGGAAGATCTTCAGGAAATCCTCGCCCAGCGCTTCCTTGGCCCAGCTCGACTGCTCCAGGTTGCGTAGCGCGGTCAGCCAGTCGGTCGGCAGGGTTTCGCGCGCCTGCTCGTAACCGTTGCCGATGATTTCCTCGCCCGGGTCGATCTGCTCGCGAATGCCCTTGTGGATACCGGCGAGGATCGCGGCGGCGGCCAGGTAGGGGTTGGCGTCGGCGCCGCAGATGCGGTGCTCGACGTGGCGGCTCTTGGCCGGGCCACCGGGCACGCGGAACGACACGGTGCGGTTGTTCACGCCCCAGCTCTTGGCCAGCGGCGCGTAGCTGTTGGCCTGGAAGCGGCGGTAGGAGTTGGCGTTGGGGCAGAAGATCGCCAGCGCGTCGTTGAGCGTGGCCATCATGCCGCCGATGGCGTGCTTGAGCAGCGGGGTGCCGTGCGGGTCTTCGCTGGCCATCAGGTTGTTGCCTTCGGCGTCCGCCAGGCTGACGTGCATGTGCAGGCCGCTGCCGGCCAGGTCACCAAACGGCTTGGCCATGAAGCAGGCGATCAGCCCGTGCTTGTTGGCCACGCCCTTGACCAGGCGCTTGTAGCGGATGCCTTCGTCGACCGCCTGCAGGGCGTCGAAGCGGTGCTCCAGGGTCAGCTCCAGCTGGCCGGGGGCGTACTCGGAGATGGCGGTGCGCACCGGCAGTCCCTGGGCCTCGCAGGCGCTGTACAGGTCGTCGAGGAAGGCCTGCTGCTGTTCCAGCTCCAGCACGCCGTACACCTGCGGCGCCTGTGGGCGCACGCCGTTGGCCTGCACGGCCGGCTGCGGACGACCGTTGGCGTCGCGGTGTTTATCCAGCAGGTAGAACTCCAGTTCCACCGCCATCACCGGGTGGTAGCCGTCGGCCTTGAGGCGGTCGATGGCGCGCGCCAGCACATGGCGCGGGTCACCGGCGGCGGCCGGTGCGCCCTGGGTCGGGTGCATGCTCACCTGCACCTGGCCGGTGGGGGTGGCGCGCCAGGGCTGCAGGGTCAGGCTGCCGGGCAGCGGGTAGGTCCAGCAGTCGGCATCGGCGACTTCCCAGACCAGGCCGCTTTCTTCGACGTCCTCGCCCTGGATGGTCAGCGAGAGGATCGAGCTGGGCAGCGGGCGGCCGTTCTCGAAGATCGGCAGCAGCTCGTCGCGGTGCAGCAGCTTGCCGCGCGGGATGCCGTTGGCGTCGATCAGCATCAGCTCGATCAGGCGCACCTCGGGGTGCTGGGCGAGGAAGTCGCGGGCTTCCTGGGGATTGGCGAATTGCATGGTGGTGTCCTTTGCTGTTCTCCCCTCTCCCACTGGTGGGAGAGGGGCCGGGGGAGAGGGAAGGGGCCGTTGCCCTCTCCCCAGCTCTCTCCCGCTCTTTATTTGTGAAGCCGAGGGAGAGGGAGTTAAAGGCGCGCGCCGGGGATGGCCAGCAGTTCGCCGATGGCCTGGTCGAGCATGGCGATCAGCTTGTCCACATCGGCCTCGGTGGTGCTCGGGCAGCACAGGGTCATGTTGTGGAAAGGGGTGATCAGGATGCCGCGGTTGATCAGGTACAAGTGGATGGCCATCTGCAGTTCGTCGTGGAAGGCCGCCTCGGCCTCGGCACCGGTCTTCGGCGACACCGGGCAGAACTGGAACTCGCTGCGCGCGCCCAGTTCGGTCACCGACCACTTCAGGTCGTGCTTGCTGATCAGGCGGCGGAAACCATCGGCCAGGCGCTTGGCCAGCGGCAGCATGTGGTCGTAGGCGGCCGGGGTCATCACCTGTTCCAGGTTGGCGCGCATGCAGTGCATGGCCAGGGCGTTGGCCGACAGGGTGGTGCCCATGCCGCTATGGCCGTGGCCATGGCTGTTCTCGCTGGCGCGTTTACGCGCCGCGCTCATGGCCTCGGCCATCGCCGCGCTGCAGCCGAAGATGCCGCAGGGCACGCCGCCGGCGATCGGCTTGCCGACCACGAAGAAGTCCGGGTCGAGGTTCCACAGTTTGGTGCAGCCGCCGATGTCGGTGGAGATGGTGTGGGTCTCGTCGATGATCAGCAACGAACCATATTTACGTGTGAGTTCCCGGCACTTCTGCATAAAGCCCGGCTCGGGCAGGACCATGCCGATGTTGGTCATCGCCGGCTCGCACAGCAGGGCGCAGACGTCGCCCTGGGCCAGCGCCGCTTCCAACGCTTCAACATCGTTGAACGGGATCGAGCGGCTGTACTGGGTCAGGTCGTAGGCCTGGCCGACCAGGCCGGAGCGCGGCACGGTCTCGCCGTCGCGGTAGCGCACCATCACGTCGTCGACGGTGCCGTGGTAGCAGCCGTCGAACACCAGCAGGGTCTTGCGCTGGGTGATCTCGCGCGCCCAGCGCAGCACGTAGCGGTTCGAATCCGTGGCGGTGGCGGTGACCTGCCAGAACGGCAGGCCGAAGCGTGCGGCCAGCAGCTCGCCGCAGACCACGGCGTCCTCGCCCGGCAGCATGGTGGTCAGGCCGTTGTTACCCTGTTCGGCGATGGCCTTGGCGATCGGGTCCGGCGAGTGGCCGAACATGGTGCCGGTGTCGCCCAGGCAGAAGTCGATGTACTCGTGGCCGTCGACGTCATAGAAGCGTGCACCCTTGGCGCGTTCGACGAACAGCGGCACCGGGGTCGACCAGTCGGCCATCCAGTGCATCGGCACGCCGCCGTACAGGGAGTTGCGCGCGCGCTCGGCGAGCGCCACGGACTTCGGATTACGGGCCAGGAACAGTTCGCGCTCGCGGGCGAAGAAGGTTTCCACGGCGGATGGGCTGATACCACTGGCTGTCATGTTGCACACCTCGTTCGAATTTATGCACATGCTATTTTGTGATCACAAAAATGGCAACATATGCATTAATTGGTGATTGGTATTAAATTTAAATCAATTTTGTGATCACAAGGATCGGCCGGATGCAGTTCAACGAACAGGTGGCACTGATCAGCGGCGCGGGCAGCGAGAGCGGCATCGGCATGGCCATCGCCCGGCGCCTGGGCCAGGCCGGTGCTCGCGTGCTGGTCACGGCCAGCAGTGCGCGTATCGAACAGCGGGTCGCCGAACTCTGCGCTGCAGGTATTGAAGCACGGGGTTACGCCGCCGACCTGACCGATGAGCACCAGGTCGCCGCGCTGGTGGCCTGGGCCCAGGCCCAGTGGGGGCGCATCGACATTCTGGTGAACAACGCCGGCATGGCCATGCAGGGCAGCCCGGAGCCGTTCGCCGAGCTGGCGGACATGGACCTGGCGACCTGGAACCTGTCCATCGCGCGCAACCTGGGCACGGCCTTCCTGCTCACCCGTGGCGTGCTGCCGGGCATGCGTGCGCGGGGCTACGGGCGCATCGTCAATATCAGCTCCACCACCGGCACGCGTGGCAGCAATCCGGGCGAGGCGGCCTACAGCGCGGCCAAGGCCGGCATGCTCGGCATGAGCATGGGCCTGGCGCTGGAAGTGGCCAGGCAGGGCATCACGGTCAACAGCGTGGCGCCGGGCTGGATCGCCACCGGCTCCTCCACCGAGGAAGAGAAGCATGCCGCCGAGTACACGCCGCTCGGCCGCGCCGGGCGTCCGCAAGAAGTGGCTGCCGCCGCTGCCTTCCTCGCCTCGCCCGAGGCCAGCTATATCACCGGCGAGATCCTCGTCGTGGATGGCGGTAATTGCCTGATAGAGAACAAGACGCCGTGAGTCATTAGAATCCCCCTGCGCCGCTCTGGAGCGGCCTTCTTAAGCCAAAGGAATTCTTCATGCGCAACTGCTCGCTGACCCTCGCTCAACTTCCTGCACCACCGGCGCGTGGGTGACTGACGATGGCCGACAATCTGCAGGAACAGCTCTACCAACGTATTCGTGAAGGCCTGCTGGCCGGGCGTTTCCAGCCTGGCCAGCGGCTGAAGATCCGCGACCTCGCCGCCGAGTGGGGGACCAGCCCGATGCCCGTGCGCGCCGCGCTGCAGCGCCTGGTCGCCGAGGGCGCGCTGGAAGGCGAGCCGCAACGCTCGGTGCGGGTGCCGGCGATGACCCGCGAGCGCTACCAGAACATCTTCCAGGTGCGCCTGGGTCTGGAGGGCCTGGCCGTGGAGCTGGCCACGCCCAACCTGAAAGCCGCCGACCTGGCCGAGTTGCGCGACTGCGTGGCGCGCATGGACGAGGCCATCGAGCAGCGTGACGTGCAGACCTATCTGGACGCCAACAGCCAGTTCCACCTGCAGTTGTATGGCGCCTGCGGCAACCCGGTGCTGCTGCGCAGTATCGAGTCGCTGTGGCTGCAGATCGGCCCGTTCTTCAATCGCCTGTTCACCGGCGCCGACCTGTCGCTCAGGCTCAACGACTTCCACGAGGAAGCCTTCGCCGCCATCGAGGCCGGTGACGCCAAGGCCGCGCGTCAGGCCATGGAGCAGGACCTGCTCTACTTCGCCCGTTTCCTGCTCAACCTGCTGGAGCTGGAAAGCGCGCCGGGGCGGCGGGCGCAGCCGGTGCTCAGTCCGCCGGCCTAGTGGGCTGCCGGTGCGAAGGTTTTTCCTGGCATACACTGAAACGACTTTTCGCATCCGGGGCATTCGATGCAGGATTACAGCCAGCAGCGCTTTCTGGTCGTCGACGACTTCAACGACTTCCTCAGCTCGGTCAAGGCCATGCTGCGCGAGATGGGCGCGCGTGACGTGGACACCGCCAACCGTGGCGAGGAAGCCATCGCCCTGTGCCGGCAGAAGCGCTACGACATCATCCTCCACGACTACAACCTGGGCACCGGCAAGAACGGCCAGCAGGTGCTGGAGGAGTTGCTCACCCTGCGCCTGATCAGCCATCAGTGCATCTTCGTCATGGTCACCGCCGAGAGCAGCCAGGCCATGGTGCTCAGTGCCCTGGAGCATGAACCGGATGCCTACCTGACCAAGCCCTTCAACCGCGCCAGCCTGGCCCAGCGCCTGGACAAGCTGATGGAGCGCAAGAACCTGCTCAGGCCGGTGTTGCAGGCGCTGGACAAGCGCATTCCCGCCGAGGTGCTGAATGCCTGCGAGCGCCTGGCGCAGCAGGACAAGCGCCTGCTGCCACTGTGCCAGCGCTACAAGGCCGGCGCCTTGCGTGAGCTGGGCCGTGACGAAGAGCTGGAGCGCCTGCTCAATGCCGTGCTTGCCGAGCGGGCGATTCCCTGGGCCTACCAGGCGCTCGGTGGCCTGCTGCTGCGCCGCGGCGAGCACGAGCACGCCCGCCAGTTGTACGAGAAGGCGCTGCAGGCCTTTCCCATGCAACCGGGGCTGTATGACGGCCTGGCCGCCGTGCTGGCTGCCCAGGGCGAGGGCAAACGCGCGCAGGGCGTGCTGGAGGATGCGGTACGCCTGTCGCCGTTGGCCATCCGCCGGCAGGCGCAGTTGGGCAAGCTGGCCATGGACAACCAGGACTTCCAGAGCGCCAGCAAGGCCTATCGCAGCGCGGTGGAGCAGGGTCGCAACTCGCGCTTCAAGAGCCCGGACAGCTACCTCGGCCTGAGCCAGGCGCTGCTGTCCGAGTCCGGCGACGAGCCGCTGGACAAGCGCGCCCAGGCCGAGATCAACCAGGCCCTGGCCGAGCTGGACAGCCACTACGCCGAGGATCGCGCGGTGCGGGTGCGCAGCCGTCTGATGCAGGCCAACACGGCGCAGAAGAACGGCGACAACGCACGCGCCGCCGAGCTGGCCGGGCAGGCCGCGGCGGAGCTGGACAGCCTGGGCGAATTCTTTTCCGCCGAAGCCGCGCTGAGCGTGGCCGCGCAGCTGCAGACGCTCGGTCAGCAGGCCGCCAGCCAGCAACTGCTGAAGAGCTGTGTGGAAATCTATGGCGACGATGCCAACGTGCTGCGCGGGGTGGCCCGGCTGACCGACGATCCGGCCATTCTCGGCGGCGCCAAGGAGGCCGTGGAGCTCAATCGCCAGGGCGTGCGTGCCTATCAGCTGGGGCGCGCCGCCGATGCCCTGGAGCTGTTCCGCCGGGCCCTGGCCCTGCAGCCGAAGAACATCAGCATCGCCCTCAATGTCGCTCAGGCCCTGCTGCGCCTGGGCGAGCCGATGGCCGACGACGCCCGTGCCGAGTGCCGCGCCTGCCTCGATGCGGTGCAGATGATTCCCGCCAGCGACCCGCGCTACGAGCGCTACCAGCAACTGCGCCAGCGAGCGTTCGGCGCATGAGCGGGCTGGATATCGCCACCGTCATCGCCTCCACCGTGCACGACATGAAGAACTCCCTGGCCCTGCTCGGCCAGTCCCATGCGCGCTGGCTGGCGCAGCTGCCGGCGGAGCTTCAGGGTGGCGCCGAGCGCGGGGTGATCGAGTACGAGTTCGCCCGCCTCAACGGCATGCTGGTGCAGCTGCTCGGCCTGTACAAGCTGGGGGTCAACCAGCTGCCGCTGCACCCGGACCACCACGAGCTGGACGACTTCATCGGCGCCCAACTGGCACGCCACCAGGACGTGCTCGACAGCCGTGGCATCCGTGCCCGCGGCGAGGTGGAGCGCTTCGACCTGATGGGTTTCTTCGACCAGGAGCTGATCGGCTCGGTGCTGGCCAACGTCATCGCCAACTCCATCCGCTACGCCCGCAGCGCCCTGCTGATCAGCGCGCGCGAGGAGGGCGGCGAACTGCTGCTGTGCGTCAACGACGATGGTGCCGGCTACCCGCAGGCGATGATCGAGCAGCAGGGCGACTACGTCCTCGGCCTCAACCAGAGCAGCGGCAGTACCGGCCTGGGGCTGTACTTCGCCGCGCGCATCGCCGAGCTGCATCGCCGCGGCGAGCGCTGCGGGCGCATCGAGCTGGGCAATGGCGGGCCGCTGGGCGGCGGCGAGTTCCGCATCTACCTGCCCTGATCGGCTGGCCTAGAAGTGGCCGCGTGTAACAAGCCCCGCCCTACGCACTGCTCTTTTTGTGGGAGCGGCTTTAGCCGCGAAACAGCCGGGGAGCGCCCCAGGCTGCGGCGTACCCATGCGCGCGACGTGCGCCTACTCGCCCAGCCAGACGTCGCGCACCCAGTGCCAGACCGAGTCCCAGCTCTCGTCGGTCAGCTCGCCCTCGTCGCCGTCCCACAACACCACCTGGCCTTCCACATCCACGGCGTAGTAGTCGCGACCGTCCTGGCACAGCGGCACCAGATCGCGGGGCAGGCCCAGGTCCCAGGCCACCGAGGCGACTTCCGGCAGGTAGGTGTGTGATTGCGGGTCCGTGGCGGTCACCGGCTCCAGGCGGCCGTAGACCACGTCGCTGACCTTGAGCAGGAATTCGCGCAGTTCAAAGGGCAGGTGGATGAGGATCTGCTCCTGGATTTCCACCAGGGTTTCCTCGTCCGGCAGCTCCAGCGGCACCGGTACCGGCTCGTTGAGTTCGCGCAGTTGTTCGATGACTTCTTCCACGGGTGGCTCCTGGCAGGCTGATCACGGCTGAGAGGGTAGCCGAGGGAGGCGCTTTTTACCCTGTCGCGGCGCGTCGCTCAACCGAAGGTGTTGCAACGCTGTACCTTGGCTCGCGTCAGCACCTGGCCGGCGGCGTCGTACAGCCAGCCCTGGGCCTTGTACTGCAGGGGGCGGGCCTCGATGCGGTAACGCTGGCCGGCGGCAAAATCGGCGTAACTGAAGCGCAGGTGACAGGTCATGGTGACCGGTTCGCTGCTGAAATCACTGCCGCCGCCGGCGACCTCGAACTGGAAGCGGACGTCGAGGTCATGGGCGCCGGGGCTGACCTGGAAGTAGCGGCCATCATCCCAGCGCTGGTTGTCCAGGCGATGGGCCATCAGGGTGTAGCCGGCGCGAATCTGCAGGTCGACCCAGGCCTGTTGTGGGTCGGGTTGCGGCAGCGGACTGGCACAGGCACCAAGGGCGAGCGTGGCGATCAGCAGTGGTAGGCGCATGAGGACGTTCCTCCGGGCAGAGTGGCCAGCATAGCGCCGATCAGACATCGCCGCAGCGCCCTTCACGGGCGGTGGCCAGGGTGTAGCCGTGCTGGTCGCGCAGCTTGGCCCAGGGGCGGAAGCCATGGCTGCCGGTCTCCAGGCGGTAGCGCTGGCCGGCGGCGAAACCGGCGTACTGCAGGTTCAGCAGGCAGGTGCGTGGCAGGGGCTGGCCTGGCGTGCCGACATTGTCCGCCGCCACTTCGAAGTGCAGGCGCACCTGCAGTTCGTGGTGTTCGGGCGACAGCTGTACATAGTCGGCATCGCCCAGGTCGTGGCCGTCCACTTGGGCGATGCCCAGTCGCTGGCCCTGGGCCGGGGCGAGGTCGAGCCAGGCCATGCTCGGATCATGACGCAGCCAGAGCTGGGCGCAGCCGGTGAGGGGGAGCAACAGGCAGAGCATAAGAGAGAGACGCATGGCGGGCTTCCTGAGCGTGGGCATCGACAAGTGCGGAGGTACTGCCTAGGCTCGCGAGCATGTCTATTGCCCTACTCGACCTCTGTCGCTGGCGGCTGGTTCCGTTACTGCTCGGCCTGCTGCTGAACGGTTGCGCCAGCCTCGACTATTACGCCCAGCTCGGCCGTGGTCAGCTGGCCCTGCTGTCTGCCCGCGAGCCGGTGGATAAGCTGCTGGCTGACCCGGCTGTCGACCCCGAACTGCAGCGCCGCCTGGCCCTGGCCCAGCAGGCACGGGACTTCGCCAGCCGTACGCTGCAGCTGCCGGATAACCGCAGCTACCGCCTGTATGCCGACCTCGAACGGCCCTATGTGGTGTGGAATGTGTTCGCCACGCCGGAGCTGTCGCTGGCGCCGCTGACCCACTGTTTCCCCATTGCCGGCTGCGTGGCCTATCGCGGCTTCTACCAGCAGGGCCGCGCCCGTGGTGCGGCTGCCTTGCTCCAGGAGCAGGGCCTGGACACCTACGTCGCCGGCATCGAGGCCTACTCCACCCTGGGCTGGTTCGACGACCCCATCCTCAACACCATGCTGCGCTGGGGCGATGAGCGCTTGGCGGCGGTGATCTTTCACGAGCTGGCCCATCAGCAGCTGTATGTGGCCGACGACACCGCGTTCAACGAGTCCTTTGCCAGCTTCGTCGAGCAGGAAGGGCTGCGTCAGTGGCGTACAGCGCGTGGTCTGGCGCCACTGGCGGCGGACGAGGAACGCCAGCGCCGGCAGTTCACCGAACTGATCCTGGCCAGCCGCGAACGCTTGCAAGCCCTCTATGGCAGCACGGTCAGTGATGAGCAAAAGCGTCAGGGCAAAGCCGCCGAGTTTTCCCGTCTGCGTCAGGACTACGTGGCACTGCGCGACAGCCAGTGGCGGGGCGACACGCGGTACGACGCCTGGATCAACGCGCCGCTGAACAACGCCCGGCTGCTGCCCTTTGGCCTCTATGACCAGTGGGTAGACGCCTTCGCCGTGCTGTTCGCGCAGGCCGACGGCGATTGGTCGCGTTTTTATCAGCGTGCCGCGGAGTTGGCTGAACTGCCGGTCGAAGAGCGCGATAGGGCGCTTCGGGCGCTGGCCGCGAGTCGCTAGAACCGACCCCCGCCAGGGGTGGTCAGATGGCATGTGTTGATCGGGAGGTGAGCGATGAAACGGTGGATGACCCTGTTGGCGGTCTGTCTGTTCAGCAGTGCGGCCCTGGCGGCGCCCAAGCCTTGCGAGGAGCTGAAAGAGGAAATCGAGGTGAAGATCCAGGCCGCCGGCGTAGCCAGCTACACCCTGGAAATCGTACCGAACGCCGAGGTCGAAGACCCCGGCATGGTGGTCGGCAGCTGCGAGGGCGGCAGCAAGAAGATCATTTACCAGCGCAACGACTAGGCGAAGGCCCGGGCCAGTTCCGCCAGGCTGGCGAAGTAGTAGGCCGGGGCCTCGCCCAGCAGCTCCTCGCGGCTGCCGAAGCCATAGCCGACGCCGGCTGCGTGCAGGCCGTTGCGGTGGGCACCGATCAGGTCGTGCTTGCGGTCGCCGATCATCAGGCAGTCACTCGGGTTGAGGCCTTCTTCCTGCAGCAGGTGGGCGATCAGCTCGACCTTGTCGGTGCGCGTGCCGTCCAGCTCACTGCCGTAGATCACCTTGAAATGCCGGTCGAAGCCGAAGTGGCGGGCGATCTCGCGGGCGAACACGGTCGGCTTGCTGGTGGCGATATACAGGGTGCGGCCCTGGTCGACCAGGCGGGTGAGCAGGGCGTCGATGCCGTCGAACGCACGATTCTCGTACAGGCCGGTGACCTTGAAGCGCTCGCGATAGTGGTTCACCGCCTGCCAGCCTTGTTCCTCGCTGAGCTGGTAGGTGCTCATGAAGCACTGCAGCAGCGGCGGGCCGATGAAGTGTTCCAGCGCCGCCAGGTCGGGTTCGTGGATGTCCAGCTGGGCCAGCGCATGCTGCACCGAGCGGGTGATGCCCTCGCGCGGGTCGGTCAGGGTGCCGTCGAGGTCGAACAGAATCGTGCGGTAGTGCATGTCGCTCACTTGTCGCTGGCGCCGTAGCCTTCGGCCAGGTGCAGGTCTTTCAGTTTCACGTAGTTGGCTGCGCTGTAGCTGAAGAAGGCGCGTTCCTTGTCGGTCAGGGCGCGGGCCTGCTTCACCGGGCTGCCGACGTACAGGTAGCCGCTCTGCAGCACCTTGCCCGGCGGCACCAGGGAGCCGGCGCCGATCACCACCTCGTCTTCCACCACGGCGCCGTCCATGACGATGCTGCCCATGCCGACCAAGATGCGGTTGCCCAGGGTGCAGCCGTGCAGGGTGACGTTGTGGCCGATGGTCACTTCGTCACCGATCAGCAGCGGGTAGCCGTCCGGGTTGAAGGGCCCGGCGTGGGTGATGTGCAGCACGCTGCCGTCCTGCACGCTGCTGCGCGCGCCGATGCGGATGCGGTGCATGTCGCCGCGCACCACGGCCATCGGCCACACCGAGGCGTCCTCGCCCAGCACCACATCGCCGATCACCACGGCGCTGGCATCGACAAAGGCGCGTGCGCCCAGTTGCGGGGTGATCTGTTGATAGGTGCGAATGCTCACCGCGGCTCTCCTCGATTGACTAGGCTCGCAATTGTAACCGCCACCGTTCGCCGCCCGGTGATGGCACAGCGCCATTTCGGCTGGCAGAATCCGCGACAGTTCCCCCGCCGTTTGCGGGAACCATAATGACAACCGCCAGCCAGGCGGGAGGTTTGCTGATGTTCTGCCTGTTGAAGCCGCGTCTGGGGTGGCTGTTGTGCCTGTGCCTGCTGGCGGGTCTGGCCCGTGCCGAGCCACTGGCGTTGCAAGGGGCGATTCTCGATGGCGGTAACCTGTCACCGCACCTGCAGTTACTGGAAGACCCCCAGGGCACGCTGACCCTGGAACAGGTGCAGTCGCTGGCGTTTCAGGACAACACGGCCGAGTCGGCCAATTTCGGTTTCAGCTCCTCGGCCTGGTGGGTGCGTCTGCGCCTGAGCAACCCGCACGATCGGCATCAGGAAGTGCTGCTGCGCCAGGACTACCCGCTGATCGACTGGCTGGAGTTCTGGTCACAGGATGGCCAGGGCAACTGGCAGGTGCGCCGTACCGGCGACCGCACGCCCTTCGCCAGCCGCGAAGTGCAGCACCGTGACTTCCTTTTCGTGCTCGACCTGCCGGCCAACAGCCAGCGCACCTACTACCTGCGCTACGCCTCCGGTGGCCCGGTCAACATCGCCCTCAGCCTGTATTCGCCGCAGGCGCTGGTCGAGCACATCAGCCTGGAACAGCTGGCCTACGGCTGCTACTACGGCGGCTTCCTGGCGCTGGTGCTGTACAACCTGTTCATGTTCCTGGCGGTGCGTGACCGCGCCTTCCTCTTCTACCTGTTCTATGTCTGCTGCTATGGCCTGTACATGGCGGTACACAACGGCCTGACCTACCAGTTCTTCTGGCCGGGCAGCCCGCAGCTGGCCAACGACAGCCTGCTGGTGCTGCTCGGTCTGTCGCTGTTCGGCAGCCTGAAGTTCACCCGCACCATCCTCGCCACGCGCAGCCGTGCGCCGCGCCTGGATCTGATCGGCCGAGGCCTGCAGGGCGTCTGTCTGCTGCTGTTGCTGGCCATCCCGCTGTTCACATATGCCCAGCTGATCCAGCCGTTCTCCTACGTCACCCTGGTGGTCACCCTGCACCTGCTGTTGCTGGGCATCGCCTCGTTCGTCTCCGGCAGCCGCCCGGCGCGCTATTACCTGATGGCCTGGAGTGCGCTGCTGACGGGCGTGACGGTGTACATGTTGAAGACCTTCGGCCTGCTGCCGCACAACTGGCTGACCCAGAACGCCTTCCAGATCGGTTCGCTGATCGAGATGCTGCTGCTGTCGCTGGCCTTGGGCGCGCGGGTGCGCGACCTGCACCACGACAGCTACCGCGATGCCCTCACCGGGCTGGCCAACCGCCGCCAGTTCGACGAGCGCATGCGCGAGCACTTCCAGCAGTACCGCGAATACGACCAGCCGCTGAGCCTGCTGCTGCTGGATATCGACCACTTCAAGCGTTTCAACGATGACTTCGGCCACCAGGCTGGCGACCGCGTGCTGCAGGAGGTGGCGCGGCTGCTGCAGATCGAGGTGCGCCGGCCCTATACCGCCTGCCGTTACGGGGGTGAGGAGTTCGCCGTGATCATGCCGGGCACCAAGGCCGAGGCCGCCGAGGTGCTCGCCGAGCGCCTGCGCCGCGAATTGCGCCAGGCCAGCCGCAGTGATGCGCCGCTGACCCTGAGCATCGGCATCGCCAGCCTGGGCGAAGGCCCGTTCGACTCGCCCGAGCAACTGTTTGCCGCTTCCGACAGTGCGCTGTATGCGGCCAAGAGCAGTGGACGTGACCGGGTGATGCACTGGGCGCCGGATTTATCATCACCATAGAGCGCTTTGCTGCGGCAGGCTGCGACGCTTGTATTACTATGGCCGGCATTCCGTGACGCCAAGGTGCCGCCCGTGACCGCGAACAATCCCCTGCTGCAAGACTTCGACCTGCCACCGTACTCCCAGATCAAGCCCGAGCACGTCGAACCCGCCGTCGACCAGATCCTCGCCGACAGCCGTGCGACCATCGCCGAGCTGCTGCAAAGCCAGCAGAGCAACCCGAGCTGGGATGGCCTGGTACTGGCGCTGGACGAACTGAACGCCCGCCTGGGCCGCGCCTGGAGCCCGGTCAGCCACCTCAACTCGGTGTGCAACAACGCCGAGCTGCGCGCCGCCTACGAGGCCTGCCTGCCCAAGCTGTCCGAGTTCTGGACCGAAATGGGCCAGAACAAGCCGCTGTTCCAGGCCTACCAGGCGCTGGCCGCCAGCCCCGAGGCCGCCGGCTTCGACGTGGCGCAGAAGACCATTCTCGAACACGCCCTGCGCGACTTCCGCCTGTCCGGCATCGACCTGCCGGCCGAGCAGCAGAAGCGCTACGGCGAGATCCAGATGAAGCTGTCCGAGCTGACCAGCAAGTTCTCCAACCAGCTGCTCGACGCCACCCAGGCCTGGACCAAGCACGTCAGCGACGAAGCGGCGCTGGCCGGCCTGACCGACTCGGCCAAGGCGCAGATGGCCCAGGCCGCCGAGGCCCGTGGCCTGGACGGCTGGCTGATCACCCTGGAGTTCCCCAGTTACTTCGCGGTGATGACCTACGCCGACGACCGCGCCCTGCGCGAAGAGGTGTACGCCGCCTACTGCACCCGCGCTTCCGACCAGGGGCCGAACGCCGGGCAGAACGACAACACCCCGGTGATGGCCGAGATCCTCGACCTGCGTCAGGAGCTGGCCAGGCTGCTCGGTTTCGCCCACTACAGCGAGCTGTCGCTGGCCAGCAAGATGGCCGAGTCCACCGAGCAGGTGCTGCACTTCCTGCGTGACCTGGCCGTGCGCAGCAAGCCCTTTGCTGAACAGGACCTGGCCGAGCTCAAGGCCTTCGCCGCCGAGCAGGGCCTGGACGACCTGCAGAGCTGGGACGTCGGCTACTACAGCGAGAAGCTGCGCGAGCAGCGCTACAGCATCTCCCAGGAGCAGGTGCGCGCCTGGTTCCCGATCGACAAGGTACTCAGCGGTCTGTTCGCCATCGTCGAAAAGCTCTACGGCATCCAGATCCAGGAGCTGTCCGGTTTCGACAGCTGGCATCCGGACGTGCGCCTGTTCGAGATCCGCGAGAACGGTCAGCACGTTGGCCGCTTCTTCTTCGACCTCTACGCCCGCGCCAACAAGCGCGGCGGCGCCTGGATGGACGGTGCCCGCGACAAGCGCCGCGATGCGGCAGGCCAGCTGATCAGCCCGGTGGCCAACCTGGTGTGCAACTTCACGCCTGCCGTCGGCGGCAAGCCGGCGCTGCTGACCCACGACGAAGTCACCACCCTGTTCCACGAATTCGGCCACGGTCTGCACCACCTGCTGACCCGCGTCGAGCATGCCGGTGCCTCCGGCATCAACGGCGTGGCCTGGGACGCGGTGGAGCTGCCCAGCCAGTTCATGGAGAACTGGTGCTGGGAGCCCGAGGGTCTGGCGCTGATCTCCGGCCACTACGAAACCGGCGAGGCGCTGCCGCAGGCCATGCTGGACAAGATGCTGGCGGCGAAGAACTTCCAGTCCGGCCTGATGATGGTGCGCCAGCTGGAGTTCTCCCTGTTCGACTTCGAGCTGCACGCCAGCCACGGCGACGGCCGCAGCGTGCTGGACGTGCTCGAAGGCGTGCGCGACGAGGTTTCGGTGCTGCGTCCGCCGGCCTACAACCGTTTCGCCAACGGCTTCGCCCACATCTTCGCTGGCGGCTACGCGGCCGGTTATTACAGCTACAAGTGGGCCGAAGTGCTGAGCGCCGACGCCTTCTCCAAGTTCGAGGAAGAGGGCGTGTTCAACCCCGACACCGGTCGCGCCTTCCGCGAGGCAGTGCTGGCGCGCGGCGGCTCGCAGGAGCCGATGGTGCTGTTCGTCGACTTCCGTGGCCGCGAGCCGAGCATCGACGCGCTGCTGCGCCACCTCGGCCTGAGCGCGGAGGCGGCATGAGCGAGGTGACGCCCAAGCGCTTCATCGCCGGCGCCGTGTGCCCGGCGTGCAGCGGCCAGGACACCATCAAGATGTGGAACGTCGACGGCGTGCCGCATCGCGAATGCGTGGCCTGCGGCTATGCCGACACCCTCAACGCCCAGGGCCAGTCGGTACCCCGGGAGCTGGGCACGCGGGTCAACCAGGCCGAGGCCAAGCCGGCGGCGAGCAAGGGTCAGACCGTGCAGTTCTTCCCCAACCCCAAGCTGAAAAAGCCCGGCGAGTGACAACCTGGCCCGGATGCAATCCGGGCAATGTTCGATACATCGCCCCCGGATTGCATCCGGGCTACGGTCTGAGCGGGCGGAAGAACTCTCCGGGCGTGCTGCCGAACTGCAGGCGAAACGCGGCGATAAAGGCCGACAGCGAGTCGTAGCCGCAGGCCAGCGCCACATCGGTGACCCGCTCGCCCTGTTCCAGCGGCGTCAGCGCATCGAGCAGGCGCTGGCGTTGGCGCCAGGCGCGGAAGGTCAGCCCGGTTTCACGCAGGAACAGGCGGCTCAGGGTGCGCTCGGAAACCCCCAGCCGCGTGCTCCATTCGCCCAGGCTCAGGTGCTGTTGCTTGGCTTCGCCGAGACCGGCGCAGATCAGGCGCAGGCGCTCGTCACGCGGCAACGGCAGGGACAGTGGCATCACCTCGGCCGCCTGCAGTTGATCGAGCAGCACGGCGCTCAACCTGCCTGCGGCACCCTGTTCGTCGTACTCGGCGGGAAAGCGGCTGAAGCCATTAATCAGCTCGCGCAGCAGCGGGCTGACCGCCAGCACCTGGCACTGCTCCGCGCCCCAGGGCACGACCCGACAGTCGATATACAGGCTGCGCATCTCGGTGCGCGGCGAGCTGAATACGCGGTGTTCGACACCCGCCGGTACCCACACCGCCCGTTGCGGCGGGGCGACGTAGCGGGCGCCGACGGTCTGCACCTCCAGCACGCCGGCGATGGCGTAGGACAGCTGTACCCAGGGGTGGCTGTGGACGAAGGTCAGTGCCCGATTGGGCAGCGACTCGACGCGGCCGTACAGCGGCCTGGGCAGCTGCGTCAGTTCGGGAACCGTGCGTTGCACGGTGTCGATTTGTCTGTTAGTCGACATTGGCTGGCTTGTTGGCGTTAGTCGGAAGTCGGCATCCACGATAAGTTGCCCACTCCCGCCACCGCAAGCCGAGTCCCATCATGCTGCGTCGTTTCCTCCCCGATGGTTTTACCCAGGCGCTGATCGCCATGGTCCTTTTGGCCAGCCTGTTGCCGGTCAGCGGCCAGGTGGCCGTGGCGTTTGGCTGGCTGACCAACCTGGCCATCGGCCTGCTGTTTTTCCTGCATGGCGCCAAGCTGTCGCGCGAGCAGATCATCGCCGGGGCCAGCCATTGGCGCCTGCACCTGCTGGTGTTCAGCTGCACCTTCGTCGTCTTTCCGCTGCTCGGCATGGCGCTCAAGCCGCTGCTGGCGCCGCTGACCGGCGACGCGCTGTACCTCGGCATGCTCTACCTCTGTGCACTGCCGGCCACGGTGCAGTCGGCCATTGCCTTCACGTCGCTGGCGCGTGGCAATGTCGCGGCGGCGATCTGCAGCGCCGCCGCTTCCAGCCTGTTCGGGATCTTCCTCACCCCTTTGCTGGTGGCACTGCTGCTGGACGTACATGGCGACGGCGGCTCGACCCTGGACGCCATCGGCAAGATCACTGTGCAATTGCTGCTGCCGTTTATCGCCGGGCAGATTGCGCGGCGCTGGATCGGTGACTGGGTCGGGCGCAACAAGCACTGGCTGCGCTATGTCGATCAGAGCTCGATCCTGCTGGTGGTCTACGGCGCCTTCAGCGCGGCGGTGGTCGAAGGGCTTTGGCACCAGGTGCCGCTGCCGGCCCTGGCCGGGCTGCTGCTGGCCTGCTGCGTATTGCTGGCCCTGGCGCTGGCTATCTCTTATGGCGCCGCGCGGTTGTGTGGTTTCAACCTGGAGGACCGCATCACCATTCTGTTCTGCGGCTCGAAGAAGAGCCTGGCCACCGGCGTGCCCATGGCCCAGGTGCTGTTCGCCGGCAGCAGCATTGGCCTACTGATCCTGCCGCTGATGCTGTTCCATCAGATCCAGTTGATGGTCTGCGCGGTACTGGCGCAGCGCTTTGCCAACCGTCCGGAATCAGTCAGCGAACTGATGGGTCGCGTCGATCCCTAGCCTTTGGGGCGACGAATACCGCTGGCGTTTTCGGGTCAAGTCAAATACTGTTTATATATACAGTATCTGGAGCGCCCGCCATGTCGTTCAACTCGCCGCCCCGTGGTCGCGGCACCGCCAGCAATCCGCACAACCGCTTTGCCCCGACCCGCAGCCAGGCCGAAGACGACGGCTGGTTTCAGGACGAGACGCCGCCCTGTCGCGCCACCGAGGTGCGCGTCGAGCGGGCGAAGACGGTGATCAGCCGCAACCAGTCGCCGGATGTCGGTTTCGACCTGTCGGTGAACCCCTACCGTGGCTGCGAGCACGGCTGTATCTACTGCTTTGCCCGGCCCAGCCATGCCTACTGGGACCTGTCGCCGGGCATCGACTTCGAGACCCGGCTGATCGCCAAGATCAACCTGGCCGAGCGCCTGGAAGAGGAGCTGAGCAAGCCGGGCTATGTGCCCAAGCCCATCGCCCTGGGCATCAACACCGATGCCTACCAGCCGATCGAGCGCGAGCAGCGCCTGACCCGCCAGGCCCTGGAGATCCTCCTGCGCTTTCGCCACCCCGTGCACCTGATCACCAAGAGTTCGCTGGTGTTGCGCGACCTTGACCTGCTGCAGGCGCTGGCCGCGCACAATCTGGTGAAGGTGGCGCTGAGTATCACCACCCTGGACGACGAGCTGAAACGCATCATGGAGCCGCGCGCCGCCTCGCCGGGGGCTCGCCTGCGCACCCTGCGCGAGCTGGACAAGGCCGGCGTGCCGGTGGCGGTGATGGTCGCGCCGCTGATCCCGATGATCAACGACATGGAGCTGGAGCGCATTCTCCAAGCCGCCAGTGAGGCGGGCGCGCGTTCGGCCGGTTATGTGCTGCTGCGCCTGCCGCTGGAGATCGCCGAGTTGTTCGAGGAATGGCTGGCCACGCATTTTCCCGAGCGCGCCGAGCATGTGATGAGCCTGATCCGCCAGTCGCGTGGCGGCAAGAACTACGACAGCCGCTTCGGCAGCCGCATGCGCGGGGAGGGCGCCTTTGCCGACCTCCTGGCGCAGCGTTTTGCCCTGGCGCGCAAGCGGTTTGGCCTGGATCGGCGGCGTTTCGAGCTGGATTGCCGCCAGTTCACTGCACCGGGCCAGCAACTGTCCTTACTCTAATTTGTGACTCTCCGAGGCTGGCGGCTGTCCGCATGGCAGGTCGATAATCTCCGTCTTCGCAGCCGCGCGACAGTATCAGCACGAGGTAGAAACAATGCCCTACAAGCACAACGCCATTCCCCTGCAGGCGCGCACCGCGCCGGAGAGCGCCGATGAGGCGTTGAGCGCCATCGTCGGCGGCTTCAAACGTTTCCGTCACGAAGTCTTCCCGCAGCAGGAAGAGCTGTTCAAGGCGCTGGCCACCGCGCAGAACCCGCGGGCCATGTTCATCACCTGTGCCGACTCGCGCATCGTGCCCGAGCTGATCACCCAGAGCGCCCCGGGCGACCTGTTCGTCAGCCGCAACGTCGGCAACGTGGTGCCGGCCTACGGGCAGATGATGGGTGGCGTCTCCACCGCCATCGAATACGCGGTGCTGGCCCTGGGCGTGCAGCACATCATCGTCTGCGGCCACTCCGACTGCGGCGCGATGAAGGCAGTGCTGGCTCCCGAGAGCCTGGAGAGCATGCCGACGGTGAAAGCCTGGCTGCGCCACAGCGAAGTGGCGCTCAAGGTGGTCGAAGCCAATTGCGGCTGCGAAGGCCACGACCGGCTGGGCATCCTCACCGAGGAAAACGTGGTGGCCCAGCTCAACCACCTGTGCACCCACCCGTCGGTGGCGGCGCGCGTGGCCAGCGGCCAGCTGTTCATCCATGGCTGGGTCTACGACATCGAGACCAGTGCCATTCGCGCCTACGACGCCGAGCGCGGTACCTTCCTGCCGCTGGACGGGGATGTGGTGCCGATGGCCACGCCCAAGGCGCGCTACACCACGCGCTGACGCCCCGCGCCCGGCCGCTGAAACGCAAAACGCCCCGACCGTCAGGTTCGGGGCGTTTTGCGTTGTGCTGCGCTGCTTTTGTGCAAAGGCTGGCGCCGCGCCTGCAGGGGGCAGCGCGGCGCCAGGCCGCCGGGGGCGTGCGGTCTGATCATTGCAAGGTAAGGGCTGCGCGTGCCTGCAACGAATTTGCAGGACAAGCGTGCCTCAATAGAGCGGCCTGCCACATGC
Source organism: Pseudomonas sp. zbq_18 (assembly GCF_043102245.1). NCBI lineage: Bacteria > Pseudomonadati > Pseudomonadota > Gammaproteobacteria > Pseudomonadales > Pseudomonadaceae > Pseudomonas > Pseudomonas sp. zbq_18. Next base: position 201,933 of record NZ_JBICIT010000022.1, on the reverse strand, counting down.
CGCAGCGCGAACAGTCCTCTCTCCAGCAAGGAATGCTCATGACCTGTTCATTGCCCAGTCTCGAACGCGCCCTGATGGCCGCTGTGCTGGTTCTGCTGCTCTGGATACCGCTGCCCCAGGGCAGCAATCGCGACTGGTCCGTTGCCCTGCTGGTGCTGCTCTGTGCCCTGCTCGGTCTGGGCTGGGCGATCAATCGCTACCGCCGCAACCGCGCCGTCGGGCCGACCCTCAAGGCGGGCCTGCCGATGCTGGGGCTGCTGCTGCTCAGCCAGGTGTGGGTGCTGATCCAGTGCCTGAGCGGCCGCACGGCCGATCTGGCGGCGAGTTTCGAGGCGCTGATGCTCGGCCTGGCCTATGGCCTGCTGTTCCTGCTGGTGGTCGACCTGTTCCGCACCCGCAAGCGCTTGACCCTGCTGCTCGGCTGCCTGGTGGTCAGCGGCACGCTGCAGGCTTTCTACGGTGCGGCGATGACCCTGTCTGGCGTGGAGTGGGGCTTTCTGCAGAGCAAGACGGCCTATATCGGCCATGCGACCGGCACCTTCATCAACCGCAATCACCTGGCCGGCTATCTGGAGCTGACCATGGCTGCCGGCATCGGTCTGCTCCTGGCGCTGCGTGACGAGCGCCCGTTCAGCTGGGTCAACCTGCTGGAAATGCTGCTCGGCCCCAAGGCACGCCTGCGCCTGGCGCTGGTGGTGATGGTCATCGCCCTGGTCATGAGTCATTCGCGGATGGGCAATACGGCGTTCTTTACCAGCCTGCTGCTGGTCGGCGGCCTGTTCCTGCTGCTCAATCGTCAGCATCGCCTGCGCAACGGCCTGATTCTGGCCAGCCTGATCCTTGTCGACCTGCTGATCATCAGCCAGTACTTCGGCCTGGAGAAGCTGGCGGATCGTCTGAGCAGGACGCAGCTGCAGGCCGACCTGAGCAGCCAGGGCGTGGTGCTGGAAGCCAACGACCTGCGTGCGCAGGTGTACGAGGACGCCATCCAGTTGCTGCACGAGCGCTGGTGGGACGGTCACGGGGCGGGGAGCTTCGAGGTGGTGTTTCCGCGGGTGGCCAGCGCGCAGATCGACGCGGCGTTCGACCACGCGCACAACGATTACCTGCAGTTCCTGATCGAGTACGGCGTGCTGGGCAGCCTGCCGCTGGCGGCCTTCGTCCTGCTGGCCCTGTTCCATGCGGTGCGGGCCATGTGGATGCGCGAGTCGACCTACCGCAGTGGCGTCGGTGCGGGCGTGCTGCTGGCGCTGATCGCCTTGCTGCTGCACGCGTTCGTCGACTTCAACCTGCAGATTCCGGCCAACGCCGCGACCTTCGTGGTGTTCTGCGCGCTGGCGGTGCTGGCCAGCGAGCACTTTCGCGAGCGTCGGGCGCAGCCACGCTGAGGTTCAGCGCAGCATCTGCAGCGCTGCCGGGCGCTGCAGGCGCCGGATCAGGCTGGCGGTCAGCAGCCCCAGGCAGACGCCGGCGACATTGGCCAGCATGTCATCAAACGCGGGTGTGCGCCGCGGCAGCAGGCCCTGGGCCAGTTCGATACCCAGTGATAGCAGGAGGCAGTAGAGCCCGACCCAGCACAGGTGGCTGCGCACGAAAGCCAGGCGTGCGCTGCAGGCCAGCGCGGCGAAGGCGGCGAGGTGATGCAGCCAGTCCTGATGCTCGAACAGCTGTGGTACGGGATCGCTGCGTAGCCCCAGTATCAGGGTGACGCCGAGCACGCAAAGGAAGCAGAGCAAAGCGAGATAGCGGCTCATCCAGAATTCCTGGCAGGGTGACGACAGATCAGAGTATGGCCCTCACATGGCCGTTGGCTGTGAGGTGTGCGCTGTGCTGGCTTGCCCGGCATCGGCCAGCAATGCCAGGCTCAGCTCGGCGTGCTGCCGGGCGAAGGACTCGGCGCTCAGGCCCGGGCAGCCGATTTTGCTCTGCGCCGAGCGCGCCATGGCCAGCGCCCCTTCCGTGTCGCGGGCCAGCGTTTCGATGGCCTGGCGCAATGCCAGCGGATCGTGAGGGGGCACGTAGCGGACATCGTCGTCAGCGAAGTAGGCGCGCAGGCCGCCGGTGTCACTGACAATCACCGGGCAGCCCTTGATCACGGCCTCTTCCACCACGGTGATGCCGGAGGCGTGCAGGTTGTCCACCAGCGGTACGATCACCAGATCGGCTTGGGCGAACAGCGCTTCCAGCTCATCGTTGTGCCGGGCTTTGACCACTTGGCAGTTCTCCATGTGGGCCACCAGTCGTTGATCGATCGTGGCGGAGACGATGGTCAGCTGCAGCTGTGGCTGATCGCGCACCGCCGCCACCAGGGTGGGCCAGTCGCGGTGACGGTCATTGCCGAGGGAGAGCAGGTGCAGTCTGCTGCCGCTGGCCGGTGCCTTGGGCGCGCGCATGCCTCGGGTGGCGATGCCGAAGTGCACCAGCTCGCAGCGCTTGCCCGGAAAGAGCTCCTGCGCCCTGGCCTGATTGAGTGGCGACAGAAAGGTCAGGATGTCGGCCCGCTGCAGCAGCGTCCGGTAGCACCAGCGGCGCAGCTTGCCGAAGCTGTCCCAGCGGTCGCACAGCCACACCGATTGCAGGATCAGGCGTGGCGCCTGCCGGCGCGGGTACAGGCGACAGAGCAGGGTGGCGGCGAGGCTCTGGCTTTCCGTATGGGTCCAGACCACATCGGCGGCGAAGAAGGCGCGGCGATTGCGCCAGGCCTGCACCAGGTCGAATCCCAGCAGCGCGCCCACGCCGAGGCGGATCAGCTTGCCGAACGGCCCTTCGTCGGCATCCTCCGAGTAGGTGACGGCGACACCGTATTTCTCCGCATGGTGGTAGCCGTAAGCGTATTCCTCGTTCAGGCCAATGATCTTGCCGGCCTTGTACAGCCGGTTCCACCGGGCGGCGCCGAAGCCATGCGCCAGCAGAACAAAAACCGCGGGGCGGGGGGTCATCGTTTCACCTCGATCGGGAACTGGACACGGGGTTGCTGGAGCAGCAGCTTGCGCAGGGCATCCTGGGCGGGCCGCTCGAAATAGCGATAGGTCGGCAGGCACAGGGCGAGCAGCAGGGCGAAGAACAGCAGCAGTACCCACGGCTCGTAGAAGAGGTCGGGGGCGATGCCCAGCTGCCGCACGGCGATGAACAGCGCCAGCTGCAGCGGGAAGTGCAGCAGGTAGATGGCGTAGGTCAGGTCGCCGAGGCTGGCCAGGCGCCGGCCGAGATGGCCACGCAGGGTTTCGCCGAGCACCAGCGCCAGAATGGTCAGCGGAAACAGCAGGCCCACCACCAGCAGCCGACTCAGCTTGAGCAGGGCGCCCGGCAGCTGCTGGGCCAGCGACGGCGGCAGGTAGCTGCCCAGCTGGGCTTGCAGCCATGGCAGCAGCCAGGGCCTGTGTACTTCGCTGAGGGTGGCCAGCCAGAGCAGCGCGGCGGCGCCGATGACGAACGGCGCGACCGCCCGCACCCACTGGCGTCGGTGCAGTTCGCGGTAGAGCTGGAACAGCAGGCCGCCCAGGAAGAACGAGAACAGCCCCCTGCCGAGGATGGGGTGCACGGTCATCAGCACCAGGCCGGCCAGCACCAGGGCGATGTTCAACCCCAGGCGCAGGCCGAACACGCGACAGGTGATGAAGAACAGCAGGTACATCAGCACTTCGACCGACACCGACCAGATCGGCCCGTTGAACGACGGCCCCTGCTCCAGCCCCCAGCCGGAGATCATCAGCAGGTTGAGCAGCGCGTGATAGGCGTCGTTGTAGGGGGTCACGAAGTAGTCGCCGCTGCTCGCCAGCAGCCAGTGCTGCATGACCAGCACCAGCAGGAAGCTCACCAGGTGCAACGGGTACAGCCGGGAAAAGCGCAGCACGAAAAACTGCCAGGCGCCGACGCGGCGGTCCGCCACGGCGTCGGCGTAGAGCCAGAAGAACACGAAGCCGGACAGCGAGAAGAACAGATCCACCGCCAGCCAGCCGGCCTGGTAGGCGAAGAAGAACAGCGCGTAGAACGGCTGTGCCTGCATGTCGTAGGGCACGAAGGTGCTGCCGTCGAAGAAGAAGTGCTGCCAGTGCCAGAACACCACCACGAGGGCGGCCAGCCCGCGCAGCAGGTCGAGGGAGTAGAAGCGGTGCGGCATCATCGCTGCTTACCCGGTTGATAGTGCGCGTGCAGTTCGCCCGCAGCCCTTTGTGGCGCGGGCGCCGAGGTGGTTTCGAACATGTCGCGAAACAGCGGAACCAGCAGCTCGCCGCCATGGGCATTGAGGTGGTCGTCATCGGTGTAGAGCGGCAGCCCGTCGCGATCGCCGGCGCAGCTGTCGCCGGGGCACAGGTATGGCAGCGGGTCGAGAATCCGCACCCCGCAACGCTCGGCGGCCAGGTTCTGGGTCTGCCAGGCGAACTGGTTGCGCTGGTGGTACTCGGCAAGGCTGATGCTCACCTGCACCGTCTCCCCGCGCAGCAGCGCGCGGCCCATGGTGCGCGGCACGTCCAGGCGCAGCTCGGGCGTGGGGCGCAGCATGTAGACCGGGCGCTGGCGGGCGAAGCGGCAGGCGGTTTCGATGATGCCGTCACGCATGGCCTGCAGATAGGCCGGGCTGCGGCTGGCGAACGGCGTGGTGAAGTACAGGTAGGGCACGGCTATCTCACGGGTGCGGTCCGGCTCGTTGGGCCCGAACAGGTAGTAGGACGTACGGTTGATGATCAGCAGCGGTGCCGTGCCCAGTGCGGGATCGTCGGTCGCCGCCTTGCCCTCGACGAATTTGCCGCAGCGGTAGGTGAGCTGGTCGAGCGCGTGTATCCCGGCAATGGTCGGGCAGTTGCTCATGGTCCAGTCCAGCACATGCAGGCTGGAGGTAGGTAGCGCCTGCTCCACCGCGCGCACCAGGGCGCCGGCATGGCTGTCGCCGATGACGATCACGCCGAGCCGCTCGCCGCCGTAGGTGCATTCCGGCACCTGGCTGAATTCGTTGCGCAGGCATTCATCGCGGCGCGGGTTGGCCTCCCGGGTCGCCGCGAAGACCGCCTCCACCTGTGCCGGGACACGTCCGGGCACGCCCTGGCGCAGCTGAATCAGCAGGCCCGGCAGGACCACCAGCAGCGCCACCGCCACCAGGGCGGACGTCGCCGGCAGCGGCGGCAGGCGCTGCAGCATCACCCGGGACGGCTGCTCGACCAGGCGATAGGACGCCCACCCCAGGGCCAGGCTGAGCGCCAGGCAGATCAGTATCGCCGCCGCTTGCCCGGACAGCTCCAGGTAACCCAGTGCTACCGCCAGCGGCCAGTGCCACAGGTAGACCGAGTAGGAGCAGCGGCCGAGCCATTGCGCCAGACGGTTGCCGGTCCAGCGCGAATGCGGGCGCGCGGCGATCAGCACCAGCAGGGTGCCGCTGACCGGCACCAGCGCCGCCCAGCCCGGCCACAGGGTGTCGGCGGAAAAGCCCAGGGTGGCGGCCAGGATCAGCCCCAGGCCAAGCGCTTCCAGGCCTGCTCGCCACGCTGCGGACAGCTGCAGCGGGGTCGCCAGCAGGTAGACCAGCCCGCCGGCCAGCAACTCCCACACGCGGGTGGGCAGCAGGTAGAACGCCGCACTGGTCTTGACCGGCGTCGCCAGCCCGCAGAGCAGCAGCGACAGCAGGCCGCCGAGGGCGAGAACCGCCACCAGCGCCTGCCGGCGCGGCAGCACGCGCCAGGTGATCCAGAGCAGCACCGGCAGTATCAGGTAGCACTGCCATTCCACCGACAGCGACCAGGTGTGCAGCAGCCAGTTGTCGTGGGCGTCACCGGTGAAATAGCCCGCATCCCGCCAGAACAGGATGTTGGAGAAGAATCCCAGCGCGGCGACGGCCTGCTGGCCCAGCGCGGCGTATTCCGTGGCCGGCAGCCAGGGCCAGCCGAGCAGCAGCAGGGTGGCGCAGAGCACCGCCAGCGCCGGCAGGATGCGCCGGGCACGGGCCAGGTAGAAGGCCAGCAGGGAGAAGGGCCGCTCGTGCTGGTGCAGGCCGCGCACGATGATCCCGGTCATCAGAAATCCCGAGATCACGAAGAACACGTCGACACCGACGAAGCCCCCGGAGAACCCGGGGACGTCGAAATGGAACAGCACGACCACCGCCACTGCCCAGGCCCGCAGGCCGTTGATATCCGCGCGAAAGCGCATCGGTGAGGGGTTCATGATGTGGTGTCGAGGCGGACAAAGGGGCGAAGGCGGGTACTCACGGCCTATTTGCCGTGGAAGGCCTCGAAGCAGAAATTGGTCGCTTCGACGAAGCCTTCGGCGGTGCCGCAGTCGAAGCGCCGGCCCTTGAACCGATAGGCCAGGACGCAGCCGTTCTGCGCCTGCTTGAGCAGCGCGTCGGTGATCTGGATCTCGCCATTCTTGCCCGGCTCGGTATCGGCGATCAGGCCGAAGATGTCCGGCGTGAGGATGTAGCGGCCGATGATCGCCAGGTTGCTCGGCGCTTCGTCCGGCTTGGGCTTCTCCACCATGCTGTGCACGCGATACAGGTCGTCGCGGATCATCTCGCCGGCGATGACGCCGTACTTGTGGGTCTGATCGGCCGGGACCTCCTGAATGGCCACGATCGAGCAGCGGAACTGGTTGAACAGCTTGACCATCTGCGCCAGCACGCCGTCACCGCCGGTGTTCAGACACAGGTCATCGGCCAGCACCACGGCGAAGGGCTCGTCGCCGATCAGTGGCGCACCGCAGAGAATGGCGTGGCCCAGTCCCTTCATGGCCACCTGGCGGGTGTAGGAGAAGGTGCAGTGCTCGATCAGCTGGCGCGTGCTCTCGAGAAAGTGCTCCTTGTCGGTCCCGCGGATCTGGTGCTCCAGCTCGTAGCTGATGTCGAAGTGGTCCTCGAGCGCGCGCTTGCCGCGCCCGGTGACGATGGCCATCTGTTGCATGCCGGCGTCGCGGGCTTCCTCGACGCCGTACTGGATCAGCGGTTTGTTGACGATGGGCAGCATTTCCTTGGGCATCGCCTTGGTGGCGGGCAGGAAACGAGTGCCATAGCCGGCGGCGGGAAACAGGCATTTGCGGATCATGGTGAGCACCTCGGGTTGCAGAGGGGAGACAGGTGAGTCAGGAGCCGATCAGGAGGCGGCTGTGCTGTTTGGCGACGCGTTTGACGCAATAGGTGATGCCGATGCAGATGGCGATGGTGACCAGCGTCAGCAGCAGGCGCAGGAGCAGGTACACGGCGAAGTCGGGCGGTTGCAGGTAATCGCTGAACATCCGGTACAGCCCGGCGAAATAGCCGTGCAGGAAGTACAGGGTGAAGCTGTATATGCCGACCAGCGACAGGCTGCCCGCCAGCCAGGGGTATCGGCCGATCCGCTCCTGCTGGTGCAGCAGCACCAGGTACAGCAGGGCGAACAGGCAGAACTTCTGCAGGCCGTAGTAGCTCTTGTCGTAGGCACTGATTAGCGACAGCACCACGAGCAGCAGGGCGAAGCAGCCGCTGGCGAGCCGTAGTCGGCTCTGCAGTGCCGTGCGGTACTGGCAGAACAGCATGCCCAGCAGGTAGATGGGAACGAAGTGAATCGCCGCCAGCAACGGATTGGCATTGTGCTCGGGGCGGTCGGTGGCGATGAACAGGACGATGCCCAGCAGGGCGGCCAGGGCAAACCAGCGCTGCCGGGACAGACCGTAGAGCAGGGGAGCACTCAGGTAGATCAGCGCCAGCGCCGGGATGAACCAGAGTGGCCCCAGGTGTGCGCCCGTGGCCAGCATGAACAGAATCTGGAACACCAGTGGCCAGGTGTAGAAGGCATCCAGGTCCAGCCAGACGTGTTCGGTCTTCAGTTTCAGCAGGTAGATGGCAATCGCCGGCAGCGAGATCAGCACGTAAGGGATGATCACGTTGTTGAGTTTCTTCGCCAGGTAGCTGCGGTAGCGGTACTTGCCGCTGTTCAGCTGGAAGAAGAACCCGGAAATGGCCACGAAGATGCAGGTCGAGCCCTTCACCAGGGTCTCGATCAGCAGGGTCTGCGCATCGTTCAGCGGGTATTCCAGCCCGTCGGCCATGTGGATGAAGACGATCATGGTGGCAGCGATGCCCCTGATCCAGTTGAGGTTGTCTAGCATGTGCGCGCAGTCATCCGGGGCCCTCGCCGCACGACGCAGGCCGCGCGGCGACAGGCTGATGGGCGGAGAGCGTCAGGAGGCGTAGCCCTCGGGGTTGCTGGTTTGCCAGCGCCAGGTGTCGGCCATCATCTGGGTCAGGTCGCGCTTGGCCTGCCACTGCAGCTCCTGCGCGGCCTTGGACGGATCGGCCCAGCACTCGGCGATGTCGCCCGAGCGCCGCTCGACCACCTGATAGGGCACGGCCTTGCCGCTGGCCTGCTCGAAGGCCCGGATGATCTGCAGCACGCTGTAGCCGGTACCGGTACCGAGATTCCAGATATGGATGCCCGGCTTGTCGCCCAGCGCCTCCAGGGCCTTGATGTGGCCCTCGGCCAGGTCGACCACATGGATGTAGTCGCGCACGCCGGTGCCGTCCGGGGTCGGGTAGTCGGCGCCGAACACCGACAGGGTCTGCAGTTTGCCGATGGCCACCTGGCTGAGGTAGGGCAGCAGGTTGTTGGGGATGCCGTTCGGCGCTTCGCCAAGCAGGCCACTGGCATGGGCGCCGATGGGGTTGAAGTAGCGCAGCAGGGCGATGCTCCAGCGCGGGTCGGCGGTCGCGAGATCGCGCAGCAGGTTCTCCACCATCAGCTTGGAGCGACCATAGGGGTTGGTCGGCTGGCCGGTGGGAAAGTCCTCGCGGATCGGCATCTGCTCAGGCTCGCCGTAGACCGTGGCCGATGAACTGAACACCAGGCGGAACACGCCGGCGTGGGCCATGGCCTGGAACAGGGTCAGGCTGCCGGCGACATTGTTCTGGTAGTACTCCAGCGGCATGCGCACGCTTTCGCCGACCGCCTTGAGGCCGGCGAAATGCAGCACCGCGCCGATCCGGTGCTCGACGAACAGGGCATCGAGCCGCTCACGATCGCGGATGTCGCCCTCGATGAAGGTGATGCGCTTGCCGCTGATCTGCTCGACCCGGCGCAGCGACTCGGCGCAGCTGTTGCTCAGGTTGTCGTAGGCCAGTACCTCGTAGCCTGCCTCGAGCAGGGCGAGGGCGGTGTGCGAGCCGATATAGCCGGCCGCACCCGTCACGAGAATCTGCATGCTCATGATCGAAGTCCGTGGTGGTGGAGGGAGCGGACGGCGCCTCAGCGCCATTCTTCAGGGCAGCTGTTTTTCCAGTCGGCCAGGGCGGAGGACAGGCTGTACTGGTAGGGGTAGCCCTGCGCCACGAGAAAGCCCGGGAGGATGTTGTTGGAGCGCACCAGCTTGCGGATGCGCACCGGGCTGAAGGGGTGCTTGATGCCCAGGGGCTTGGCCACCAGGTCGATGCTGTAGGCCACCGTCAAAAGCAGCGGGTAGGGAATCGCCGGCACCGAGCGCTGTACCCCGGCCACCGCGCAGACGGCCTCGACGTACTCTTCGATGGAGGGTCCGGGATTCATGGTCATGTTGAACAGCGACAGGTGCCGACCCTGCGCCTTCTGCTGCTGCAGGACCCAGGACATGGCGGCACACAGCTCCTTCACATAGGTACCGGCCTTGCGGGTGTCGCGGTTGCCCATGTAGAAGAAGTAGCGGCGCAGCACGGCCCGCACCAGGCGCGACACGTTGCCGCCTTCGCCGGCGCCGAACACCACGCCGGGGCGCACGATCACCAGATGGCGGCGTTCCCGGTCGGCGGCCAGCCAGGCCTGGTGGATCTTCTCGGCAGCCAGCTTGGAGCCGCCGTAGGCGGTGGCGGGAACCGGCAGGGTGGTTTCGTCCTTTTCCTGTTCGCTCGGGCCGTAGGGCGAGATCGAGCTGGTGAAGATCAGGTCCTCGCAGCCGATGCGTTCGGCCCAGGCGCAGACGTGTTCGGCGCCCAGCAGGTTGGTTTCGTAGTACTCGAAATCCTCATGCCCCGGTTCGCGGTGTACCGCGGCGAAGTTGGCGATCAGCGCGACCGTCTCGTCCGGTTGCCAGTCGATGGGCTGGCGCACGTCGCCGCGCACCTCGACGATGCGCGGCTCCTCCTGCACCAGCCGGCGGCGGTAGGGAAACGGCTTGTCGGCCACCTGCTCGCGGTCGTACAGGTAGATCGTGTCGAAGCGGCCCTCGCTCAGCAGCTGGCGGGCGAAGAACACGCCGATGAAGCCCGAACCTCCAAAGATCACGGCACAGCTCATGATTCCATTCCTCCAGTGAACCCAGGATCCGCTCAGGCCTTGATGGTTTCGACCGGAGCGGGGTTCGCGGCGACCCGGCCATAGCGGTCTTCGAAGCGCACGATGTCGTCCTCGCCCAGGTAGCTGCCGGACTGCACTTCGATCAGCTCGAGGGGAATCACCCCCGGGTTCTCCAGGGCGTGCACCTGGCCCACCGGGATGTAGGTCGACTGGTTCTCGGTGAGCAGGATGGTGCTCTCGCCGTTGGTGACCTTGGCCGTGCCGCTGACCACGATCCAGTGTTCGGCGCGATGGTGGTGCATCTGCACGGACAGCTTGGCCCCCGGCTTCACGGTGATGTGCTTGACCTGGTAGCGGGTGCCGTTGTCGATCGAGTCGTACAGGCCCCAGGGGCGGTATACCTCGCGGTGGTTGATCGGCTCGTTGCGGCCGTCCTGGCGCAGGCGATCGACGATCTTCTTCACCTCCTGCACCTTGTCGCGGTGCGCCACCAGCAGGGCGTCCTTGGTTTCGACGATCACCAGGTCGTCGACGCCCAGGGTGGTGACCAGGCGACTGTCGGCATGCACGTAGGTGTTGTGGCTGTCGTGGGCCAGCACATCACCCTTGAGCAGGTTGCCGTCGGCGTCCTTGGCGCCGACTTCCCACAACGCCGACCAGGAACCGACATCGCTCCAGCCGGCGTCCAGCGGCACCATGGCGGCCTCGGCGGTGCGCTCCATCACGGCGTAGTCGATGGAGTCATCCGGGCAGGTGGCAAAGGCGACGCTGTCGATACGGATGAAGTCGAGATCGCGCTGGCTGCCGCTCAGCGCCTTGCGGCAGGCGTGCAGGATTTCCGGCTGGAAGCGCTCCAGCTCCTGCAGGTAGCGGCTGGCGCGGAACAGGAACATGCCGCTGTTCCAGTAGTACTCGCCGCTTTCCAGGTAGCCGTTGGCGGTGGCGGCATCCGGCTTCTCGACGAAGCGGCTGACGCTGAAGCCGCTGCCCAGCGCGGCGCCCCGCTTGATGTAGCCGTAACCGGTTTCCGCGTGGCTGGGGACGATGCCGAAGGTGACCAGCTTGCCTTCCATGGCCAGCGGCACCGCCTGCTCGATGCTGGCGCGGAAGGCGTCGGTGTCCTGGATCAGATGATCGGCGGCCAGTACCAGCAGCAGCGGATCGTCCACCGCCTCGACCGCCTGCAGGGCAGCCAGGGCCAGGGCCGGCGCGGTGTTGCGCCCCACCGGTTCGAGCAGAATGGTGAAGTTGTCCAGGCCCAGCTGGCGCAGCTGTTCGGCGGCGAGGAAGCGATGCTGCTCGTTGCAGATCAGCATCGGCTGGGCGGTCTCCAGCCCGTCGAGACGCTGGAGCGTGGCCTGCAACATGGACAGCTGGCCGTCGGCCAGAGCCAGGAATTGCTTGGGGTTGAGTTGGCGCGACAGGGGCCACAGGCGCGAGCCGGACCCTCCCGCCATGACGATGGGAAGCAACATGGTTGAACCTCCAGGTTTCGGTTAGTCGGCAGTACGCGCGCTGGCGAGAAGGTGGTGCGGGCGGTGGGTCGGGGCGGTAGTACTGCTCAGAGCCTCGTCGATGAAGGTCTTGATCCGCTGTTTGAAAAGGGGTTTGGCGAAGGTGGCGGCGTGTTCGTGGAGCACCTGCGGGCTGAAATGGAAGACGCCGGCTTCCAGCTGGCGCACGGCCTGGATCAGCGCCTCGCGGCTCTGTTCGTTGAAGAGAATGCCGGTGCGGCCGTGGATCACCGTTTCCAGGGCGCCGCCCTTGGCATAGGCGATCACCGGTGCGCCGGCGGCCATGGCTTCGACCGGGACGATGCCGAAGTCCTCCATGCCGGGAAAGATCAGGCCCTTGCAGCGCTGCAGCAGGTCCTGGATCACTGCAAAGGGCTGGCGTCCCATCAGGGTCACGTTGCTCTTGGCGGTTTTCTGCAGGCGCTCGAACAGCTCGCCCTCGCCGACCACGATCAGTGGCAGCCCCAGTTCGTTGAAGGCCTCCACCGCCAGATCGGCACGCTTGTAGGCCACCAGCTGGCCGAGGCACAGGTAGAATTCGCCGCGGTCTTCCTCTGGGCTGAACTCGCCGGTGTTCACCGGCGGGAAGATCACCTCGGCCTCGCGGCGGTAGAACTTGTGGATGCGCGAGGCGACGAAGCTGGAGTTGGCGATGAAGTGATCGACCCGGTCCGCCGACTGACGGTCCCACACCCGCAGCCAGTGGGCGACCAGCGGGAACAGGGTGCGCACCAGGCGTCCGGCCGTGGCCAGGTACTCGTGGTACATGTCCCAGACGTAGCGCATGGGCGAGTGGCAGTAGCAGATGTGGGTGGCATCCGGGCGGGTGATCACGCCCTTGGCCGGGCCGGATTCGCTGCTCAGGATCAGGTCGTAGGCGCTGAGGTCGAGCTGCTCCAGGGCCAGCGGCATGAACGGCAGGTACTTCTGGTAATGCTTGCGGGCACCGGGCAGGCGCGCGATGAAGGTCGTGCGAATGCTGCCGCGAAAGTTGTCCGGCAGGGCCTGGCGCACCACCTCCTCGTTGCACACGTGCAGATACAGATCGGCGTCGGGAAACAGCTCGGCGAGCGCCGCGCACACGGCTTCGCCGCCGCGGTTGCTGAGCCACCAGTAGTGAATGATCGCGACTTTCATTGGAGCTCCCGTATGACCTGAAGCAGGCGAGTGGCGGATTTTTCCCAGCTGTAGCGCGTGATGTTGGCGTGGCCTTTCTCGCGCAGGGACTGGGCGAGGTCGGGGTTGGAGATGAGGCGGTCAATCTGCCGGGCGATGTCGTCGGTATCGGCCGGCGAGCAGTACAGCGCCGAATCGCCGCACACTTCCGGCAGGCTGGCGGCATCGGCCACCAGCACCGGGCAGCCGCAGGCCTGGGCCTCCAGCGGCGGCAGGCCGAAGCCCTCGTAGAACGATGGATAGGCGAAGGCGCTGGCATTGCTGTAGAGGGTGATCAGCTCCTCGTCGGTGACCCGGCCGAGTAGCTTGATACGGCGGTCGGCCTCGATCTTGTGCAGCAGCTCGGGGTCGGCGAAGTTGCGGTTCAGCGAGCCGACGATGTAGAGCTTGTGGCTGGTGCGCTCCATGCGACTGAAGGCGTCGACCAGGCCGTGGAAGTTCTTCTGCCGGTTGATCGATGACACTGCCAGCACGTAGGGCTCGGTGGCTGCGCTCTGCCGCGGGCGAAACGCCGCCGAGACCGCGTTGGGCACCACCACCACCTTGCCCGGCGCGGTGCCGTAGAGGTCGCAGATCTCCTTCTTGGAGAACTCGCTGACGGTGAGCACCTTCAGCGAGTGGCGCACGGTCAGGGGCGTGGCCAGCTGATAGGCGAGGCGGAACTTCCAGGAGAAGTTCTCGGGAAAGCGCTCGAAAGCGATGTCGTGCAGCGTGGTGATCTTGTTGCGGTACAGCAGTGGCGCGGTGTTGGCCAGGTTGACCAGCAGTGGCGAGCCCTGCCGGCGCAGAAACCGCGGCAGGTCGATCTGCTCCCAGGCATGGCCGGTGCGCGTGCCGATGCACTCCACGCCAAGCGCCGCGGCCATCTCGTGCTGGACGATGTTGTGCGGGGCGACGAAGCGGATCGCCGGCACCAGCTCGCGCAGCGCCAGGCTGATCTCCAGCGAATAGCGCTGCACGCCGGTGAGGGCTTGGGTCAGGAAACGGGCGTTGACGTAGACCACAGGCAAACATCCTGTCAGCTGAGGTGGGCGAAGTTGAGCGAGGCGAGGCGATGAATCTCGGCGCTGTTGTCCAGCAGCTGCTGCCGGCAGAGGTCGAGGTTGTCGAGGAAGCGATCCAGCTTGAAGCTGAAGGCCTCAGGCACGTCCATGATCTCGGCGGCGTTGGAGAGGTGGGCCACGTCGAGCTGGAAGTGCTTCATCAGGCCGCCCATCTTGCCCTTGTACTCGATGCCGAAGACCGGCGTGCCGGCGCCGCAGGAGGCGATCATCAGGTGCATGCGGCCGCTGACAATGCCGTCCAGGTAGCTGGCCACGGCCTTCAGCTCGGCCGCGCTCAGGCGGTCCGGCGAGCGAAACACGCGCTCCGGCAGCTCCTCGCGCAGCTCCAGTTCGACCTGGTCGAGGCAGTGGTAGTCGGCGGAGTCGCCGCGGAAGTCATGGTCGAGCAGCACGACGCTGACGTCGTGGCGGTGAATCATGCCTTTGGCGACCTGAATGAAGTTCGCCACCACCCGGTGAATGTTGTGGCGCTCCTTGAGGTCGAGCAGCAGCGGGTGCAGGTTGAGGCCGATGACCTTGCGCCCGGCGGCATGCTGGCCGTTGCACCAGAGTCGCGCCGCGCGCGCCGCTTCGCTGTCATGCTGCGGCTGCAGGAGGAAGGCGACGTCGGCCACCAGGCTGGCCCTGGCGCCGGTGAGCATTTTGAAGCGGCTGAAGGACACCGGGTCGCGCAGGTTGAACACCACGTTGTCGCTGAATTCGTCGAGCAGGAACCTGAGCTTGGGATAGGGGCGCTCACTGACGCTGAAACCGGTGACGATGGTCTCCACCCCGCGCCGCGCGAGCATGCCGGTGAGCATCAGCAACTTGCCGGAAAAGGCCTGGCTGTAGCTGCCGTCCAGCACGTCCGCGCCGATGGTGACGCAGGCACGCAGGTTGCGCTCCTGCAGCAGCGCGAGGGACTGGCGCAGGCTCAGCGGCTCGTCCAGCACGCGCACCGGTTCGGTATCCAGGCGGCGGGCGTTGGCATCGGCTTCGTCGCCGGCGGTGGCAACCAGGAAGCGCACGTTCGGCCATTGGTTGCGGAAATGCGCCAGCGTCACGCTGATCATCGCCTCGTCACCCTTGGAGGCAATCAGCAGCGCCGGGTCCGGCGGAATGATCAGCACCACCGGATCGCCATCGGGGCGTGGCCAGGCGGGAGCGGTCTTGTCGAGGTGCCACTCCTTCAACAGGGCCTGGTACTTCACGTCCAGGTATTTGTCGCGAATGCCGAAGTTGCGCCAAACGTACTTGAGTGCGGGCTTGAGCATGGGAATGTCCGGAAGGCGAGTGTGGAGGGTCGACAGATCAGGCGTTCAGGCCGTGACCAACAGGTGGGACATGAGAATCGCCGAGCTGCGCCAGCTCTGGATCTCGCCCCGCACGGCAGGCATTGGCCCGTGCGGTGGCAACAGGTGCTTGAGCAAGGCGTTTTCGATTTCCGCCGCGCTGGTCGCCAGGGCACGGGCCTGACCGCCCGCCGCCTCCCTGAGTTCGGGAATGTCGGAAACGATGACCGGGGTGCCCACGGCGCGGGCTTCCAGCACCGGCATGCCGAACCCTTCGTAGAGCGATGGCATGACCAGCACGTCGGCGAGGGAGAACACGCCGGGCATCATGTCGTCCGGCACATAGCCCGGCAGGACGATGCCGAGCGCGGCATTGGCTTCGATGGTTTTGGCCAGGCTCTGGTTCTGCCAGCCGCGCGCCCCCACCAGCACCAGCTTGTGCTGCTCCAGGGCGCCACGTCGGCGCAGGTTGATGAAGGCCTCCACCAGCGCGCCGATGTTCTTGCGCGGCTCCAGTGTCGACACGGCGAGGATGTACGGCGGCACGATGCCCAGCGGCCGAAGGGCATCTTCGGCGCACTGGCGCAGGGTGCTATCCAGCGGGCTGAAGTCACTGCGTACGCCGGGGTAGATCACCTGGTCGGCGGCCCTGCCCACCCAGTGCGACAAGCGATCCGAGGTGCCCTTGGAGTTGGTCATGACGATATCGGCGCTGCGCACGTCGCGGTCGAACCAGGCGAAGTGCGAGTAGCGGGTGGCGCGCTCCATGGTGCCAGGTACCAGGTGATGATTTAGGTCGTGCACGGTGGCGGCGATGCGCAGGGCACTGCCGCGCCCGGGGTGGATGGTGCGGCCCGCCCAGAACACGTCCAGGCGGTCCTGGCGTGCCAGCCTGGCGCCACGGGTCTTCAGCCAGATGAACGATGGCAGCTTGCGCAGCAGGGCAACATTTTCCCGGCGCACCGTCCAACGCTCCGACGGCAGCGCGATCTGCTCCGGTGCCAGGCGCGTATAGACGAAGAAGTGCGCTCTGGGCAGCAACTCGTCGAGCTCTCGGCAGAGATTGAACACGTACTGGCCAACGCCGGAAAGCGGTTTACGCAAGGCATCGCCATCGATACCAATGTTGCTGGTGCAGTCCATTGGTGACGCTGTGCCTCTCGCCATACCTGTCTCCTTGGGATGAGCGGTGCGGGCATCCCCGGAGGTCGGGGACACAGGCGACCGTTGGGTGTGGGGTGGGTCAGATGTCATGGGCGCGCAGCGGGTGGAGGTTGCCGCTGAGCAGGTCGCGGCTGGCAATCAGGTTGCCGCGCAGGCGCCCGGGGAAGTCCTTGATCTGCACCCGCAGCAGGGTCTTGACCAGATTGGCCAGCACGTTGCGGGTCATCAGGCGCAGCGCCGATTGCCAGCTCATGGTGCCCTTGCGCAGCAGGAAGATCGGGTTGGCGATCTGCGAATAGCCGAAGCGCACGCCGCTGGTGCGGCCGGTACTCACGCCCAGATGGACGCCCTTGCAGGTGGGCAGCAGGATCAGGTGGCCGAACTGGCGGGCGCGGCTGGAATAGTCGAAGTCCTCCTGCCAGCCGTACATGGGCAGGTTCTCGTCGAAGCGCAGGGCGCTGGCGACCGTGCCGCGATAGGCCATGTTGCAGCCGTACAGGCCGGTCTGCGGCTTGATGCTGGTGGCGCTGGACCAGTGCGGCTCGGGCGGCTTGCTGCCCGCCAGGTAGGCGAGGGCGTCGGCTTCCGAGACGCCGAACTCGCTGCCCACGCCGTCGGCCAGCACGTTGCCGGTGATGCCCACCAGCTGCCGATCCGCCTGCATGGCCACGGCCGCGCTGGCCAGCCAGTCGTCGGCCGGGCGGAAATCGTCGTCGTAGAAGGTGACGAACCAGTCCTCGGCGGCCAGGCCCGCGGTGTGCTCGCGCAGCGCCTCGAGGCCGGCATTGCGCTGAAGGGTCAGGCCGGCGCGGGCGAGCAGGATGCTGGTGTCGCCCGTAGCGACGCTGGGATGCTCGCTCAGCCCTTCGACGTCGCGTTCTTCGCTGCCTACTACCACGACGTGGACGGGGCTTGCCGTCTGCCGCTGCAGGTAGTCGAGCAATACGTAGGTCTCTTTGGCACGCCCTTTGGTTGCGATGACGATGAATGCCTTCATGGAGAGTCCGTCAGTGTCTGAGGTTGAACAGGCGGGCGAGGATGCCCAGTTTCCAGCAGCAGCCGAGCAGGCCGAGGAACACGATCGAGTCGCCCACCACCCGTGCCACCACCATGCCCATCCCGGCGTACTGGCTGCCGAGCGGGAAGGCCAGCAGCAGGCTGATGCCGGCGCCGAGCAGCACGACCTTGGCCAGCAGACCGTCCTTGCGCAGCGGGATGAGGATGTAGCTGCTCAGCAGCAGGTTGGCCGCGCCCAGCGGGAACAGCAGTGCCAGGTAATGCAGCATGCGTACGCTGTTCTCGAAGCCGGGGCCGAAAATCAGCGGAATCACCCAGTGCCCCAGCAGCAGGCTGCCGGCGAGGCCGGCAAAACCGATGCCGAGCAGCAGCAGGCTGGCCTTGCGGATGAGGCGGTAGGCGGCGTCGACGTCGTCGGCCAGCAATGCGGTGATACGCGGCAGGAAGATCTGCCCGGCCGGCCCCATCACGCTCAGGCCGACCGCCACCAGGCGCTCGGCGGCGCCGAAGGTACCCACCTCGGCCGGCGTGGAAAGAATGCTCAGCAGGTAGGTCGACGAGGACACCAGCAATGCCGAGGTGCCGGTGAACAGGAAGACGGCGCCGGAAGAGCGGATCAGCTCGAAACCCTTGCTCACCGACAACCGGGCGCCGCGCACCTCTTTGTGCACCCAGCCATGGGCTATTGCCAGGCACACCACCCCGGAGCACAGCAGCGCGAGTATCGCCAGGTCGGCGTCACCTTCGTCCTGTACCAGGCTAAACACCAGCGTCAGGCTGATGACGAAGCCCAGCACCTCGGGCTTGACGCCCATGCGCGGACGACCGGTGCCGACGAAGTACCAGCCCAGGTTGTAGGCGCAGACCACTCCCAGGGCCACGCTGGCGATGCCGGCCACCGGGTGTGCCGCCAGCGTCGGCGACAGCAGGATGGCCGCGCCGCCGCCCAGCACCGCCAGCAGCGAGAGCAGCCCGCGTGCGCTGAGGTGCTGACCGTAGAGCTGGGCGTAGCGTTCCGGCCCGGCGGTGGCCAGTTCGCGAATGCCGACCTGGGAAAAGCCCCACTCGACGAAGCGCCAGCAGATGGTCATCAGCGACATGGCGGCCAGCACCACACCGTAGCCTTCGACGCCCAGCACACGGCCGTAGAAGGGAATCAGCAGCAGCAGATAGACATAGCGCAGCACGTAGGCGGCATAGACGAAGATGAAGTCCATGCGCGAGCCGGTGCTGGGGCGCAGTTTGGGCTGGCTGGTCATGGGGCGACCCCCAGGGCGTGCGTGCGCGGGCGAGTGATGTGCGCCAGATGCTCGGCGATGCGCAGGCGATGAAGCCGACCGCAGTGAATCGTCACCGCGAGCGCCATGCCGAAGAGAAAGGCATTGGTGCTGCCGAAATCGGCCGAGGTGCCGGCCAGCAGGGCGACGATGAAGGCCGGCAGGAAGCAGCAGCGCACGCCCACCATGAGCGAGCGACTGAGGCGGTCGGCATCACTTGGCAGGGGCCGTAGCAAGACCTGGGCGACGAAGGTGAAGAACAGCACGCCGCCCAGTACCCCGGTATTGCTGAACACCGCTGCGACGAAGCTGGACGTGCGCGACGAGCCGACGCCGACGCCCAGCCCGTAAGTATCGGCCAGTGCCTTCCAGCCGACTGCAGTCCACATGCTGCGCTCCTCGTACGAGGAGGTCTGGGTCTTGTTGAACACCATTTCATTGAGCTTGTGGATGGCGGGGTCGAGCAGCCCCGGCTGCAATGCCAGCACCATGCCGAGCACGAACAGTGCCGCCAGCGCCGCCCAGAATTCGAAGCCCAGCCCGCGATTGCCCAAGGCCTGGGCATGGCTTTTGCGCCAGGCCCACTCGGCCAGCGCCACCAGACCGAACACGCCGAGCCCGACCAGGGCCGAAGACGAGGTCGACAGCCAGATGAACAGCAGCAGCAGTGCCACCAGCGCCGGTGCCGCCTTCTCGCGCAGAAAGCGGTCGGCCATCGTGTGGCGCAGGAAATACATCAGCCCGAGGAAGGTGATGCACAGGCTGCCGTAGGTCGAGGCCTCGGGCATCAGGCCCACCACGCGCTTGCCGCCGAACATCTCCACCTCGGTCATCAGGGTGTAGCTCGCCGTGCGGAAAGGTTCGAGCAGCGGGCTGATAGGGACATACAGGCTGGCGTAGTCGAGCAACCCGGTGAGCACCACCAGTACCGCGCCCAGGCACATGGCCCTGAGTGCGGCCTGCAGGGCATCGGCCCGGAGCAGCAGGCGGGTGAAGGCGAACACGGCGAGAATCGAGAGGCTCAGGTAGATCATCTGGGAGAAATTCTGCGCGCCGGGCTCCAGCGGAATGCCATCGGTGGGCAGCAGCCGGCGCATGGGAATCACGTTGACTTCGCCGTAGAACAGAAACGGCATGAACAGCGTGGTGAACAGCGCCACGATCCAGAACAGGAACAGCAGCAGCGCGCGTCGCGGGCTCAATGCCGACTGCAGGAAGAAGCGCATGCCCACCAGGCTGCCCAGGGTGCGCAGGATGATCAGCACCACCACCATGGGGGTCGGCGTCAGCGTCAGCCCGGAGGTGAGCTGCGGCGGCACCACGGCAAATGCACCAAACGGCATCGAGCCGAAGAACAGGTACAGCAACACCGTGGGTTTGCCGAGCAGACCGTAGAGTGCAAGGGCCCAGAAGGCGACGATGGGCAAGGCATCCATGAGGTGGCGTCCGTGCGCTCAGTAGATGTTTTTCGACAGCAGGCTGAACGGCGTCTTGATCAGGATCTTGATGTCCAGCCACAGCGACCACTGGTTGATGTAGTTGAGGTCCTGGTTGACCCGCTGCTGCATCTTGTCGACGGTCTCGGTCTCGCCGCGGTGGCCGGTGATCTGCGCCAGGCCGGTGATGCCCGGCTTGATCCGGTGGCGGGCCATGTAGGCGCGAATCTTGTCGGTGTAATAGATGTTGTGGGTCACCGCGTGTGGGCGGGGGCCGACCAGGGCCATCTCGCCGAACAGCACGTTGAACAGCTGCGGCAGCTCGTCGATCGAGGTGCGGCGGATGAAGCGACCGACCGGGGTAACACGATCATCGTGGCGAGTGGCCTGCTTGACCTCGCTGTCGTCGTGCACGCGCATCGAGCGGAACTTCCAGACCTTGATGACTTCACCGTTCCAGCCGTGGCGCTCCTGCTTGAACAGGATGGGGCCGGGCGAGGAGCGGCGCACCGCGATGGCGGTGGCGATCATCACCGGGCTGAGCAGGATGATGGCGAGCAGCGCCAGGCTGCGTTCCATGGCCTCCTTGGCGAACAGTGCGGCGGGGTGCGAGCTGAGCGGGCTTTCGTTCAGATAGATCGCCGGCATGTGCTCGATCTCGGCGACCGACTGGTTGAGCAGCAGCATACTGCCGAAGTCGGGAATCCAGACCACGTCCACGCCCATGTCGAGCAGGTCGATGTAGATGCCTTCGATATGGCTGATCTCGTCGAGCGGCAGGGCGATGTAGACCCGGCGGATCTGCTGGCGGGCAATGATCGCGCGCAGGTTGACCAGGCTGCCCAGCACCGGCAGCTCGCTTTCGCCGCGGTCCTGCCCCGACTCGGTGGCGATCAGCCCGACCAGCGGCACGCGATTGGGGTGGGTCAGCTTCTTCGCCAGCTCCTGGGCCAGCCCGCCGGTGCCGACGATCACCGAGCGGCGGTCCTTGCGCAGCCTGCGTGAATGCAGGCGGGTGAGCATGTGCAGCGGCAGGTAGGTACAGGCCTGCACCAGGAAGCCGAGCACGGCCCAGGTGAACATCAGTTCGCGGGAATAGTTGTCGGTGGTCTTGGTCGCATAGCTCATGATCAGCAGGCCGCCGAGCAGCAGCACCCATGCGGCCAGCAGCCGGGCGAGGCCGGACAGCATGCCGTTGCGCTTGTGATAGACATGCAGCAGGCCGTAGCAGGGCACCGAACCCAGGATGGTCAGTACGCTGAGCAGGCGATACTCGCTGGGCAGCTCGGCAAAGCGCCACATCACCAGGGCGCCGAGCACCAGGTTGGTCATGAGCATGGCGGCGAGCCACTGCCCCCAGAAGGTCAGTCCGCGTCGATTGGCCATGAGGATGCTGTGTTGCGACGTCATATGCGTATACCTCGGTATTTGCACAGCGCGGCCGCCGCAGGCGGGGCGCCGTGACAGAGCATGTCCTGCAGGCCCAGGGTCTGGGCCAGGTCGAGTAGCTCTCGAGCTGCATCGGTGCGCCCGTTGAGAACCCGGTGCGCCGATTCGAGGGTGGTGACGCGTTGTGTAGCGCTCAGCTGCGGCCAGTTGCGCAGGCCGATGCTGGCAAGCTCTCCCTGCACGGCCGGGCGGTAGGGGCCCAACCGATTGGCTTGCTCCTGTGCCTGGACGAAGGACGCCGACGTGTCGCCCAGGGCGTAGTGGGTGTGGGCCACGCGGGCCCAGGTGTTGGGCCAGGTCGGCCTTACTGCCAGCGCGCGCTGGTAGGCCTCCAGGGCGGCGCGGCGTGACTCGGCGGCCAGCAGGGCGCCGACGGGTTGTTGCATGTGACGCCAGGCCTGTACCTGGCCGAGGCGGTCCAGGTAGCGGCCGCTGGCCACCGGATAGCGCTCCACGGCCCGTTGGGCGGCGCTGAAGGCCGCCTGCCAGGCCTGCGCCGCGGGCTCGCGAGCCTGCCGCTGCCAGTGCTGCAGGTACTGCTCGCTGCGGCTTGCGGCGAGCGCCGCGTCGAGCATGCGCAGCGCCAGTGCCAGCATCGCCAGCGCCACCGCGGCCACCGCCACCAGCACCAGGCGCTGCAGGGGCGAGGCGGGAGTGGGCGGCCTGACGTGGCGGACGTAGCTCGGCGTGGTGCCTAGGCGGCGCTTTGGCTGAAATGCGTCTCGGTGATTCGCCATGGGTTGTCCTCGACCAGGCGCCGGGCGGCCGGCTCGCCCACCAGCTGGATGGCGGCAGTCAGCCCGGGCAGCAGGTTGGGCGGGCGTACCCTGAGGTTGTGGGCATCGCTGGCCAGTACGGTGATCTGGCCTTCCAGCAGCAGGCGTTCGGCCAGCGCCTGGGCTCTTTCACCGAAGCGGCCGGCCAGCGAGCCGGCGGTGACCTGCAGCGGACAGCCCAGTTGCAGCAGCGGTCGCAGCAGCTCCGGCCGGCTCATCAGGCCCTTGTTGCGCTCGGGGTGGGCGATCATCGGCTGCAGGCCATGGTCCATCAGCCAGCGCGCCAGCTGGATGGTGCCGGCCGGCACATGGCTGTGCGGCAGTTCCAGCAGGAGCAGTTGGCGACCCTGCCAGTACCCCAGGCAAGGCAGCTTGCCGGCCAGGGCGAGGGGCATCAGTTCGCTGTCGAAACGGACCTCGGCTGCGGCGCTGACCTGCAGGGCGATGCCGGCGTCGGCCAGGGCGCCGCTAAAGCTCGCCAGCGCCGCGGCGATGCCGGCGGCGCAGTTGTCGTAGCGGCCCAGATGCAGGTGCGGCGTGCACATCAGGTGGGTGGTGCCGCAGGCCGCGGCGAAGCGGGCCATTTCCAGCGCGCTGGCAAGATCCGGCGCGCCATCGTCGAGCCCGGGCAGCAGGTGCGTGTGCAGGTCGATCATCAGTTGCTCGGTGCGCTGGTGGCGTAGGCGCTGTAGTGCTTGGCGTAGTCGTAGTTGTACTTGCCGGCGGATTTCAGATTGACCTGGTTGAGCACCATGCCGGTCACCGGGGCGTTGTTCTGCAGCAGCTGACCGACGCCTTTCTGCACCAGCGGAATCGGCGTGCTGTGCGCGCGAATGACATAGATCAGCGCGCTGGAGTGGGTGGCCAGCAGCAGGGTGTCGCTGACCGCCTGGGTCGGTGGTGAGTCGATGATGATGCGCTGGTAACGCCCCTTGAGGGTTTCCAGCAGCTGCGCCAGGCGTGGCGAGGACAGCAGCTCCAGCGGGTTGGGCGGCACCATGCCGGCGGGCAGGACGTCGATGTTGCCGATGCGCTTGAGGCATTCGTCCAGGGTTGCCGTGCCGGCGATCAGGTTGGCCAGGCCGGGGGTGCCGACCGGCAGGTCGAAGTTGCGCGCCAGGGTTGGGCGGCGCAGGTCGGCGTCGACCAGCAGCACGCTTTCCAGGTGCGCCATGGAACTGGCCAGGTTGGTGGCCACGGTGCTCTTGCCCTCGTCGGGCAGGCTGGAGGTCACCAGCACGATGGGCCGTGGCGTATCCATGGCCGACAGCACCAGGCTGGTGCGCAGGGTGCGGATCGACTCGCAGAAGTACTTGTCGGCGTCCTGCTCGAACAGGTGCATCACCTTGTGGCGCTGCTTGCGCGGCACCAGCGGCACGATGCCGAGTACCGGTGCATTGAGTTTGGTTTCGACGTCCTCCGGCGACTTGAAGGTGTTGTTCAGGGCTTCGAGCAGCAGGGTCAGGCCGACGCCGACGATGCTGGCGAGAACGATGGCGATCGCCACGATCAGGCTCTTGCGCGGCTTGGCCGGGCGCAGTGGCGGCATGGCGTGGTCGATGATGCGCGCATTGGCCGAGTCGATGTCCGAGGTGGCCGCGGTTTCCTTGAGGCGGGTGAGGAAGGTTTCATAGAGGGTGCGGTTGCTGTCGACGTCGCGCTGCAGCTCGCGCAGCTTGAATTCCTTGCGGGAGATTTCCTGGATCTGCACCTTGTTGCGGTCATAGGACTGGCGCAGGGAATTCTCGTTGGCCACCGCCAGCTGGTAGTTGCGTTCAATACCGGCCACCACCTGCTTGACCTGCTCGCGCAGGCTGGAGGTGGCGGCGGCCAGCTCCGAACGCGCGGCGAGCATGGTCGGGTGCTTCTCGCCGTAGCGTCGCGACAGTTCCTCGACCTTGGCCTGCGCCCGCGCCTGATCGGCCTTGAACTGCTGGATCAGCGGGTTGCCCAGCACGGCGGGCTCGCTGGCCGCTCGGTCGAGGTCGCCGCGCGCCAGGGACTGCACCTGGCGGTATTGGCTTTCCGCCTCGGCCCGCTGGCGCCGGGCATCGATCATGCGATTGCTGGTCAGGGCCAGTTCGTTGGCGCTGATGGTGGACACGCCGTCGACGTCCACCAGGCCTTCCTGCTCGCGATAGGCCTGCAGTGCGTTCTCCGCGTTCTGCAGTTTTTCCCGCAGCTCTTCCAGGCGGTTGTTCATCCAGCCGGCCGTGGCCAGCGCTGTATTCATGCTGGCCTCCAGCTGGCTTTCGATGAAGCTTTCGGCCAGGGCGTTGGCGACCTGGGCCGCCAGTTGCGCGTCCGGCAGTTCGACACCCACCGAGATCAGCTGGCTTTTGCCGACGGCGTTGACGTTGATCCGTTGCCTCAGCGCGTAAGTGGCGGCAGTGAAGGCCATTTCGTCGCTGATGGTCGGTTCCGGCTCCAGCTCTTGCGGCGTGGCGCCAGGGAGCAGCTGGGACAGCTGCGCGCTCTTGAGCCAGGCGCGTGGGTCGAATGCCGGTTGCGGCTGCTGCCGCGGATCGAACAGCGGGTGCTGGTCCAGGTTCAGCTTGTCGACCACGCGTTCGGCCAGGGCCCGTGATTGCAGCAGGCCGAGCTGGGTCAGCAGGTATTCGCTGCCGCCGCTGGCAGCGGAGTCGTACATCTGCTGGAACGACAGCACCTTGGGGTTGCGCTCTTCGATCAGCAGGGTGGCGCCGGCCTGGTACTGCGGCGTCATGTTGAGCACCAGCAGCACGGCGAGCATGGTGACGGTGACGACAAAGGCGCCAATGTTCCACTTCGCCCGCCAGACGGTACGCCACAACCTGAGCAGGTCGATGCTGTCGTCGTCCTCGGGCGTGGCGCGGTTCGCCAGTGTGCGATCGATGATGAGGCTGCGGCTATGGTCCATGAGTCAGAAGAAACCCTGGTCGATGGTGATGGTGTCGCCCGGCAGGATGGCGGTATCGAGGTTGGCCTTTTCGATCTGGCGCGATTCGCCGCTGCTGCGCGTGATGGTTACGCGGTTGGTCGAGGCGCGCTCGGTCATGCCGCCGGCCAGGGCAATGGCGCGGTCCAGCGTCAGGCCCGGTTGATAGGGGTAGCCGCCGGGCTTCTGCACTTCACCGCTGATGTAGAACTCGCGGTAGGTGATGACGCTGAGCGTGACCTTGGGATCGACCAGATAGCCGTCGCGCAGCTGTTCGGTGATCAGGCGTTCGACTTCGCTAGCGGTTTTGCCGCGTGCCTGCACCTGACCGATGAAGGGGTAGGAGAAGGTGCCGGTGTCGTTGAGGCGGATTTCGGCAAAGCTCAGGTCGGGCTCGCCGAACACGTTGATGCGGATCACATCGCCGGAGGCCAGGTGGTAGCGGCTCGCGTTATCGGCCAGCAGCGGCTGGGCCAGCAGCAGGCCGAGCAGAAGAAACAGGCGTGGAAGTGACATGTCGTTCTCGCGGGCTATCGGCACTAGAAGCTGCCGGTGAGACTGAGCAGGTAGATGTTGCGCTCGTAGCTTTCCAGCTCGACCGAGGAATCGTTCTTGCGGTAGCGGTAGCCGAGGCTGATGTCGAGCCAGCGGCGCACGGCATAGGTCAGGCTGAGGCTGGCGCTGCTGATGTCGTCGTCGCGCTCCTGGCCCTCGTAGACCTGGCGGCTGAGGCCGAAGCTGAGGTTGCTGCTCAGGCGGCTGGTCCATTCGTGCCGCCAGAGCAGCTCGGTGCTGGTGGTTTTCACCGCATCGGAGCCGTCGTCGCCTTCGTCGAAGGCCCGACGGGCGTTGAGGGTGAACACGGAGTAGGTGCGCGGCGCCCAGTCCAGACCGACTTCCCACATGGGGCTGTCGAGGTCGTCGACCCGCGGATCATCGAAGTCCTTCTGCTCGTAGCCGATGCGGACCTTGCCGGTGGTGCGCGCCGTGGCTTCCCAGATGGCGCCGGCCAGCAGTGCCTGGTTGGTGCTGTTGCGCCGACTGTCGGCCAGGGTGTAGTCGAAATCGCTGTGGCGCAGCTCCAGCAGGGCCCGGGTGCTGCCGCCAAGGGCGTGCGTCCAGGTGCCGGTCAGGGCGAGGGTGTCGCGATCCTTGTCGGCATTGATCTCGCCGCTGTTGTCGTAGCGCAGGCGCTCCTGGCTGACGGCCAGGCTGAGCTGGTTGATCGCGGTCCGGGCACCGTAGTCGTAGCGCCCGGAAAACCGGCTGCTGTGGTACTTGTCGTTCTCACGGTTGACCGCGGTGGAGGCGGTGTCTTCCTGGCGCTTGTAACCGGCTTCCAGGTGCAGGCGCTGGCGCGCGTCGAAGGCGAGGATGCTTTCCAGCTTGGCATCGTGATCGGTGTTACTGGCATCCGCAGCGCTATGGTAGTGCTCGCTGACGGCCTGGTAGCTCAACCGGTAGGCACTGTTGCGGTCTTCGGCGGTGAGGCTGAAGGCCGGTTTCAGGGTGGTGATCCAGGAAGACTCGACATCCTCGCTGAGCGCGCGGAAGTTGTCGTCGTAGCTCTCCTGCACCTCCAGGGTGGGGACGAAGTCCAGGCCGTGGACATCGAAGTTCTTCGGGGTGATCGCCCAGGCGGGCGTGGTACTGCCGATGGCGCAGGCCGTGAGTAGACCGCAGAGACGCATGGCGAATCCTTAGCTGGCGTCTGACAGGAAAGATCAGTTGGGGCTGGCGGCCAGGCGCGCGTCGCCGCTGCTGCCACCGGTGCCGGATTCGGCGCCCGAGGGCATCCCTGCCAGTGCGGCAAAGGTGGGCGCCTCGTCACCGGCGGCTGTGGGCGCCAGTTCGGAGAGGGTCTCGGCAATCAGTGCGGACTGCTCGGGAGCGGCCAGCAGCGCGGCAATGAAGATGGCATTGCGCTGCGCGGGGGCCGCCAAAGCCAGGGTGCGAGTGATCGCGGCGGCCTGCTCGGGCTGACGGGTGATGAGCACTTCGGCGACCAGGGCGGCCTTGCCCGGTGCGGCCGCCACTAGCTCGGCGATGACCTGCAGCAGCTGCTCGGGCGGCGCCTCGTCAACTGCCCGGGCGTGCTCGGGAGTCATGACCACGCCCGCGGCGATCAGGGCCTGGGTGGTCTGCGGGTCGGCAGCCAGAGGTGGCGTGACTGCCGCGAGAGAGAGGGAGAGGATCAGTGTGCGCATGGGATACAGCTCCTTCAGGCGTCTGGCCCGTTGGCTTTCAGGCACGCTACCGCCCCAAGGTTGATCGTCAGTCCCCTGAGAACGAAGCTGGCAAGTGAAAGCGGTTAATGTGCTACTGCGTCGCCCCTGCTACGGGGGCTCACTGCTAGCCTTCGGGAACTACGACTGCTGACATCCACAGGCTTTGGGTGAAGCGATCAGGCGCTTCTTATGTGGTCAATCGGCAACTGCACCGGTTGTTTGCGATTCAGCAACTGCAACAGAATCAGTACGCGCTGCTGTCCGTTCATGGACAGGAAGATGCCTTCCAGCATCTGCAGCGGGCCCTGGGTGATGAGCACCCGGTCGCCCGCTGCGTGAGGTTTGCGAACGAACGGCTGCCGGCAACGCTCCTCGATACCGGCGATCATTTCGTCCGTCACCCTGGCCGGGATGTTGTTGAAGCTCACCACCCGGCTGACGCCTCGTGTCGAGCGCAATGGCGCCCAGTTGTCCTGCTCGGCCAGGCGAATGAACAGATAGCCTGGGAACAGCGGCTCGGTGGCTTCCGGCCGGCGCGTCGTACCTGGCGACTCGCGACGAATCTGCGGGTTAAAGACTTGATAACCCTGGTTCTGCAAGTTGAGGACAGCCCGTCCATCCTGGCGTGGCTTGCATTGCAGCAGATACCAAAAGGTACTGCGTGAGCTTCCCGTCTCCATCCTGTTGCTCCTTTGCACCCTCGCGGTTGCAGGCTTGCTGTTGGTCGCAATCCGGTTGTCCGTCTCATCCGTTGAGCGGGCATAAGGGGTTCAGCACAGAGCGTACCAACTCGCAAAAATCCGCTTTGACCTGAGCTGCTGTACGCGAGGCTGCCAGAGAAATGTGAAGGCTTGGCGACAGTTACCGATCAAAATCAGCAACATAGCTGGGCGGCGCGGCGAAACCGCGTAGGCGAGAGGAGGGGGCGCTGCGCTTGGCGTGCCGCACCACTCAGGTGCGGGATGCCTCGGGGTTGGGCAGAAGACGCAGGCGGGAATTCAGGCCGGAAGACCCAGTTCCACGCCCAGTTGCCGCGACAGGCAGGGCCAGTTCTGCCAGGCTGCCAGGGTTTTCGGGCTGCTCAGGCGAGCACGGTATTCCTGGACGGAGTCCTGCCGGAATACCTCTTCATCCAGCATTCCTTCCAGAGCATGGTGCACGGCCTGGTCCAGCTGGTTGGCGAAGGGCTCGCCGATCAGCTGGTGGGCGATTACGTTGGCCACGGTGGTGTCCAGCGGAATCAGCGGCTGGCCGAGGTGGGCGATGTAGCGGTCGTTGACCTCCTCCACCAGGCGATGGGCCAGGTAGGCCTCGTCGAGCAGGGCATCCAGACCATGATGGCCCTCCATCAGGGGCGGCGGGCTGAGGAAAAACTGCTCGGCCAGTTTCAGCACCGGTTTCACCTGCGCCTCGATCCCCGCATCACGGGCGACGCTATTGGCGGCATCGAGCACATCAGGAACCTGCTCGACGTAAGCCCTGACGAAGCGTTGCAGCACGCCATGGGCGTCGCTGGCGGGCAGCTGGATACTGGGGTGCAGGCCGCTCAGCTGCTGCTCCAGCTGACGAGCAAGCTGCCCCGTGGCGGCTTCTTGCTCCAGGGCAAGACGGATCTGTTGGCGCAGCGCGGGTGTGTTCATGACGGCTCCTGAACAAGGACATGAGGCAAGCGAGACTTCACCTTAGTCGGCCATGGTCTACGACTAAGATCGGATTGTCATATTTAGTTAATGTTTATGAGCAAGCGCTATATGAAATAACCTTTGATTCGGCCCAGGCCGCGTCAATCAAGGGCTGCAGGCGGTAGCGGAAATCGGGCGTTATTTTTCTGACTTCGTTGTGCACTCTCTTCCCCTGTCTATACTCGAACTCGCAAGGCGTTACCTGATGGAACCGGACGGGCTACGGCACGGAGAGGTTTCGACAGTGGTGGCCAGCAGTATCGGCAAGGTCGATCCCTAAGCCGCAGGCTTGACCGGCGGGATAACAAGAACAATGAGGGGAACCCGTGATGATGCGACATCCACGCGTTTGGATGGGCTTCATGCTGTGGCTGGTATTCGGCTCGGCGCACGCCGCCTGGACGGTGAACATGGCGCCCGGAGTCACCGAGGTCAGCCGTACCGTCTTCGATCTGCACATGATCATCTTCTGGATCTGTGTGGTGATCGGTGTGGTGGTATTCGGCGTGATGTTCTGGTCGATGCTGATCCACCGCCGCTCCACCGGCCAGGAACCGGCCCATTTCCATGAGAGCACCACGGTCGAGATTCTCTGGACCGTCGTACCCTTCGTCATCCTGGTGGTCATGGCCATCCCGGCCACCAAGACCCTGATCGATATCTACGACACCTCCGAGTCCGAGCTGGATATCCAGATCACCGGCTACCAGTGGAAGTGGCACTACAAGTATCTGGGGCAGGATGTCGAATACTTCAGCAACCTGGCCACGCCCAGCGAGCAGATCCACAACAAGGCGGAGAAGGACGAGCACTACCTGCTGGAGGTGGATGAGCCGCTGGTGGTGCCGGTCGGTACCAAGGTGCGCTTCCTGATTACCGCAGCCGACGTGATTCACTCCTGGTGGGTGCCGGCGCTGGCGGTGAAGAAGGACGCCATTCCCGGCTTCGTCAACGAATCCTGGACGCGCATCGACGAGCCCGGCATCTACCGTGGCCAGTGCACCGAACTGTGTGGCAAGGACCATGGCTTCATGCCGGTGGTGGTCGATGCCAAGAGCAAGGAAGACTTCGCCGAGTGGCTGGCTTTACGCAAGGAAGAGGCCGCCAAACTCAAGGAGCTGACCAGCAAGGAGTGGACGCTGGAAGAGTTGGTCGAGCGTGGCGAGAAAGTCTACAAAACCAGCTGCGCCGCCTGCCACCAGGCCGAGGGTCAGGGTATGCCGCCGATGTTCCCGGCACTCAAGGGTTCGCCGATTGCCATCGGGCCAAAAGAGGGGCACCTGGATATCGTCTTCCACGGCAAGCCGGGCACCTCCATGGCGGCCTTCGGCAAGCAACTGTCGGAAGTGGATATCGCCGCCGTCATCACCTACGAGCGCAATGCCTGGGGTAACGCCATGAACGACATGGTGACGCCGAAAGAAGTGCTTGAGCTCAAGCAGGCCGAGGAGAAATGACATGAGTGCAGTGATCGACTCGCACAAAGAGCATGGTCATGCCGGCCATGACCATCATCACGGCCCGGCCAAGGGTCTGATGCGCTGGGTGCTGACCACCAACCACAAGGACATCGGCTCGATGTACCTGTGGTTCAGCTTTGCCATGTTCCTGCTCGGCGGCTCGATGGCCATGGTCATCCGCGCCGAGCTGTTCCAGCCGGGCCTGCAGCTCGTGCAGCCGGAGTTTTTCAACCAGATGACCACCATGCATGGCCTGATCATGGTGTTCGGCGCAGTGATGCCGGCCTTCGTCGGCCTGGCCAACTGGATGATTCCGCTGATGGTCGGTGCGCCGGACATGGCCCTGCCGCGAATGAACAACTTCAGCTTCTGGCTGCTGCCGGCAGCCTTCGGCCTGCTCGTCAGCACGCTGTTCATGGAAGGTGGCGGACCGAACTTTGGTTGGACCTTCTACGCACCGCTGTCGACCACCTACGCGCCGGAGTCGGTGACCTTCTTCATCTTCGCCATCCACCTGATGGGTATCAGCTCGATCATGGGGGCGATCAACGTGATCGCCACCATTCTCAACCTGCGCGCCCCAGGCATGACCCTGATGAAGATGCCGCTGTTCGTCTGGACCTGGCTGATCACTGCCTTCCTGCTGATCGCGGTGATGCCGGTGCTGGCCGGTTGCGTGACCATGATGCTGATGGACATCCACTTCGGCACCAGCTTCTTCAACGCGGCTGGCGGCGGTGATCCGGTACTGTTCCAGCACGTATTCTGGTTCTTCGGCCACCCCGAGGTGTACATCATGATCCTGCCGGCCTTCGGCGCCGTCAGCTCGATTATCCCGGCCTTCGCGCGCAAGCCGCTGTTCGGCTACACCTCGATGGTCTACGCCACCGCCTCGATCGCCTTCCTGTCGTTCATCGTCTGGGCGCACCACATGTTCACCGTGGGCATTCCGCTGACCGGTGAACTGTTCTTCATGTACGCCACCATGCTGATCGCCGTGCCCACCGGGGTGAAGGTGTTCAACTGGGTGAGCACCATGTGGCAGGGCTCGATGACGTTCGAGGCGCCGATGTTGTTCGCCGTGGCCTTCGTGATTCTGTTCACCATCGGCGGCTTCTCTGGCCTGATGCTGGCCATCGCCCCGGCGGACTTCCAGTACCACGACACCTACTTCGTGGTGGCGCATTTCCACTATGTGCTGGTGCCCGGTGCGATCTTCGGCATCTTCGCCTCGGCTTACTACTGGCTGCCCAAGTGGACCGGGCACATGTACGACGAGACCTTGGCCAAACTGCACTTCTGGATGAGTTTCATCGGCATGAACCTGGCGTTCTTCCCCATGCACTTTGTGGGGCTGGCCGGCATGCCGCGGCGGATTCCCGACTACAACCTGCAGTTCGCCGACTTCAACATGATCTCCTCGGTAGGTGCCTTCACCTTCGGAGTCACCCAGTTCCTCTTCCTGTTCATCGTCATCAAGTGCATTCGCGGCGGCAAGCCCGCGGGCGACAAACCGTGGGACGGTGCCGACGGTCTGGAGTGGACGGTGCCGTCACCGGCGCCGTATCACACCTTCAGCACGCCACCGGAAGTGAAGTAGGAGCCCGCTCATGAGCGAAAGCCTGAGCACCAAGCGTCTGGTCACCCGCCTGCTGCTGGTGGTGGCCTGCATGTTCGCCTTCGGTTTTGCCCTGGTGCCGATCTACGACGTGATGTGCCAGGCCTTCGGCATCAACGGCAAGACCGCCGGGGCCTACCAGGGCGAGCAGGCGGTGGACGAGGCCCGCCAGGTGCGCGTGCAGTTCCTCGCCACCAACGCGGCCGACATGGTCTGGGAGTTCGGCCCACAAGCCGACGAGTTGACGGTGCAGGCCGGCGCCAGCAACGAGATGCTGTTCATCGCCTACAACCCGACCGACAAGCCGATGACCGCCCAGGCCATCCCCAGCGTGGCACCGTCCAAGGCTGCAGCGTTCTTCCACAAGACCGAGTGCTTCTGCTTCACCCAGCAGGTGCTGCAACCCGGCGAGCGCATCGAGATGCCCGTGCGCTTCATCGTCGACCGTGACCTACCCAAGGAAGTGAAGCACCTGACCCTGGCCTACACCCTGTTCGATATCACTGCGCGCAAGCCACCCGTGGCGCAGGTGACCCAGGCTCCATAAGGAGAACAACAAATGTCGAGTCACGAGAACTACTACGTCCCTGCCCAGAGCAAATGGCCGATCATCGCCACCCTCGGCATGCTGGTGTCGGTGTACGGGGTCGCCACCTGGTTCAACGACATGAAGGCCGAGCGTGCCGACTCCAACGGCCCGCTGATCTTCTTCGTCGGCGGCCTGATCCTCGCCTACATGCTGTTCGGCTGGTTCGGCAATGTGATCAAGGAAAGCCGCGCCGGCCTCTACAGCCCGCAAATGGACCGTTCGTTCCGCTGGGGCATGAGCTGGTTCATCTTCTCCGAGGTGATGTTCTTCGCAGCCTTCTTCGGTGCGCTGTTCTACATCCGCATGTGGGCCGGCCCCTGGCTCGGTGGCGAAGGCGACAAAGGCGTGACCAACATGCTGTGGGAGGGCTTCGAGTACAGCTGGCCGCTGCTCAATAACCCGGACTCAAAACTGTTCCCGCCCCCGACGGCGGTGATCGATCCCTGGCACCTGCCGCTGATCAATACCATCCTGCTGGTGACCTCCAGTTTCACCGTGACCTTCGCCCACCATGCGCTGAAGAAGGACAAGCGCGGGCCGCTCAAGCTGTGGCTGGCCCTGACCATCCTCCTTGGCGTGGCGTTCCTGGTGCTGCAGGTCGAGGAATACATCGAGGCCTACACCGAGCTCGGGCTGACCTTGGGCTCGGGCATCTACGGCGCCACCTTCTTCATGCTCACCGGCTTTCATGGTGCCCACGTGACCATGGGCGCGCTGATCCTGACGGTGATGCTGGTGCGTATCCACAAGGGCCACTTCGATTCCGAGAAGCACTTTGGCTTCGAGGCGGCCAGCTGGTACTGGCACTTCGTCGACGTGGTCTGGCTGGGGCTGTTTATCTTCGTCTACGTGCTCTGAGGTGGTTTACCAGGTCACGTGACTGACCAGCTGGCCGCTGTAGAAGCCCCAGGCGATCAACGCCACGGTGATGGCGGTCAGCGTGACCCGTACGCTCAGCGAATTGACCACTCGCGAGCCGTGGCCCTCGTCCTTGACCAGGAAGAACAGGCCACTGAACAGGCTGACCATTGTGGCCAGCAGCAGGAGGATGATCGCGGCCTTGAGCATGCGTGACTCCGGGGGATGGGGGAATCGATGTGTCGTTGCAGTATAGCCAGCCCATTGCCGTTACTCGGCAACAGCCTATGAACGGCTTCCGTCCCGGCTGGCTGCCCAGCCTGGTGGTTGTCCTGTTGCTGCCGCTACTGGTCAGCCTGGGCTTCTGGCAGTTGTCGCGGGCCGAGGAGAAACGCGAGCTGCTGGCCGAGTTCGAGGCCCGGCGTCAGGCCGAGCCCATCACCGTGACCGAGCTGGAGCGACGAAGCGATCTGGCTCATCTGCGCATTCGCCTGCACGGCCAGTTCGACGAACGCCATAGTCTGCTGCTGGACAACCGCATGCGCGATGGCCAGGTCGGGGTCGAGTTGCTGCAACCCTTCTACGACCAGGGCAGCGGCCTGTGGCTGCTGGTCAATCGCGGCTGGCTGCCCTGGCCGGATCGACGTACACCCCCGCAGTTCACCACGCCTGAGCAACCGCTGGCGCTGCAGGCGCGGGTCTATGTGCCGCTGGGTAGCGCCTTCCAGCTGCAGGCCGATCCGCACAGCGGCGACTGGCCGCGGCTGATCACCGCCGTGGAGCCGGAACGCCTGTGGCGCCAGCTGGGTCGCGGTGGCCTGGCCTACGAGGTACGCCTGGAGCCTGGCCCGGCGGCTTATCAGGCGCAGTGGCCGCTGGTGGCCATGGGCCCGGAAAAACACAGCGGCTATGCCGTGCAGTGGTTCGCCCTGGCGGCGGCCCTGTTCTGTCTTTACCTCTATCTCGGCTGGCACAACGCCCGCTCGCGAGTCGTTCCTGCAGGAGAGCAGCCATGAACACCACCCTGACTCCAGAACTGCCCACCCAGGCTGTTGTAAAGCGGCGTCGCGGTCGCCTGCAGTTGATCATGCTGCTGTTGCTGGCCATCGGCCCGATGGTGCTTGCCACTTTCATGTACCAGTGGCGTTTCTGGGTGCCGGATGGGCGCAATTACCACGGCACGCTTGTCGGCGATGGCACCCAGCTGGCGGATATCGGCGTGCGGGGCGCCGACGAGGGACGCTGGCAGTTGCTGGTCACCGCGCCCGGCGACTGCGCCGAGGAATGCCGCCAGTTGGTGTATGCCGCCCGGCAGATTCATATCGGCCTCAATCGCGATGTCTCGCGTGCCGCTCATGGTCTGGCGGTGGCTCGGCCTCTGAGCGACGCCTATGAACAGCAATTGCAGCGCGAATATCCGCAGCTCGGGCGTTACAGCCTGGATGACATGGCCTACCGGCAGCAGGTGCCTTCGAGCGAGGGGGCTCAGCTGTGGATCGTCGACCCGCACGGCAACCTGGTGTTGCGTTACGACGCCAAGACCAAGGGCAAGGACATCCTCACCGACCTGCGCCTGTTGCTAAAGCTCTCGCAGATCGGTTGAGAGCCTGTCCATGGTCAACCTGGCCCTGGCTCGCAAGACGGCCCTGCTTTCGGCATAAGAAGAACAAGAGAGGCCCCGGATGAATGAACGCAAGTCTCTGCCCGGCTACCGCCTGGCCCTTTTCGCCATGGCCCTGACGGTTGTCGTGGTGCTGTTAGGCGCCTATACCCGGTTAACCCACGCGGGCCTCGGTTGCCCTGACTGGCCGGGCTGCTACGGTTTCATCGGCGTACCAATGAGCGAGCACAAGCAGGCTATCGCCGAGGCGCGTTTCCCCGAGGCACCTGTGGAAGTGGAGAAAGGCTGGAACGAGATGGTCCACCGCTACTTCGCCGGCAGTCTCGGTCTGGTCATCCTCGGCCTGGCCGTGCACGCCCTGCGCCGCCGCGGGCAAGACGGGCAGCCGCTGAAACTACCGCTGCTGCTGCTTGGCGTGGTGATCGCCCAGGCCGCCTTCGGCATGTGGACGGTGACCCTGCAGCTCTGGCCGCAGGTGGTCACAGCGCACCTGCTCGGCGGCTTCGCCACCCTGTCGTTGTCATTCCTCCTGTGCCTGCGCCTGTCCGCTGCGCTGCCGGCACTGCCAGTGGTACCTCGGCGTTTGCGGGCACTCGCCGGCCTGGCCCTGCTCTTGGTCGTGTGTCAGATCGCCCTGGGCGGTTGGGTCAGCTCCAACTACGCGGCAGTGGCTTGCGTCGATCTGCCGACCTGCCATGGCGAGTGGTGGCCGGCGATGGACTTCGCCAACGGCTTCCATCTGACCCAACACATCGGCCCCAACTACCTCGGCGGCCAGCTGGACAGCGATGCGCGTACCGCCATTCACATGACTCACCGGCTCGGCGCCGTGGGGCTCAGCCTGGTGCTGCTGCTGCTGGCCTGGCGCCTGCGAGTCGCCGGCCTCGGTCGTCTGGCCGGCTTGCTGCTGCTGGCGCTGGCCGTGCAGGTCAGCCTGGGCGTGAGCAACGTGCTGCTGCATCTGCCGCTGGCGGTGGCGGTGGCGCATAACGCCGGTGGCGCCGCGCTGTTGCTGGTGCTGGTACTGATCAACTATCGCCTGCGCAGTACAGGTCAGGTCCGGGTGCCGCAATCGCAGGCATCCGTGCGTGCTCTGGCAGCGGCGGGTAAATAAAAAGAGGAGAGACATCATGGCTACTCTGTCGCGTGTCCATTCCGAGAGCGCCAGCTGGCGCGACTACCTCGAACTGACCAAGCCTCGAGTCGTGCTGCTGATGCTGATCACCTCGCTGGTCGGCATGTTCCTCGCCACCCGCGCCGGTGTGCCCTGGACTGTGTTGCTGTTCGGCAACCTCGGCATCGGCCTGTGCGCCGGCGCGGCGGCGGCGGTTAACCATGTGGTGGACCGGCGCATCGACTCGATCATGGCCCGTACTCACAAGCGCCCGGTCACTGCCGGACGGGTCTCGGTGCCCGCCGCGCTGAGCTTTGCCCTGGCGCTGGCCGTGGCCGGCATGGCCTTGCTGCTGGCCTTCACCAACGAGCTGGCGGCCTGGCTGACCCTCGCCTCGCTGCTCGGTTACGCGGTGCTCTATACCGGCTTTCTCAAGCGCGCCACGCCGCAGAACATCGTCATCGGCGGCCTGGCGGGCGCTGCGCCACCGCTGCTCGGCTGGGTGGCGGTGACCGGCCATGTCAGCGCCGAGCCGCTGCTGCTGGTGCTGATCATCTTCGCCTGGACGCCGCCGCACTTCTGGGCCCTGGCCATTCACCGCAAGGCCGAATATGCCAAGGCCGACATCCCCATGCTGCCGGTCACTCATGGCGAGCACTACACCAAGGTACACATCCTGCTGTACACCGCGGTGATGCTGGCGGTGACCCTGTTGCCCTATGCCATCCACATGAGTGGGCCGCTCTATCTGGCGGCCGCACTGGTGCTGGGCGGGCGCTTCATGTTCTGGGCCTGGGTGCTGTACCGTGACAGCCGGCCGCACGCGGCGATCAATACCTTCAAGTACAGTATCTGGTACCTGTTTCTGCTGTTCATCGCCCTGCTGGCCGATCATTACCTGCTGCTCAACCTGTAGCGCTAGCCCTGTCCAAGAGAGATTGCATGACCCGTACCCAGAAGACCGTTATCGTTCTCGCCGCCTTCGTCGCCCTGGTGCTGGGCCTGACCGTCAACAAGGTGCTCAACAGCAAGGGCGACGGCACCGACAAGGTGGCCATGCTCGATGCCGGCATCGTCCTGCTGCCGCAGAGTCGTACCCTGCCGGCGCTGTCGCTGACCAACCAGGACGGCCAGACGGTGGCGGTGGATAACCTCAAGGACAAGTGGAGCCTGCTGTTCTTCGGCTACACCTTCTGCCCTGACATCTGCCCGGCCACCCTGGCTCAGCTGCGCCAGCTGCAGGGCATGCTGCCGGCAGAGACCCGGGACCGGTTGCGCGTGGTGCTGGTGACGGTCGACCCTCATCGCGACACCCCTGAGCAGCTGAAGAAATACCTGGGCTTCTTCGATGCCGGCTTCCAGGGCCTGACCGGCGCCCAGGACGACATCCAGAAACTGGCCAATGGCGTCAGCATCCCCTTCATCCCGGCCGACACCAGCCAGGAGAACTACACCGTCGACCACAGCGGCAATCTGGTGATCATCGGCCCGGACGGCACCCAGCGCGGTTTCATCCGCGCGCCGCTGAACAACGACAAGCTGGCTTCCCAGTTGCCGAGCCTGTTCAAGCTCGACTGAGCGGCTATTTGGCGAACAGTTGACCGATATCCTTGAACGCCTTGAACTCCAGGGCGTTGCCGCAGGGGTCGAGCAGGAACATGGTGGCCTGCTCGCCGACCTGACCCTGGAAACGCACATAGGGTTCGATCACGAAAGCCGTTTCGCGCTGGCGCAGGCGTTCGGCCAGCGCCTCCCACTCACCCCAGCCCAGCACCACGCCGAAATGCGGCACCGGCACGTCGTGGCCGTCCACCGGGTTACTGTGCGCGGCATCCTGGTGGGCCATTTTCGGCGCCTCGTGGATCACCAGCTGGTGGCCGAAGAAGTCGAAATCCACCCAGCGCTCGCTGCTGCGGCCTTCGGCGCAGCCGAACACCTCGCCGTAGAAATGACGGGCAGCGGGCAGATCGTAGACGGGTATGGCGAGGTGAAAGGGAGCCGGCATCAGGGAATCCTCACGGGTTTTTCAGCATGTTGGCCGCAATGATTTCCATGCAAAAGCGAATATTCTTGCGGTCGAGCTCAAAGGATTTCGATCAATGCTGCGTGAACTGAAAACCTTCGTTGCCGTGGCTCGGCATGGCACCTTCGCCGCCGCCGGCCAGCGGATCGGCCTCACCCAGTCGGCGGTCAGCGCGCAGATGCGCGTGCTGGAACAGGCCCTTGGGCAGCGCCTGTTCGACCGCAGCGGGCGCAGTGCCGTGCTGAATGCCGCCGGCCGTCACGCCCTGCCGCTGGCCGAGCAGATGCTGGCGCTGTATGCCGAGATGGCCAGTCCGGCGGGCGAGCTGCGCGGTGAACTGCGCGTCGGCGCCATTGCCAGCGTACAGACCGGGTTGCTGCCCCAGGTGCTGCCGCGCTTTCGCCAGCAGGCGCCGGCTGTGGAACTGAAGCTGGTGCCTGGCGTCTCGCTGGATCTGCTCAGCCAGGTCGACGCCGGCGAGTTGGATCTGGCCCTGCTGATCAAGCCACCCTTCGAGTTGCCCAAGGAGTTGCAGCAGCTGCCGCTGGCGCGCGAGCCCTTTGTGCTGATCGCGCCGGAGTCGATGAGCGGAGGCGAGCCGCTGCAATTGCTCGCCACGCAGCCCTTCGTGCGCTACGACCGCAGCTCGTTCGGTGGTCGCCAGGTCGAACGCTTCCTCCGCGCGCAGCGGGTGCAGGTCGATGAAGCACTGGAGCTGGACGAGCTGGAAGCGATCGTGCGCATGGTCGAGGCGGGTCTGGGTGTATCGCTGATTCCCCTGGCCGGGCTGTGGCGCGAGCACGGCGCGCGGGTGCGGGTCATCGAACTGGGCGAGCTGACCTTCCACCGCGAGCTGATCGCCCTGGTGCGCCGTGCTCAGCGCCAGCCTGCGTTGGATTGTCTGCTGGAGTGCCTGGGAGCAGAACCCTGTAGCGCTATTGGGACGGCAGCTTCTTATCGATGACGATGGGCTTTTCTAGGAGCGGCTGGGCGGCACTCCGCTTTGGCCGCGAATAACGGGCGCTGGATCTGCTTATCGCGGCTAAAGCCGCTCCCACGGATACAAAAAAGCCGGCATATAGGCCGGCTTCTTCAAGGCGCGGTTGTGGCGATCAGAACGCCGGCACCACGGCGCCCTTGTACTGCTCGACGATGAACTGCTTCACCGCGGTGCTGTTCAGTGCTTGGGCCAGCTTCAGCAGGTCGGCGTTGTCCTTCTTCGCGCTGGTGGTGACCAGGATGTTCACGTACGGCGAGTCGTCGCCCTCGATCACCAGAGCGTCCTTGGTCGGGTTCAGGCCGGCTTCCAGGGCGTAGTTGGTGTTGATCAGGGCCAGATCGACCTGATTCAGCACGCGCGGCAGGGTGGCGGCTTCCAGCTCGCGCACCTTGATGTTCTTCGGGTTCTCGACGATGTCCTTGACGGTGGCGGTAATGCTGGTGGCGTCCTTCAGCTTGATCAGGCCGATTTTCTGCAGCAGCAGCAGGGCGCGGCCACCGTTGGTGGCATCGTTGGGGATCACCACCTGGGCGCCATCGGTCAGCTCGGTCAGGCTCTTGATCTTGCTGGAGTAGGCGCCGAAGGGCTCGACGTGGACGCCGGCGATGCTCACCAGGTCGGTGCCGCGCGAGGCGTTGAATTCGTTCAGGTAGGGCTGGTGCTGGAAGAAGTTGGCGTCCAGGCGGTCTTCGGCGACCTGCACGTTGGGCTGCACGTAGTCGGTGAAGACCTTGATCTTCAGCTCGACGCCTTCTTTGGCCAGGGCCGGTTTGACGAATTCGAGCAATTCCGCGTGCGGCACGGCGGTGGCGGCGACGCTGATTTCGCCGGCCTGGGCGGCAGCGGCGGTGAGGGCGGCCGAGGCGGCCAGGGCAGTCAGCAGTTTTTTCATGTTCAGCTCCTTGTGGGATAGGGCGCAGGGTCCGACGGGTAGCCGGTCGCCCGCTTTTCTAGTTACTTGCGAGAAAAATGTACGACCAGCTTGTCGCCGACCATCTGCAGCACCTGCACCAGGATCAGCAGCAGGATCACGGTGACGGCCATCACGTCCGGCTGGTAGCGCTGGTAGCCGTAGCGTACGGCCAGGTCACCGAGGCCTCCGCCGCCGATCAGGCCGCTCATGGCGGTGTAGGAAACCAGGGTAATGGCAGTCACGGTGGCGGCGGCAATCAAGCCCGGCAGGGCCTCCGGCAGCAGCGCGCGGAAGATGATCTGCATTGTGCTGGCGCCCATGGCCTGGGTCGCCTCGATGATGCCGCGATCGACTTCGCGCAGGGCGGTTTCCACCAGGCGGGCGAAGAACGGCGTGGCGCCCACGACCAACGGCGGGATGGCGCCGGCCACGCCCAGCGAGGTGCCGGTGATCAGCACGGTCAGCGGGATCATCAGGATCAAGAGGATCACGAACGGCACCGAGCGCAGCACATTGACCAGCAGCGACAGCACGGCATACAGCGCCTTCTGTTCGAACATCTGGCGCGGCCCGGTGAGGAACAGCAGCACGCCCAGCGGCAGGCCGAGCAGCACGGTGAACAGGGTAGCGCCACCGAGCATGTTGAGGGTGTCGAGGCTGGCGTAGCCGATTTCCTGCCAGTCGACGTTGGGCAGCAGTTGTTCGAGCATCAGCGCAGTACCTCCAGGTGCACGTCGGCGCCCTGGAAGCGCGCCAGCGCGGCGTCGATGTCGCCGCCGGTCAGGGCCAGGGTCAGCTGGCCGTAGGGGGTGTCCTTGATGCGGTCGATGCGTCCGGCGAGGATGCTGTAGTCGACCCCGGTTTCACGCGCGACGGTACCCAGCAGCGGTGCGTAGGTCGCCTCGCCCTGGAAGGTCAGGCGCAGAATACGGCCTTCGACGTGGGCGAAGTCGTCGCGCTGCTCGTTCTCGTCGATGTGCTCGTCTTCCTGGACGAAGCGCTTGCTGGTCGGGTGCTGCGGATGAAGGAACACCTGGGCCACCGCCCCTTGCTCGACGATCACCCCGCCGTCCATCACTGCCACCTGGTCGCAGACCCGGCGGATCACGTCCATCTCGTGGGTGATCAGCACGATGGTCAGGCCCAGCTCGCGGTTGATCTCGGCCAGCAGTTGCAGCACCTGGCCGGTGGTCTGCGGGTCGAGGGCGCTGGTGGCCTCGTCACAGAGCAGGATTTTCGGGTTGGTCGACAGTGCGCGGGCGATGCCGACGCGCTGCTTCTGCCCGCCGGACAGCTGCGCCGGGTACTTGTTGGCGTGCTCGCTCAGGCCGACACGGGCCAGCAGTTCGGCGACGCGCTGGGCGATTTGCCCACGGCTCAGCTCGCCGGCCAGCTCCAGCGGCATGGCCACGTTGGCGGCAACGGTCTTCGACGACAGCAGGTTGAAGTGCTGGAAGATCATGCCGACCTGGCGGCGGAAACGGCGCAGGCCGTCGGCGTCGAGGGCGGTTACATCTTCGCCGTCGACCACGATACGCCCGCCGCTGGGTTCTTCCAGGCGGTTGATCAGGCGCAGCAATGTGCTCTTGCCGGCGCCGGAGTGGCCGATCAGGCCGAACACCTGGCCGCGCTCGATGCGCAGGTCGGTTGAGCGCAGGGCGGGAATGTCCCGGCCGGCGACCCGGTAGGATTTGTTGACGTGGTGGAACTCGATCACTGCGCGAACCTTGTGGGTACGTGGGAGTTAGTGTCGCAACCCGGTCGGAGGCGACGACTCCATCTAGCCTAGGCGGTTGGCCGAAAGCCGCGCATTTTAACGGTTTTGTTTATGCGCTCTTAGTCTTTATTGGCCTGAATTTAATCCATAAAGCTATAAGCAAGGAGGGCGGGTGCAACCTTCGTTCTATCGAGGTTGCCCCGCCCCTTGTCTCACCGGCTCAACCATTGCTTTGCGGACTCAGCACCAGACGTGGTTCCTGGTCGGGCTTGAGGACCGGGGAGAACTGCGGAGAGAAACCAGGATCAAGCTTCTTGATTCGTGCCGACAGCAAGGCGGCGACAAAGGGGTAATCCTTGGCCTCGCGCACTTCCAGGCGTACTGCACAGTCGAACGCCACCACATCGGCAGCGACCTGATCGAGCAGATCGCGCAGGCTGTCGCGGTCATTGGCGTCGAGCATCGGCATGGGCACGCTGCTGCTGGCTGCCGACGGGTCGATCAGACGGGCGCGTGGCGCGGCTGCGACTGCCGGTTCGGCTACCGGAGCCGGTGCGGCGACGGGCTGTGCCTGCTGCTGGGCACGGGCCTGGCGCTCGGCGGCGGCTTTGGCTTCCGCCAGTTGCTGCTGGCGGGCACGCTCGGCTTCCTGGCGAGCCAGCGCCGCCTTGGCCTTCGCCTCGGCCTCGGCCGCAGCCAGGCGGCTCTCGGCGGTTGCGGCGTCGAGGCTGGACTGGTACTGCTCTTTCAACGCGGGAGACGCCGCGACCAGATGCTGCTCACCCTGAGTGAGGGTGGCGGCCGCCGCAGCGGTGTTACCGCTCGCTAACTGTTGCTGCCCCCGTTGCAGATAGATGTTGGCCAGCTCACGACGGTATTGGCCGATGCGCACATCGCTCGGGTCGATGTTCTGGCTGATGCTGTTCAGCTTGCTTTCGGCAGCCGGCAAGTCGCCCCGCAGGATATGTGCGGAAACGTCATTGAAATTCTTGACCTGCTCATCGACCGTCCAATATTCGGCCTGGGCTGCGTTTGCCAGCAGTCCGAGGGCGAGTCCGGCGAGATAGCGGCTTTTATTGTTGTTCATTTTGTGACTCGTCGGTTCTGTTGTGTTTTGGTTTGGGCAAAAAACGCCCAATCCTAACGAGCCCGACGAGGCAGGGCAAAGCCTATGAGGAAAATCGACGCGGCGGATACCACGATAGAAGGCCCGGCGGGGGTGTCCTGGTACCAGGACAGTGCCAGCCCCCCGCACACGGCGAGCATGCCGAGCAGGCTGGCGCCGATGGCCATCTGCTCTGGAGTGCGCGCGTGGCGCTGGGCGGCGGCGGCCGGGATGATCAACAGCGAGGTGATCAACAGCACGCCGACGATCTTCATGGCGACGGCAATGACCACGGCGATCAGCAGCATCAGCGCCAGGCGCAGGCCGGCCACGTGCAGGCCCTCGACGCGTGCCAGTTCCTCATGCACGGTGATCGCCAGCAGGCGCCGCCACAGCGGCAGCAGCAGGGCCAGGACCAGGGCGCTGCCGCCGAGAATCCAGGCCAGATCAGCACTGCTGACCGCCAGCAGGTCGCCGAACAGATAGGCCATCAGGTCGATGCGTACCTCGTCCATAAAGCTCAGCACCACCAGGCCGAGCGACAGGGTGGTCGGCGCGAGGATGCCGAGCAGGGTGTCCGAGGCCAGCGGCTGGCGCTGTTGCAGGGTCACCAGCAGCACGGCCAGCAGCAGGCAGCCGGCGGTCACCGCCAGGGTCGGACTGAGGTCGAGGAGAAAGCCCAGGGCCACGCCGAGTAGCGCGGCGTGGGACAGGGTGTCGCCAAAATAGGCCATGCGCCGCCACACCACGAAGGAGCCGAGAGGGCCGGCGACCAGCGCCAGGGCCAGGCCGGCGAGCAGGGCGTTGAGCAGAAAATCGGGCATCAATGTTTGCAACCAGGGCCATGAACGTGGGCCGGACCATGGATCGTGAGGCCGGCGCGTTGTTCGACCACTTCGCCATGCAGGTCGTGGCTGTGGTCGTGATGGTGGTGGTAGATGGCCAGGCTCTTGGCATCCTGGCCGAACAGCTCGACGAAGGCCGGGTCGTTGCTGACCTGCTCGGGGTGGCCTGAGCAGCACACGTGGCGGTTGAGGCAGACCACCTGGTCGGTGGCGCTCATCACCAGATGCAGGTCGTGAGACACCATCAGCACGCCACAGCCGTGGCGGTCGCGCAGCTGGGTGATCAG
Source organism: Pseudomonas sp. zbq_18 (assembly GCF_043102245.1). Classification (NCBI taxonomy): domain Bacteria; kingdom Pseudomonadati; phylum Pseudomonadota; class Gammaproteobacteria; order Pseudomonadales; family Pseudomonadaceae; genus Pseudomonas; species Pseudomonas sp. zbq_18. The sequence goes on along the minus strand of NZ_JBICIT010000022.1, from coordinate 157,586 downwards.
GCGGTACAGCTCGGCCTGGCCGGCGACATCGACGCCCTGTACCGGCTCGTCGAGCACCAGCAGTTCGGGCTCGCGCAGCAGGGCGCGGGCCAGCAGCACACGTTGCAGTTCGCCACCGGAAATGCTCTGCAGCGGGCTGTCGATCACCTGCTCCGCCCCGACTTCGCTCAACGCGGCCTGCGCTGCGGCGCGGTCGACGCCCGGCACCAGGCGCAGGAAGCGCAGCACCGAGAGCGGCAGGGTCGGGTCGACGTGCAGCTTTTGCGGCATGTAGCCAATGCGCAGGCGCGGCTTGCGCCGCACCGTGCCGCTGTCCGGCTTGAGCAGGCCGAGCACGGTGCGTACCAGGGTGGTCTTGCCGGCGCCGTTGGGACCGATCAGGGTCACGATCTCGCCGGCGCGCAGGGCCAGTTGCACCTGCTGCAACACCGGCTGGCCGGAGAAGGCCACACCGACATCCTGCAGTTGGATCAAGGTATCGCTCATGTCGCCTTCCGGCAGCCGGCGCAGAGGCCAATGACCTCGACGGTCTGGCTTTCAACGGCGAAGCCGACGTCCTTGGCGCTGCTGATGATGGCTTGGCTGATGGCTGGCTGTTCCAGTTCGATGGCGGCGTGACAGCTCTTGCAGATGAGGAACTGGCCCTGATGCGCATGTTCCGGGTGGGCGCAGCCAATAAAGGCGTTGAGTGATGCGATGCGATGCACCAGGCCGTTTTCCAGGAGGAAGTCCAGCGCGCGGTAGACCGTGGGCGGCGCGGCGCGGCGGCCGTCTTCTTCGCTCAGCACGCCCAGGATGTCGTAGGCGCCGAGCGGCTTATGGCTGGCCCAGACCAGCTCCAACACACGCTTGCGCAGCGCGGTCAGGCGCGTGCCCTGCCTGGCGCAGATCTGTTCGGCCTCGGTCAGCGCATCAGCGACACAACGCGAATGATCGTGAGGCAGACAGGCGAGGGGCGTGTTATTGGTCAGCGGCTTGAACATGACGAGGACGTCCGGATGCAGAGACGTTATTCTATTACCCTTTTGCCCAGCGAGTCTTGCCGTCGTGTTCCGTTTCGCCGCCGTTGTCGTTTTTTCCCTGCTCAGTCTGGCCGCTCAGGCCGAGGTGCGGGTTCTCACCAGCATCAAGCCGCTTCAGCTGATCGCCGCCGCGGTGCAGGATGGCCTCGGCCAGCCTGCGGTACTGCTGCCGCCCGGCGCCTCGCCGCACCATTTCGCCCTGCGCCCGTCCGACGTGCGCCAGGTTGAGAGCGCCGACTTGCTGTACTGGATCGGCCCGGACATGGAGGGCTTCCTGCCGCGGGTGCTCGACGGCCGCGACAAACCGACAGTTGCCGTGCAGGCGCTGCCGGGCCTGACTCTGCGCCACTTCGGCGAGGGCGCTGAGCATGCCCACGAACATGACCACGACGCGCATGACCATGACCATCGCCCCGGCAGCCTGGACGCGCATCTCTGGTTGCTGCCGGCCAACGCACGAGTGATCGCCACCCGCATGGCGGATGATCTGGTTGCCGCCGATCCAGCCAATGCAGCGCGCTATCAGGCCAACCTGGCGGCATTCGAGCAGCGTCTCGCGCGCCTCGACACCGAACTGAAGGCGCGCCTGGCGCCTTTGGCAAGCAAGCCGTTTTTCGTCTTCCATCAGGCCTTCGATTATTTCGAGAGTGCCTATGGCCTGCAGCATGCCGGCGTGTTCAGTGCCGCCAGCGAGGTGCAGCCCGGTGCGCGGCAGGTGGCCGCGATGCGCGAGCAGTTGCAGGCTGCCGGCCCTGCCTGCGTATTCAGTGAGCCGCCGCTGCGCCCGCGTCTGGCTGAAACCCTCTCAGCCGGCTTGCCGGTCAGGCTGGCCGAGCTGGACGCCCTGGGCACCAAGGCGTTGAGCTACGAGCAACTGCTGCGCGATCTCGCCGGTGGCCTGGCCGGCTGTCTGGAAAGTCTCTAGGCGGGTGTTGCCAGGTCTTTCTGCCCGTCGATAGCCGCTACAGCGCGAACGGCAGTGGCAGGCTGACCTGCTGACGCTGCGCCAGGCGCAGCTGGAATTCACCGGGGTCTTTGACCAGCACGTCGCGGCCCTGGAAGCGCCGGGCAGCGATCAGTCTGGAGAGCCAGAAGCGCAGGCAGGCAATGCGCAGCATGGCCGGCCACAGTTCGGCTTCGGCACGGCTAAAGGGGCGTAGCGCGGCATAGGCGCCGAGCAGCGCCTGGGCGCGCGGCACATCGAGGCGCTGGTCGGCCAGCGAGCACCAGTCATTGAGGGTGATCGCCAGGTCGTAGAGCATCGGCCCGGAGCAGGCGTTGTAGAAGTCGATGACTCCGGTCAGGTGGTTGCCGTCGAACAGGGCGTTGTCGAGGAACAGGTCGGCGTGCAGGTTGGCGCGGGGCAGAGCGAGGATGCGCGCTTTCAGCTCGTCGACTTCCTGCAGGCTGTCGCGCAGCAGTGGCAGCTGTTCATCGTGCAGTTCCAGGGCCAGCACCGGGCCTTCTTCCAGCATCCAGTCGAGACCGCGGTCGCTGCGCCGCTCCAGCGGCTCGTCGCGGGTAGCCAGGTGCAGGCGCGCCAGCCAGGCGCCGATTTCCGCGCAGTGGTGGGTGTTGGGCTGGCTGACGTGCTTGCCGGCCAGGCGCGGTTGCAACAGCGCCGGCTTCTCGGCCAGTTCGCGCAGCACTTCGCCGTCACGGGTGGCGACGCCATAGGGCACCGGCAGGCCGGCCTGGTGCAGGCGTTCGAGCAGGGCGACGAAGAACGGCAGGTCGCCACGCGGGCCGCGCTCGACCAGGGTGAGGACGAACTCGCCGCCTTCCAGGCTGATGAAGAAGTTGCTGTTCTCGCTGCCGGCGGCGATGCCCTGGAAGCCCTTCAGACGGCCGAGCCCGTAGGGCTCCAGGAAGACTTCCAGTTCATGGCGTTCGAGCGGGGTGAATACGGACATCGTGGTTTACCAGCTGAAGATTTCCCAGGCCGGGATGAGCATGTCCGGCTGGTCGGAGCGGATGAAGTTGCCTTCGCTGCCATCGGCGCGCACCAGGAAGTAAGGCTTGCCGTTTTTCGGCGTGACCTTGATGGCGTAGAGGAAGCCGTTCTGGCGGTATTCGGTGATGGTCTTGTCGCCATCCTGGCGGATGGTGACGTCCGGATCGCCGGTGACCTCGTCTTCGGCTAGGGCGAGCATCGGGCTGGCGGCCAGCAGGGCGGCCAGGGTCAGGCGGGTGAGCATGCGCATGGTAACCTTGTCCCTTTCTTCAGGTTGATGCAGCCATTCTAGCGCTCGCACCCGGCAAAAGGTTGATCCCAAGCATGTCCAATGCCCCTCTCGTTCTGGTCGACGGTTCCTCCTACCTGTACCGCGCCTTTCATGCCCTGCCGCCGCTGGCCAACTCCAAAGGCCTGCAGACCGGCGCGGTGAAAGGCGTGCTGAACATGCTCAAGAGCCTGCGCAAGCAGTATCCGGATAGCCCCTTTGCCGTGGTATTCGACGCCAAGGGCGGCACCTTCCGCGATGCCATGTTCGCCGAATACAAGGCCAATCGCCCGCCGATGCCCGAGGAGCTGCGCGGCCAGGTCGAGCCGCTGCACGCCGCCGTGCGCGCCCTCGGCTACCCGCTGCTGTGCGTGGAAGGCGTGGAGGCCGACGACGTGATCGGCACCCTGGCCCGGCAGACTGCCGCGTTGGGCCGCGACGTGGTGATTTCCACCGGCGACAAGGACATGGCCCAGTTGGTCTGCCCGCACGTCACCCTGGTCAACACCATGACCGGCAGCGTTTATGACATCGAGGGCGTGCGCGAGAAGTTCGGTGTCGGCCCGGAGTTGATCATCGACTACCTGGCGCTGATGGGTGACAAGGTCGACAACATCCCCGGCGTGCCGGGCGTCGGCGAGAAGACTGCACTGGGCCTGCTGGTGGGTGTCGGCGGTGGTCTCGACGTGCTCTACGCCAACCTGGACAAGGTCCCCGAACTGCCGATTCGCGGCGCCAAGACCCTGCCGGCCAAGCTGGCCGAGCACAAGGACATGGCCTTCCTTTCCTATCAGCTGGCAACCATCAAGACCGATGTCGAGCTGGACGTCGGCGTCGACGACCTGCACCCCGGCGAGGCTGACCGTGCGGCGCTGGTCGAGTTGTACAGCGAGCTGGAATTCAAGGGCTGGCTGGACGAGCTGCAACGCGAGAAACCCAGGGCGCGCCCGGCCACGGTGCCGGCGCCCACGGGTGGGCTGTTCGATCAGGCAGAGGCCGCCGCGGAAGTCGCGGCCGACGCGCCACTGGCCGAAACGCACTACGAAACCGTGTTGGAGCAGGCGCAGTTTGATGCCTGGCTGGGCAAGTTGCAGGCCGCCGAACTGATCGCCTTCGACACCGAAACCACCAGCCTCGATCCGCAGCGGGCCGAGGTAGTGGGTGTGTCCTTCGCCGTGACCGCTGGCGAGGCGGCCTATGTGCCGCTGGCGCACAGCTACATGGGCGTGCCGGCGCAGCTGGATCGCGACGCAGTGCTCAAGGCGCTCAAGCCGATCCTCGAAGACCCGGCCAAGGCCAAGGTTGGTCAGCACGGCAAGTACGACATGAATGTGCTGGCGCATGCCTCGACGCCCATCGCGGTGCAGGGCCTGGCCTTCGACACCATGCTCGAATCCTATGTGCTGGACTCCACGGCGACCCGCCATGACATGGACAGCCTGGCGATGAAGTACCTTGACCACAGCACCATCCGCTTCGAGGACATCGCCGGCAAGGGCGCCAAGCAGCTGACCTTCGATCAGATTGCCCTCGAGCAGGCCGGCCCTTATGCGGCGGAAGACGCCGATGTGACCCTGCGTTTGCACCAGGCTTTGTGGGCCAAGCTCGAAGCCACGCCTTCGCTGGTCAAGGTGCTCAAGGAGATTGAAATGCCGCTGGTGCCGGTGCTGGCGCGTATCGAGCGCAACGGCGCGCTGGTTGACGCCAAGCTGCTCGGCCAGCACAGCATCGAACTGGGTGAGCGCCTGGTGGCGCTGGAGCGGCAGGCTTTCGAGCTGGCTGGCCAGGAGTTCAATCTCGGCTCGCCCAAACAACTCGGCGCCATCCTCTACGACAAACTCGGCCTGCCGGTGCTGAGCAAGACCGCCACCGGCCAGCCGTCCACCGCCGAAGCGGTGCTGGCCGAACTGGCCGAGCAGGATCACGCCCTGCCCAAGCTGCTGATGGAGTACCGTTCCCTGAGCAAGCTGAAGAGCACCTATACCGACCGGCTGCCGGAGCAGATCAACCCGCGCACCGGGCGCATCCACACCAGCTACCACCAGGCGGTGGCGGCTACCGGGCGCTTGTCGTCGACCGACCCGAACCTGCAGAACATCCCGATCCGCACTGCCGAAGGAAGGCGCATCCGTCAGGCCTTCGTCGCACCCAAGGGCTACAAGCTGCTGGCGGCCGACTACTCGCAGATCGAGCTGCGCATCATGGCGCACCTGGCCAAGGACGAAGGCCTGCTGGACGCCTTCCGCCATGACCGTGACGTGCACAAGGCGACCGCTGCCGAGGTATTCGGTGTGGCGCTGGAGGATGTCACCGGTGACCAGCGCCGCAGCGCCAAGGCCATCAACTTCGGCCTGATCTACGGCATGAGCGCCTTCGGCCTGGCCAAGCAGATTGGTTGCGACCGCAAGCAGGCGCAGGCCTATATCGACACCTACTTTGCCCGCTATCCCGGCGTGCTGGCCTACATGGAGCGCACCCGCGAACAGGCCAGCCAGCAGGGCTACGTCGAGACCTTGTTTGGGCGTCGCCTGTACCTGCCGGACATTCATGCGAAGAACCCGTCCCTGCGCAAGGGGGCCGAGCGCACCGCAATCAACGCGCCGATGCAGGGCACCGCAGCGGACATCATGAAACGCGCGATGATTGCCGTGGATCAGTGGCTACCGCAGTCCGGGCTGGACGTGAAAGTCATCCTGCAGGTGCACGACGAACTGGTGCTGGAGGTGCGCGAGGATCAGGTCGAGGCGCTCAAGGCCGGCCTGCTGCCGCTGATGAGTGGCGCTGCCGAGCTGGATGTGCCGCTGCTGGTCGAGGCCGGGGTGGGCGATAACTGGGACGAGGCGCACTAAGGCCCAGTAAATTCGGGGGTTATGCTGGGGGCGTCAGTAAGTTCTGTTTTTTATCGCAATGCGATTTAAAAAAAACTGAACTCTCCGCCAAGGGTGCCGGTCAGAGTTGATGAATGGCACGACGCCCTTCAATGCTCCTAGCTGTGTTTTAGTGTTGGCAGAACTCTGAACCCCGCCCTAGCGGTTCAGAATTGAACCCCGGTCTTCTCCCTCCCCATACGAAGCCCGGGGTTTTTTTTGTCTGGCGAAAACCCTCTGGGCTGTCGCCAGCGCCGTCGAAAATGCCTCCTGGCAATTTTCTGCTTGCGACTCAGGCTTCTTCGCCTTCCTCTGCCTCGCCTTCGACCAGGCCCAGCCATTGCGCCAGTACCAACTGAGCTTCTTCCACGCCCATTCGTTTCGGCGCCGAGAAGAGCTGGATGCTGGCCGTTTCGTCGCCCCATTGCTTGCGGATTTCCTGGCGTACCTTGAGCAAGGCGTTCTTCGCCGCTCCGAAGGCCAGTTTGTCGGCCTTGGTCAGCAGGATATGCAGCGGCATGCCGCTGGCCTTGGCCCAGTCCAGCATCATGCAGTCGAACTCGGTCAGCGGATGGCGGATGTCCATCATCAGCACCAGGCCACAGAGGCTTTCGCGGCTGCCCAGGTAGGCCTCCAGGTGTTTTTGCCAATGCTGTTTGAGTGGGATCGGCACCTTGGCGTAGCCGTAGCCGGGCAGGTCGACCAGGCGGCGCTCGTCGTCCAGGCGGAAGAAGTTGAGCAACTGGGTGCGCCCCGGGGTCTTCGAGGTGCGCGCCAGGCTGGCGTGGGTCAGGGTGTTCAGCGCGCTGGACTTGCCGGCGTTGGAGCGGCCGGCGAAAGCCACTTCCAGGCCTTGGTCTTCGGGGCACTGTTCGACCTTGGCGGCGCTAATCATGAAGCTGGCCTGCTGGCACAGCCCGAGGATGGGGTTTTTGATTGACATGGGGAATCCGCTTTGGGACAGGGGCTGGAGGCGTTGCGCGCCAGGTGCGGCAAGGGGCCGCGGCATGCTGTCGCTTCCGTTTCAGCGTCGTCAGTATATAATGCCGCAGATTTTGTGTGCGCTTTGTCCTTCTTCTGGGAACGAGTCACAACCACTGCGCGACCAGACGCAGGCCGTTCCCATCCCTGATGAGGTTGGCTATGAAGAGAATGCTGGTCACCAGCGCAATGCTGCTGTGCTTGTCGAGTGCCGTTCAGGCGGCGCAGGATCCGGAAGCGGTGTATGCCAAGGCCTGTGCGGCCTGTCACGACGGTCAATTGCCGATGGCGCCCAAACGTGGCGACAAGGCAGCCTGGGAGCCCAGGCTGGCCAAAGGTATGGATGCACTGGTACAGAGTGTCACCAACGGTTTGAATGCCATGCCACCTCGTGGCTTGTGCATGGACTGCAGTGCCGAGGACTACCAGGCTGTCATCAAGGTGATGAGCGAGTAGTCCCGTAAAAACTCTTAATACACTTAGCCGTTATTGGATTAGCTGATGAACAAAGTACTCGTGAGCCTGCTGTTGACCCTGGGTGTCTCCGCTGCAGCGCATGCCGCCGGCCCGCTCGTCGGTGATGCCGAGGCCGGTCAGGCCAAGACTGCGGTGTGTGGCGCCTGCCACGGTGCGGATGGCAACAGTGCCGCGCCAAACTTCCCGAAGCTGGCTGGTCAGGGCGAGCGTTACTTGCTCAAGCAGCTGCATGACATCAAGGGCGGCAAGCGTACCGTGCTGGAAATGACCGGTATTCTGGATCCGCTCAGCGATCAGGACATGGCCGACATCGCCGCCTACTACGCCAGCCAGAAGATGAGCGTCGGTGCCGCCGATCCGAAGCTGGTCGCGGCCGGCGAGGCTCTGTTCCGTGGTGGCAAGATCGAGGAAGGCATGCCGGCCTGTACCGGCTGCCACTCTCCTGAAGGTGCCGGTAACGCGCCTGCCGGTTACCCGCACCTGGGTGGTCAGCATGCGCAGTACGTGGCCAAGCAGCTGACCGATTTCCGCGAGGGCAACCGCACCAACGATGGCGACAGCATGATCATGCGCGCCATCGCCGCGAAGCTGAGCAACAAGGATATCCAGGCTGTTTCCAGCTACATTCAGGGCCTGCACTGAGTCTTACTGCGCTGAACTAAAAGGGTGGCCATGGCCACCCTTTTTCTTTGGCGCTGCCGCTACAATGCCGGAACCTGCCAGCGCGGCGTCGGTCGAATCGGCGTCCGCCCTGAGCGGTTCCCAATGCCAAGGAGTTTTGCATGCGTAACCTGATTCTCGGCGCTGCCTTTGCCTCTCTCAGTCTGTTTGGTGCTTTCGCCCAGGCCGAAAGTATTGAGGCCGGCCGCCAATACGAAGAGCTCAGCAACCCGGTGCCGGTGTCGCAGCCAGGCAAGATCGAAGTGGTAGAGCTGTTCTGGTATGGCTGCCCGCATTGCTATCAGTTTGAGCCGACGCTCAATCCGTGGGTCGACAAGTTGCCGGAGGACGTGAACTTCGTGCGTGTTCCCGCCATGTTTGGCGGAGTTTGGGATATTCATGGTCAGCTGTTCATCACGCTCGAATCCATGGGGGTTGAGCAGCAGGTGCATGATGCGGTGTTCAAGGCCATTCATCAGGAAAAGCGCAAGCTGGCGACTCCCGAGGAAATGGCGGAGTTCCTCGCCGGCCAGGGCTTGGACAAGGACAAGTTCCTCAGCACCTACAATTCCTTTGCGGTGAAAGGTCAGGTGGCCAAGGCCAAGAAGCTGGCTGTGGCCTACCAGATCAAGGGTGTGCCGGTGCTCATCGTCAACGGTAAATACCGTTTCGATATCGGTAGCTCGGGTGGCCCTGAACAGGCGCTGGATGTGGCTGATTTCCTGATCGACAAAGAACGCAGCGCCAACTGAGTTCATCGCCATGTTGCGCCGCTGGAGCACCAGGCGTGTCGCCGGCCTGCGTCAAACGCAGGTCAACGGCCACTGCCAGGACTCCGGTGTGCGCCAGGATGCTGGGCTGCTGCGTTTACTCAGCTTCAATATCCAGGTTGGTATCAGCACCGCACGCTATCACCATTACCTGACTCGTAGCTGGCAGCACCTTCTGCCGCACAGGGGGCGCAGCGGTAACCTGCAGCGCATCGGCGCGTTGCTTGGCGACTACGATCTGGTGGCCCTGCAGGAGGTCGATGGCGGCAGCCTGCGCTCCGGCTACGTCAACCAGGTCGAGCATCTTGCCGAGCTCGGTGATTTCCCCTACTGGTACCAGCAGCTCAACCGTAATCTCGGTCGCTTCGCCCAGCACAGCAACGGTGTACTCAGCCGCTTGCGCCCAAGCCATCTGGAAGACCATCCGCTCCCCGGCCCTGCCGGTCGTGGTGCGGTGCTGCTGCGGTTTGGCGAGGGCGCTGACGCTCTGCTGGTGATCAACATGCACCTGGCACTGGGCGCGCGGGTGCGTACCCGGCAGCTGGCCTATGTGCGCGAGCTGATCGAGGGGCACCGCCATGTGGTGCTGATGGGGGATATGAATACCCACGCCGTCGACCTGTTGCAGCATTCGCCACTGCGCGACCTCGGCCTGCTCGCCCCGCAGGTTGAGGCGACTTTTCCCAGCTGGCGCCCGCAGCGCTGTCTGGATCATATTCTGCTCAGCCCCGAGCTGGCCCTGGAGCGGGTCGAGGTGCTCAGTCAGCCGATCTCCGATCATCTGCCGGTCGCGGTGGACATTCGTCTGCCGAGTGCTCTGACTCTGCCTATGCTGTAGTGGCTTTGCCACTGGATCGCCACCATGACCGATGAAGCCCAGCGCTGGAAAGCCAAATACCTCAAGAGCCTGGAACAGCAGGAGCAACAGGAGAAGCTGTGGAACCAGCGTCTCGACCTGTTGCGCCGCGGCCTGGTGCGCAGCTCACTGGCGGCCGAAGGCAGCGACAAGGCAGTGGATCAGTGCATGCAGGAGCTGCGCGAGCTGATTCGCGGAGACAAGATGGATGCCGGTCTGGCTGCCCTGATCCCACGCCTGGAGCGTGCCGTGCTGGACTCGGAAACACGTCGCCAGCAACGCGTGGAGCAGAGCGTTGCCGGGTTTACCAGCCTGACCCAGCAACTGCTGGCCATGGAGCCACCACGCGAAGTGCGTCGGGCACTCAAGCAGTTCGCCAAGCGTATCGACGAGCGCGCCAGCCAGTCCCGTGAAGTGCCGGCGTTGCTGGCCGAACTCGGCAGTCTGCAGGAGAAGACCCTGGCGGTGCTCGCTGGTGAAGTGGTGGCGCAACCAGGCCTGTTGCAGCGTCTGTTCGGCAGCCGCGAGCGGACAGAGGAACACCAGGAAAGCCAGCCCGTTCAGCATCAGGCCCCGGCTGTGGCTGTTGTGGATCAGGCTGAGGACGCGTCTGCTCCAGAGACTCCGACTGCCTCGACCACGCAGGAGCCGGCCAGCGAGTCTCTGATCCGCGCAACCACGGCGGCTGCGCAGGCGTCCTTCGTGCAGGTCGCCGCCGTGGCGCCGCTGGCCAAGGCGCCGACACTGGACAGCCTGCCACTGGATGCGCGCATGCTGACCGGCGAGGGCGACCCTGACTTTGCCCTGCCGGACCGGCCAGAGCCCGGCTACAGTGCGGTGGCGCCGCATGTGGCCGAGAGTCTGACGCGGCTGCTCGACGAGCTTGATCTGCCGGCACATCACCAGCCCCAGGGCGATGCCCTGCGTGAGCGGCTGAACGGTGGTCTCAATTGGTATGAGCTGGTGCCCGTGCTGGATGATCTAGCGGTCTTGGTGCTGGCGGTGACCGACAGCGGTCAGCGCGAGTTCGCCGGTTATCTCAAGCTGCTCAATGAGCGCCTGGCGGCATTTATCCACACCCTGAGCGAGGCCCACGAGGGTTATAGCGAGTCGGTGGAAAGTGCCCGCAGCTTCAACCAGGAGCTGCGTGAACAGGTCAGCGACCTGCAGGCCAGCGTACAGGATGCGGTCGATCTGCCCAGTCTCAAGCAGGCGCTCGAGCGGCGTCTGGAAGGTCTGCTCAGCACGGTCACTGAGCACCAGCGCGCCCGAGAGGGTCGTGAGGAGGAAGTGGCCAAACGGTTGCAGGCCCTGGCACAGCGTGTGACCGAGATGGAGCAGGAGGCCCAAGGCTTTCGTGAGCATCTGGAAGAACAAAGGCAGAAAGCCCTTACCGACCCGCTGACCGGTCTGCCCAACCGCGCGGGCTGGAGTGAGCGGCTGGAGCTGGAGCTGGCGCGCTGGCGTCGCTATGGCGGTGATCTGTTGTTGGCGGTGCTGGATATCGACCACTTCAAGCGGATCAACGATGACTATGGTCACCTCGCCGGAGACAAAGTGCTGAAGATCATCGCCGGCGAGCTGAACAAACGGCTGCGCAAGACCGACTTCCTCGCGCGCTATGGTGGCGAGGAGTTCGTCCTGCTGGTGCCGAGCACGCCGCTGGAAGGCGGAGAGCAGCTGCTGGAGACGCTGCGCACAGCCATCGAGGCCTGCCCCTTCCATTTTCGCGGCGAGCCCATGTCCATCACCCTGTCTGCCGGGCTGACTGCCTTTGCCTCCGGCGAGTCCAGCGAGGCGGCTTTCGCCAGGGCTGACCAGGCGCTTTATCGCGCCAAGCGCGAAGGACGCAACCGCATCGTGTTGGGCTAAGCGGCCTCAGGCGGCGCTGGGCAGATAGGGTTTCCAGTGCTCCGGTACCTGCTCCAGGCGCGGGTAGCCCATGGCATCGAGTTGCAGGTGCGACAGCAGGAAAGGCGTGTGCCGCAGGTGCGCGGGTACACCCTGCAGCTCAGGTAGCCAGAGGCTGACGTAAGCACCATCCGGGTCGTATTGGCGGGCCTGGCGCAGGGCATTGAACAGCTCGCGGCCGCGCGGGGCGCTGGCAACGCCGGCGAGGTAGGCCCAGTTCCCCCAGTTACTCGCCGGGTCATAGTCCAGCAGGTGCTCTTCGAACCAGGCGGCGCCATGCCGCCAGTCCTGCTGCAGGTCGCCAACCAGGTAGCTGGCGACCACCTGGCGGCCGCGGTTGGAGATGAAGCCGGTGGTGGCCAGCTCACGCATGTTGGCATCCACCAGCGGCATGCCGGTGCGGCCCTGGCACCAGCGCTCGAAACGCGCATCAAGTTGGTCTGGCGTCCGTGCCGTGGCTTTGAGAGCGTCGCGGCGAAACAGCGCGGCGCCGTGGCGTAGCAGCGTCCAGCGGAAGAAGTCACGCCATAGCAGCTGCCGCCACAGGCTGCGGGTCGAGCCATTGCTGCCGTACTGGGCCTCGTGACGGCGCAGTTCGGCCATCACCCGGCGTGGCGACAGGCTGCCATTGGCCAGCCAGGGTGAGAATTTGGACGAATATTCGCTGCCGATCAGGTCGTTACGTGTGTCCTGATAATGGCGCACATTCTGGGTCTGCCACAGGTAATCGCGCAGGCGCGCCTGCCCGGCCGGTTCGCCGCCGGAGAACGGGAAGGCACTGCCGGCCATGCTTAGCGGCTCGCCCAGGCCGAGTTGGGAGAGGCTGGGCAGGGCGGCGAAATAGGCGTTGGCATTGTCCGGCAGGGCCGCCAGGCGTGCGGGTGCCGGGCGCGGCTGGAAGATCGGCAGGCGCTGCTCGACCAGTGCGCAGAACTGGCTGAACACGCTGGGCAGCTTGTCGGGTGCGCAGGGCAGCTCGCTGGCCTGGAGCAGGTGGTTGGCCGGCAGTGCGCGCAATTTGTCGGCCCCCAGCGTGGCGCGCAGGCTGGCGAGCTGGGCACGCTCCTCGGGGGCGATTTCATCCAGAGTTAGCACTTCGTCCAGATCGAGCTGTTCGACCAGGCGTGGAATCAGCTGTTCGGCGCGACCCTGCAGTACCAGTAGGCCGGAGCCGCGTTGGCGCAATTCGCCGTCGAGGGCTGCCAGGCTTTCCATCAAAAAGCGCGCGCGGTGCACGCCCAGGCGACTGCTGCCCAGCGGGCCCGGTTGCAGTTGTGCCGGGTCGAAGACATAGAGCGGCACGATACGGTCAGCATCCAGGGCGGCCTGTACGGCAGGGTGGTCGTCGAGGCGCAGATCCTGTTTGAACCAGAGCAGCACGCGGCGCATGGCGTCATCCTCGTTGAGCATGTCATCACGATACGCTGCTGTGACCGCAGCGCATGGCCGTTTGTCCCCGGTGGCCGGCCCCGTGTCAGGTAGGGCTGCCCTTGTGTGATCTGTGTCACATGTTTCTTCGGTGTTGCGGCGGACAGACGACAGCGCCGGCGCCGGATAAACTGTGCGCACCTTCCAAGGAGCCCCGCATGGACATCTTCAGCATCGCCGTTCTGGTTTTTCTGGTCACCGACCCGTTCGGCAACATCGCCATCTACCTCGCCGCTCTGAAGAACGTCGCCCCCGAGCGGCGCATGCGCGTGGCGCTGCGCGAGTTGCTGCTGGCGCTGGCGCTGCTGATGATCTTTCTGACCTTCGGCGAGAAGATTCTCAGTGGCCTGGGCCTGTCGCGCGAAGCCACGGCGATTGCCGGCGGCATCATCCTGTTCGTAATTGCCATGCGCCTGATCTTCCCCAAGCCCGAGGGCGTGCTGGGCGACCTGCCGGATGGCGAGCCGCTGCTGGTGCCGCTGGCCACCCCGGCGGTGGCCGGACCCTCGGCTCTGGCCGTGCTGATGACCTTGCGCAGCACCTTCGAAGGGCCGATCTGGGAGCTGTACCTGGCTGTCGGTCTGGCCTGGCTGGCCACCGCCAGTATCCTGTTGCAGGCTTCCTGGCTACAGAAGTTCCTCGGCCCGCGTGGCCTCACCGCCGTGGAGCGGCTGACCGGCATGCTGCTGATCATGCTCAGCGTCGACATGCTGCTGGATAACCTGCAGAGCATCCTGCATATCACCCCTTGAGCCTGTGTACAGATCAATGAGACTTGCCACCCTCACCCTTTGTGCCCTGTTCCTTGCCGGCTGTACCGGCAGCGGTCTGCGCATCGACGACCGCTACCAGGCTCAGGGCCAGAGCAGCCGCGTGCAGTACATCGTGGTGCACTACACCTCTGCCGACCTGCAGCGTTCGCTGCAACTGCTGACCCAGGGCGAGGTCAGTGCCCATTACCTGATCGGCGACTCGCCGGCCACCGTCTACCGCCTGGTGGATGAAAACCGTCGTGCCTGGCACGCCGGCGTCAGCGAGTGGCAGGGGCGTACCTGGCTCAACGCCAGTACCCTCGGCATCGAACTGGTCAACCAGGGCTATTTCGACGGCCCCAGCGGGCGCTACTGGCAGCCCTACAGCGAAGCGCAGATCGAGGCGCTGATCGTGTTGCTCAAGGATCTGGTCAAGCGCCACGATCTGCCGCTCGACAGCATCATCGGCCACAGCGATATCGCCCCGCAGCGCAAGGTCGATCCCGGCCCGCTGTTCCCCTGGAAGCGCCTGGCCGAGGCCGGGCTGATCCGCTGGCCGGAGGCCGCCGCGGTGGCCCGTGAACAGCAGCGCCTGGCCACGGCTCTGCCGGATGCCGCCTGGTTCCAGGCGCAACTGGCGCAGCTCGGCTACCCGACGCCACAGACCGGCGAATGGGACAAGGCCACGCGCCGGGTGCTGGCCGCCTTCCAGATGAAATATCGGCCGGCCCGTTACGACGGCGAGGCGGATGCCGAGAGCGCGGCGATACTCGTGGTGCTCAATAGCGCTTCCTGAGGGCGCGCTGAGCGATACCTGAGGGCGCACTGCTGCTGCCGCGCAGGTGGCGCGGCTTTCGTTCTACAGCGCCCAGGATCCTTTACTCGCCAAGGCGCTTTGTGGCGCGGCAGTTTTGCCCGAGGGTGAGCGGCAATCTCAGGCGGGCGGGGTGGTGCCGATCAGGCGCGAGTCGAACAGGGCTGCGGTGCGATGCACGGTGGCGGCCTGGTACTCGGGGTCGTTGAGCATGCTCAGGAAGGCCTCCGGCGAGGGGTAGCGCACCAGCACCATGTCGTCCCAGGCTTCGCCGGCCGGGGCGATCAGCGCCACCTGTACGGGCGCCAGGATCTCCACCCGGCCACCGACGCCCTGCACCTTGGCGATGGCCGTGCGACTGTAGCGCTTGTAAGCCTCGCGACCGGTGCAGGCAGCGTGTTCGCTGCCGGCCGGATAGCTGGCGGTGGCGTTGTAGCGCAGCAGGTTGAGCATCATGATCGGCTGGCCGGCGGGCATCCGGGCGGCGAACTCGGCGAGTTGTGCGGGGCTGGGATTGAGGCTGGGCATGGCGGTCTCCATGAGGTCAAGCGGCCAGACTGTTGAGCCAGGCCGCGTTGGTCAATCCTCATCCACCAGCCTGATGGCCTGCCATCAGGGCTTGAAGGCGCTGGCGTCCTTTGCCCACACATCCAGCGCGGGTTTCAGGTCGGCCAGGCTCAGCTGGCTGTCGCGGTTTTCCAGGTCGAGGCCGTGGCCTTTGCGCACCACGCGTATCATCGGCTGGCTGGTGCGCCCATCCAGCGCTTCCAGTTCGACGTAGATATCGGTGTTGCGGTCGCGCGTGCCGACGGCGGTGCTGGTGGCCGCGATGACCAGGGCGATGGGAATGACTTCATAGGGCTTGAGGCCTTCGGTCTCCGCCGTTACTGCAGTAATGGCGCTGCGCAGTACCAGGGTATCCGTGTTGGGCGTTTCGACCACGGTCATGCGCTGGGCCAGTTCGCGCTTCATGGCGCTGTGCAGATAGGTAGCGACCTGGTTCAGGGCTTCCTGGCTGACCTGCTCGCTCGGTGTGGGCGCCGGGTAGAACACCGGCTTTTCGACATACACCGAGTTGTAGCGGTCGCCCTGGTAGTCGGGTGATACCCAGCGCAACACAGGTGCGCCGCTGGCGGAGGTGGTGGGCTGTAATTGCGAGTATTCACCCAGGAAGCCGGAATATTGCTCAGGCTGGGTAATGTCACTGGCACAGCCGGTCAGGGCCAGACCGGCAGACATGGTTAAACCAAACAGGAATGAATGCCGCATACTGAAATTTCCTTTGGTAATAGGAAATCTCATCCTAGTTGGCTTATCGCGATCTGCCACATGTATTTTTTCTGACAGTCGCGCGCCGGATAACAAGTGCTGGAACTGCGCCGCCGCCTTGTTTCAGGCACCTGTGCGGTTGTGGTCTAGGCGTTGGCGAGCAGGCCCAGGCAGTCTGCCAGCTGGTTCAGGTCATAGGGTTTTACGATGCTCTCGGTGCGAGCGTCTGGGTGGCTCTGGCGCGCTTCATCGACGATGGCCTGCTCGTTATAGCCGCTGGCGAACAGCACCGGCAGGGTCGGTCGCAATTCGCGGGTGGCCTGCACCAGCTCCCGGCCACTGAGGCCGGGCAGGCCGACGTCGGTCATCAGCAGGTCGACGGGCTCGCCTTGCTGCAACAGCCGCAAGGCACTCGGCGCATCGCTCATGGCCTGCACGCGATAACCGAACTCTTCCAGTATCTCGACCGTGAGCATGCGGACGATGTCGTCGTCTTCGACCAG
Source organism: Pseudomonas sp. zbq_18 (assembly GCF_043102245.1). Classification (NCBI taxonomy): domain Bacteria; kingdom Pseudomonadati; phylum Pseudomonadota; class Gammaproteobacteria; order Pseudomonadales; family Pseudomonadaceae; genus Pseudomonas; species Pseudomonas sp. zbq_18. The sequence continues at coordinate 141,054 of NZ_JBICIT010000022.1, read as the reverse complement.
CAGAACGCATTTGCGGATAGGGGGCTCGTCGGTGGACATCGTGCTCTCAACGTTGAGGTTATGACAGTAAAGCGCGGCTAAGTTTGGCAAACTTTGATTGCATCATGCGGTCAGTTTGCCACGCGCACCCGCCACATTAGCAGTGAGCCAGTCACGAATGGACGTACAAGAATCGAGCAAGGCTGTAATGGACGAGGACGGTTTCCGTCGGATTCTCAACCGCAACGTCAGCATTCCCCTGGGGTTGGGGCTGATCAGTGCGCTGTTCTTTGCCGTGGTGATTGGTTATCTGCTGAATGTGATCAAGTGGGTCGAGCACTCCGATCAGGCGCTCAACCGCGCCAGCGAGATCTATAAATTGAGCCTGGACATGGAAACCGGCATGCGCGGCTTCCTGCTCAGCGGCAACGAAGACTTTCTGGAGCCCTACGACCTGGCGCGTGGCAAGTTCCGCGCGCTGATCGAGGAGCTGGGCACCCAGGTTGCCGATAACCCGGCCCAGGTGCAGCGCACGCAGCGCATACTGGCACTGCAGGAACAGTGGGACGAGTACGCTCAGCAGGTCATTGCGGCGCGCCGAGCGGGTGAAAACTACCTGGAGGCCGTGGCGCGCGGGCAGGGCAAGAACCTGACTGACGGTATCCGCAGCGAGCTGGATGCCTTTATCTCCAGCGAGCGTGACCTGCGGCAGGAGCGCAACCGCGATGCCAACGACATCGCCACCTGGGGTACGGGCGCCTACCTGCTGGTCAGCATCCTGTTCAGCGGCCTGCTGGCGCTGTTTGGTCGCCGCGAGCTGCTCAACCTGTCGACGCTCTACTCGCAGGCCATGGCCAAGCAGGCCCTCTATGCCGACGAGCAACGCCAGCGTGCCTGGTTGCAGGGGGGGCAGACCCAGCTGGCGGAGTGTCTGCTTGGACAGAACCGGGTGCAGGAACTGGCTGACCGCTCACTGGCGTTTATCGCCGACTACCTCGGCTGCGTGGTGGCCGCGTTGTATCTGCGCCAGTCCCAGAGTGGTGATCTGCAGCGCATTGCCGGGTATGGCTTCAGCGCTGCCGATGAGGCGCGGGGGCGTGAGTTCTACAGCCGTGAGGGCCTGGTAGGTCAGGCGGCCCAGAGTCGTCGTCTGGTGCAGCTGGAGCAATTGCCGGCGGACTACCTCAAGGTTGCCTCCGGGCTGGGCGAAGGGCTGCCGGTCAGTGTGATGCTGGTGCCGCTGCAGGCGGATGATCGTGTCAATGGCGTACTGGAACTGGCCTTCATGCGCCCGCTGCAGGCCCGCGATCGCGAGTTCCTCGAAGCCATTGCCGGCAGCCTCGGCATTTCTCTGGAGACTGCCGTGTACCGCCAGCGTCTGCAGGAAGTGCTGGGCGAGACCCAGCAGCTCAACGAGGAGCTGCAGACCCAGCAGGAAGAGCTGCGCGCCGCCAACGAGGAACTGGAGCAGCAGGCGCGGGTGCTCAAGGAGTCGCAGGCACATCTGGAAACCCAGCAGGCCGAGCTGGAGCAGACCAACGAGAAGCTGGCCGAGCAGGCGCAGACGCTGGCTGACCAACGTGACGAACTGGACCAGCGCAATACGTCCCTCGGGCGCATCCAGGTCCAACTGGAGGAACGTGCGCAAGAGCTGCAGCGCGCCAGCAGCTACAAGTCGGAATTCCTTGCCAACATGAGCCATGAGCTGCGCACGCCGCTCAACAGCTCGCTGATCCTGGCCAAGCTGCTGGCCGAAAACCCGCAGGGCAACCTGGATGCCGAGCAGGTGAAGTTCGCTGAATCGATCTATTCGGCCGGCAACGACCTGCTTAACCTGATCAACGACATTCTCGACATTGCCAAGGTCGAAGCCGGCAAGCTGGAGGTGCGCCCCGAGCGCACGCCGCTGAGCAGCCTGCTCGAAGGCCTGCGTGACGTATTTGTGCCGCTGGCCGGCGAGCGTGGTCTGGAGTTTGTCGTCGAGCAGCCTGCCGGGCTGCCGGAGCAGCTGTTCACGGACCGTCAGCGTCTGGAGCAGATACTGCGCAACCTGCTGTCCAACGCCTTCAAGTTTACCGAGCGCGGCAGCGTCAGCCTCAGCGTCGCGCGCCACGACGAGCAGACCCTGGCCTTCACGGTTCGCGATACCGGCATTGGTATCGCCGAGGATCAGCAGGCCGTGATCTTCGAGGCGTTCCGTCAGGCCGACGGCACCAGCAATCGCCGCTACGGCGGTACTGGCCTTGGCCTGTCCATTTCCCGTGACCTGGCCGGGCTGCTCGGCGGTAGCCTCTCGGTGAGCAGCCAGCAGGGCCAGGGCAGCGTTTTCACATTGCTGTTGCCTGAACAGTTCACCGAGGCGCCGACTGCCCGGCCGCTGCCCGTTGCCGCTGCGGCACCCTTGCCGGCAGCGGCGCCGGCTGTACCCGCGCCACGTCCGCTGGCGGCCTTTGCCGATGACCGCGAGCAGCTCGGTGAGCGGGGTGGCCGTTGCGTGCTGGTCGTCGAGGACGAATCGCGTTTCGCCCGCATCCTGTTCGACCTGGCTCACGAGCTGGGCTACGCCTGCCTGGTCGCCGCCAGCGCCGACGAGGGGCTGGAGCTGGCCCGGCAGTTCCGTCCCGACGCCATCCTGCTCGATATGCGCCTGCCGGACGGTTCCGGGCTGGGTGTGTTGCAGCGCCTGAAGGATGAGGCCGTGACCCGGCATATCCCGGTGCATGTGGTGTCCGTGGACGATCACAGCGAAGCGGCCCTGCACCTGGGCGCGGTGGGTTATGCCCTCAAGCCGACCAGTCGCGAGCAGCTCAAGGAGGTATTCGGCAGGCTTGAAGCCAAGCTCAACCAGCAGGTCAAGCGCGTGCTGCTGGTCGAGGATGACCCGCTGCAGCGCGACAGCATCGCCCGTCTGATCGGCGACGACGATGTCGAGATCACCGCCGTCGAGCTGGCCAGCGATGCGCTGGAGAAGCTGCGCACCACCGTGTTCGACTGCATGATCATCGACCTCAAGCTGCCCGACATGCAGGGCAATGAGCTGTTGCGGCGCATGGCCAGGGAGGACATCTGCTCCTTCCCGCCGGTGATCGTCTACACCGGGCGCAACCTGAGTCGCGACGAGGAAGCCGAGCTGCTCAAGTACTCGCGCTCGATCATCATCAAGGGTGCACGCTCGCCGGAGCGCCTGCTCGACGAGGTCACCCTGTTCCTGCACAAGGTCGAGGCGGAGCTGTCCGGCGAGCGTCAGCGCATGCTCAAGACCGCGCGCAGCCGCGACAAGCTGTTCGAGGGGCGCCGCCTGCTGCTGGTGGACGATGACGTGCGCAATATCTTCGCCCTGTCCAGCGCCCTGGAGCAGAAGGGCGCTGTGGTCGAGGTCGCGCGCAACGGTATCGAGGCGCTGGCCAAGCTGCGCGAGGTGGACGACATCGACCTGGTGTTGATGGATGTGATGATGCCGGAGATGGACGGCTACGAGGCGACGCGGCTGATCCGCCAGGAGGCGCGCTGGCAGAACCTGCCGATCATTGCGGTGACCGCCAAGGCGATGAAGGACGATCAGGAGCGCTGCCTGCGGGCGGGCGCCAACGACTACCTGGCCAAGCCCATCGAACTGGATCGGCTGTTCTCGCTGATCCGCGTGTGGATGCCCAAGCTGGAGCGTCTGTGAATGCCTGACCAGATCGAGCTGCGCCTGCTGATCGAGGCCATCTACCTGCGCTACAACTACGACTTCCGCAATTACTCCGGCGCTTCGCTCAAGCGCCGGGTGCGCCAGGCCCAGCAGCAGCTCGATTGCGCGACCATCTCCGCGCTGCAGGAGCGCATCCTGCACGACCCGCAGGCGTTCATGCAGCTGCTGCAGTTCCTCACCATTCCGGTCAGCGAAATGTTTCGTGACCCCGGCTACTTCCTCGCCCTGCGCGAGCAGGTGGTGCCGCTGCTGCACACCTACCCGTCGCTGAAGATCTGGGTGGCCGGTTGCAGCACCGGCGAGGAGGTCTACTCGCTGGCCATCCTGCTGCATGAGGAGGGCTTGCTGGAACGCAGCATGATCTACGCCACCGACATCAACCCGCACTCGCTGGAGAAGGCCGAGCAGGGCATCTTCGCGCTCAGCAACCTGCGTACCTACACCGAGAACTACCAGAAGTCCGGTGGCCAGCGGGCCTTCTCCGACTACTACTCGGCGGCCTACGACCGCGTGCTGTTTGACAAGATGCTGCGGCGCAACGTGGTTTTTGCCGACCATAGCCTGGCCACCGACAGCGTGTTCGCCGAAACCCAGCTGGTGTCCTGTCGCAATGTGCTGATCTATTTCAATCGCGAGCTGCAGGATCGCGCGCTCGGCCTGTTCCACGACTCCCTCTGCCACCGCGGCTTTCTCGGTCTGGGCAGCAAGGAGAGCCTGGATTTCTCCGCCTATGCCCAGCAGTTCGAGCCGCTGGTGCGCCAGGAACGGATTTTTCGCAAACGATGAACGGGTCACGGCGAATCATCGTGCGCGGGCAGGCACGCCCGGCCCCCGAAGCGCTGCTGATCGGGGCATCGGCGGGCGGGGTGGAGGCCCTGTTGCGTTTGCTGGTGGACCTGCCCGGTGACTATGGCTTGCCCATCGTGTGCCTGCTGCATGTGCCGGACAGCCGTGACAGCCTGTTGGCCGAGCTGCTGGCCCGGCGCCTGGCCCTGCCGGCCAAGGAGGCCGAGGACAAGGAGCGGCTGCGAGCCGGCGTGGTCTATGTCGCGCCCGCCGGCTATCACCTGTCGATCGAGCGTGACCACAGCTTTTCCCTGAGCCGGGAAGAGCCGCGGCATTTTTCCCGGCCCTCCATCGATATCCTCTTCGAGTCTGCCGCCGACGCCTATGGCGCAGGTCTGGCGGCTGCCCTGCTCACGGGGGCCAACGAAGACGGCGCCACGGGTCTGCTGGCCGTGCAGCGCGCCGGTGGCCTGACCCTGGTGCAGAGTCCCGCCGAGGCGCAGGTGCCTACCATGCCCGAGGCGGCCCTGGCGCTGCTGCAACCGGATTTTCTCCTGCCCCTGGCTGCCATGCACAGTCTGCTGGCCGAACTGGATGCCCCATCATGCTAAGGAAGATTGAAGCCAAGCTGCTGATCGTCGACGACCGGCCGGAGAACCTGCTGGCCCTGGAGAAGCTGATTCAGGATCAGGAACGCACCGTGTACCAGGCCCGTAGTGGCGATGAGGCGTTGTCGCTGTTGCTCGAACACGAGTTCGCCCTGGCCATTCTGGATGTGCAGATGCCGGGCATGAACGGCTTCGAGCTGGCCGAGCTGATGCGCGGCACGGAAAAGACCAAGCAGATCCCGATCATCTTCGTCAGCGCTGCTGGGCGCGAGCTCAACTACGCCTTCAAGGGCTACGAGAGCGGTGCGGTGGACTTCCTGCACAAGCCACTGTCGCCCCACGAAGTGCGCAGCAAGGTGTCGGTATTCGTCGAGCTGTATCGCCAGCGCAAGGCGCTCAACCGCCAGCTCGATGCGCTGGAGGCGGCGCGCCGTGAACAGGAAGCACTGCTCGACGAGCTGCGTGAAACCCAGGCCGAACTACAGCGAGCGGTACAGATGCGTGACGTGTTCATGTCCGTGGTCTCCCACGAGCTGCGCACGCCGCTCAATGGCCTGACCCTGGAAGTGCAGCTGCGCAAGTTGCGTCTGCAGCAGAACAACAGCGATGCCTTCAGCCCGGACAAGCTGCGCGAGATGACCGAGCGCGACGAGCGGCAGATCCGCAACATGACGCGGCTGATCGACGACATGCTGGATGTCTCGCGTATCCGCACCGGCAAGCTGTCGATCCGTCCCCAGCCCAGCGACCTGGGCGTGCTGGCCGGGCGCGTGGTGGAGAACCTGAGCCCTCAGTTCGCCCATGCCGACAGCCGGGTGGCGCTGAGTGTCGAGGGGCCGGCGCCGGTGCTGATGGACGAGTTTCGCATCGAGCAGGTACTGGCCAACCTGCTGACCAATGCCCTGCGCTATGGCGCGGGCAAGCCGGTGGAGGTCAGCGTTTACTGCCAGGCGCAGGAGGCGCGTGTCGACGTGCGCGATCAGGGGATGGGCATTTCTGCGGCGGATCAGCGGCGCGTGTTCGAGCAGTTCGAGCGGGTCGCTGACAACGGCGCACCCCAGGGGTTGGGGTTGGGCCTGTTCATCAGCGAGCAGATCGTCCAGGCCCACGGCGGGCGCATCGAGCTGAGCAGCCAGCTGGGCGAGGGCTCGTGTTTCAGCGTGATTCTGCCGTGCGATTGCTGATCGTGCATTTTGCAATCATGAAAAATGCACGGTCTTGCAAAATGCATGACCGTTGTCGTGCTTGATGGTTATAAGTTGTTGATTTATATGGATTAAATTGCCTGTTTCAGGTTGGCATGCTCGCTGCAAAAGTCAGGTTGTAAGCCCGACTGACTGCTGATGGAGAAGCGCCATGTACACCGCCCGCCTGAGCCTGTTTTGTGCTGCTGCATTGCTGGTCAGCGGTGCTTACGCCAATGACATTGCCGATACGGCCAAGGTTGGCGGCATGACCGCCGAGCTCACCGTACCCACCCACCCGACGGTCGAGGCGCGCAACTCCATTGCCGTGCAGCCCTTTGCCGAACTGCGTCGCCAGGCTGCCCGTGCCGCACGTCAGGATGGTCGCTGGCAGCGTATCGCCGATGAAGACACCGACACGGCCGTGCGCCAGCCGCAGTCCATCGACCACACACCGCGTTGGGTGTTCTGAGCCAGGAGCCTGCCATGTCCACCAGTGCCGTTTGCATGCTGATTACTACCCTGCTTAGCCTGGCCGTGCTGTGGCTGTATCCGCCATTGGCACCGTTGATCAAATGGGTGGCGGGTATTGCCGCTGTGGCCTTTGTCCTGGCTCTGGCAGCGGGGCGCCGCTACAAGTTCGACCCGATTTTGCGCTGAGCGCAGATCACGTCAAAGCCGCCTGCGGGCGGCTTTTTGCGTTGTGTGTTCGGAGTGTTGAGGCAAGGATGGGGCGCGGGCTACAGGGATAGCAGGTAGGTTGGGTTGAGCGAAGCCCAACTTGTCGCACCGTTGGGCTTCGGCGCTAGCACCTCAACCTACGCGGCCCGACCCAACCTACGTGGCGTAACCCAGTCTGCGCGCCGCAGGTTATCGAGCCCCAGCGCTCTGCTTGCGCCTCATACCGGCAGGCTGAGGTAGAAGTTAGCGCCCTGGCCCGGTCGTGAGTGCACACCGAGCAGGCCGCTGTGCAATTGCACGATCTCCCGCGACAGTGCCAGGCCCAGGCCGACACCACCCTTGCGCGAGCCGACCTGGACAAAGGGCTCGAAGATGCGGGTCTGCTGGCTGAAGGGGATGCCCTGGCCCTGGTCTTGCACGCTGATGATCACGCGCTCACCCTGGCGTTTTGCCTGCAGTTGCACCGCGTCACCCGGTTCGCTGTGGCGCAGGGCGTTGCTGATCAGGTTATCCAGTACCCTGGCGATCTGCCCCGCATCGAGGCTCAGGTGCGGCAGTGGCTGCTCGCTGGCGGCGCTCAGCATCACCTGGCGCTCTGCGGCTTCCAGGGCAAAACGCTCACGGGCCTGTTCAAGCAGCTCGGCCAGGTCGCAAGGCTCGCGCCGCAGGACCTGCAGACCATTCTGGTAGCGCGAGAAATTGAGCAGATCGTCGATCAGCTGCACCAGGCGGCGGATTTCCTCGTCGACCGTGCGCATCAGATCCTGCTCGCGGCCCTCTTCGGGCAGGACGAGCCGCTCACGCAGCAGACTGAACGCCATGTGGATGCCGGTAACCGGCGTGCGCAGCTCATGCGAGGCGCGCAGTACGAACTCCCCGCGCACGCGCTCGAAGGCGCGTTGGGCAGTGACATCACGCAGCACCATGACGGCCCCGAGGATGCCGCGCTCTTCATCCTGCACCGGGGTCAGGCTGTAGCTGAGCAGGCGCTGTTCGCCGTCGCTGTCGATCACCAGGTCTTCGCCCTGCCGTGGGGTTTCACCCGCCAGTGCCTGGCTCAGCTGTTCGGCCAGCGGCGCATGTTCCAGCAGTTGTGGCAGTGCCTGCCCGCTGGGCACTTCGCTCCAGCCAAACTGCCGTTGTGCCACGGGGTTGCCATGTTCCAGGCGGCCATCACAGCCGATGATCAGCAGGCCGTGATCGATGCTGTCGAGCACCGCCTGCAGGCGCCGCTGGCTGGCGATCAGCTCTGCGACCCGGCTGGCGCGGAACTGCCTCAGCGCCTCGGCCATCTGGGCGAAACGTTGCGTCAGCGAAGCCAGTTCGGCTTCGCGGGTCTGCGGCAGGGCGATTTGGAAGTCACCCTGACCAATCTGGTCGGCGGCGGCGGCCAGCGCTTCGAGCGGTCGGCCGAAGCGCTGGGCTACGCCATGCGCCGTCAGAAAACCGGTTACCAGCAGCGCCAGGCTGATCAGGCCGAGCAGGCCGGCCACCAGCCAGGCCCGCTCGCGGGCCTGCTGCTGTTCCTGCTCCACGCTCTGCACATAGCGGGTCTGCACGGCATTGATACGGTCACGCAAGGCCTGCAGGGCCAGGGCGAAGGTGTCGTCATTGAGCAGGTCGCGGCGTATCTGCAGCGGGCTGTCGAGGAAATGGTCGAAGTGGCTGTAGGCACGCTCGATCTCGGTTACCGCCTGCAGATCGCTGTCATCGATGGCGCCCGCCGCCGCCCGTTGCAGCCACTGACGGAAGCGCTGGTCGGACGCCTCCAGCTCCTGGCGATCCAGGCGGTCACGCAGCAGCAGGATGACCTGGCTGCCCATCTCCTGGCGCATGCCGAGGCTGGCATCGATGATCTCCAGGTTGCGGGTCATGGCCTGGTTCTGCTCGCGGGTCAGCAGCAGGGTGCTGGCCATGCCCAGCAGCAGGCCGAGCAGGGCCAGGGTCATGAGTGCGCTGCTGCTGATGAACAGCCGGCTGCGCAGTTTCATAGGCCGTACTGCTTGCGTTTGCGGTACAGGGTGGAGACGTCGATGCCCAGGGTGCTGGCGGCCTGTTCCAGGGTCGGGCTGGTGGCCAGCATGGCGGCGATATGGGCCTTCTCCAGCTCCTCCAGGCTCAAGGCGGCCCCGACCCTGGCGGCGTTGTCCGTGGTGCTGGGCGTGAGGCCGAGGTGCGTTGGTTCGATTTCTGTGCCGGGGCAGATGATGCTGGCACGCTCGATCACGTTGCGCAGTTCGCGCACGTTGCCGGGCCAGTGATAGTCCTGCAGGGTGGCCAGGGCTTCATTGCTGAAGGCGCGCGCCGGGCGGCCGTACTCGCTGACAAAGTGCGCGAGAAAACGCTCGGCCAGGGTCATGACATCCTCCCGGCGTTCACGCAGGGGGGGCAGCTTGAGGGTAATGACGTTGAGGCGGTACAGCAGGTCTTCGCGAAAACGCCCCTCGCGCACCATGTCATCGAGATCGAGGTTGGTGGCGGCGAGAATGCGTACATCGGCCTGGCGCGTCACCGGGTCGCCAACCCGCTCGTATTCCTTGTCCTGAATGAAGCGCAGCAGTTTGGGCTGCAGCGGCAGCGGGAAGTCGCCTATTTCGTCGAGGAACAGGGTGCCGCCGTCGGCCTGGCTGACCCGGCCCAGGGTGCTTTCGCTGGCGCCGGTGAAGGCACCGCGGCTGTGGCCGAACAGTTCGCTTTCCATCAGCTCGGTCGTCAGTGACGGGCAGTTGATGGTGGCGAAGGGTTTGCGCGCGCGTCGACTCCAGCCGTGGATGGCCCGGGCCAGTTCGCCCTTGCCGGTACCGGATTCGCCGAGGATGAGGATGTTGGCATCAGTGGCCGCTACCTGGCGGGCCGTCTCCAGTACGGCCATGAAGGCCGGACTGTGCGAATCGAGGCCGTCCTGGGTGCGTTTCATCTGGCCTTCCAGGGCCTCCAGGCGCGCGGCCAGCTGGCGCACTTCCAGTTGTTTGGCGGCCGCCAGGCGCAGCTGCTCAGGGCTGCACGGCTTGACCAGATAATCGGCGGCGCCGGCCTGAATGGCGTCTACTGCGCTGTCCACCGCCGAGTGGGCGGTGACGATCACCACGCGCATCCAGGGTGCCTGCACGCGCAGGCGTTGCAGCACTTCCAGGCCATCGTCCTCGCCCAGGCGCAGGTCGAGGAAGCACAGGTCGAACACCTGACGCTGCAGCAGTGTTTCGGCCTGGGCCGCACTGCTGGCGGTGGCGACCTGATAGCCGCTGTCTTCCAGGCAATAGCGGAAGGTGCGCAGGATGGCGGCTTCATCGTCCACCAGCAGGATGCGTCCACTGTTGTTCGGGCTATTGGGCATCGTTGGCTCTCCGTTATTGCTGTGCAGCTTAGTCAGCGCAATGTCGTGCAAGTTGCACGGTGATTTTCAGGCGACCTTGCACAATGCAAGCGGTGGGCGTCTATGTGCATCTGCTAACTATATGATTTATATGGATAAAAAATATTATCCAGGGCTGGCACAGGGCTTGCGATATCTCATCCAGCGGTCGCCAAGGCGGCTGCAACGGACACGTATCTGGAGGAACCGCCATGTATCAGATGAAGAAACTCGCCCTGGCCACCCTGACCGCCGGTGTGCTCGGTCTCTCACCTCTGGCCGCCCAGGCCGCCGAGGGTGATCTCGGTCGCCAGCTCAGTGAGGCGCGCCAGGAAGGCTCGATCTGGACGGCGATCGCACTCAACCGCCATCTCAGCCCGTTCAGCATCGATGTGGATGTGGAGAACGGCGTGGCCGTGCTGACCGGCAAGGTGGAGAGCGACATCGATCGCGACCTGGCTGGCCAGCTGGCGCTCGGCACCGAGGGCGTGAAGAAGGTGGACAACCGTCTGCTGGTGGACCCCGACACCCAGCCGCGCCAGCAGCAAAGCAGCCTGGCTCAGCAATTCGATGACGCCACCCTGACCGCCATGGTCAAGTCCAAGCTGCTGTGGAACAGCAATACCGAGGGCCTGGACATCGATGTCGACACCCAGAACGGCGTGGTCACCCTCAAGGGTAACGCTCGCTCGGCCGAGGCCAAGGAACTGGCCGGCCATCTGGCGCAAAACACCGAGGGTGTGGAGCGGGTCAACAACCACCTCAGCGTGAGTGAGGCCGACAGCACTGCCGCCCAGGCCCAGCAGGCGGCCGAAGACACCACGCGCGCCATCAGCGATGCCTGGATCACCAGCAAGGTGAAGTCCAGCTACCTGTATGACCGCCAGCTCGATGGCCTGGATATCTCGGTAGAGACCAAGGCCGGCATGGTCGAGCTCGGTGGCAGCGTGCTCAGCGCGGCCGAGAAGGAACTGGCCATCGAGACTGCCCGCAATATCCGCGGTGTGCGTGGCGTGGATGCCGACGCCCTGCGCATCGACGGCTGACTCCCCGGCGCCGGCACTTCGCCGGCGCCCCAACCGGCGTGTGACGCCGCAACAAGGAGAAAACCATGACCCAGCAAACAGCTCAGCTCAACGAACTGATCGAGATCACCCGAGACGGCCAGCGTTTCTATGAGCACGCCAGCCGCGAGGTCAAGGACCAGCACCTCAAGAGCCTGTTCGGCGAGATGTCGCGGGCCAAGGTCGAGGTGATTCAGGCGCTGTCCGCCCGTGTCGCCGCCAACCACGAGCAGCCCGCCACTGGCGGCACCCTGCTTGGCAAGCTGCGCCAGGTCTATGCCGATACCAAGGCCACCCTGGTCAGCGACGAGGCGGCCACTTACGTGGCGCAGCTGGAGGAGGCCGAGGACCGCATCCTGCACGCCTTCGAGGACGCCCTGCAAAGCGCCGATGCGCAGCTCAAGCCGCTGCTGGTGAGCGAGATGCCCAAGGTGCGCGCCTGCCACGACCGCATGCGCGGTGTGAAGCGCGCGATCTGAGCCCACGGCGGGTCGCCACATGGGCGGCCCGCACGCCAGGAGAAACCGTCATGAACGCCCTGCATCTGTTGACGCCCGCAGCCCTGTTGCTGGTGCTTGGTCTGGTCACCGGCCTGAGCTGGCCGACCTCATCCGGCCTGCGCCAGCAAGAGGCGATCCAGCCGCAGCAATTCCCGCCGCTGGCTGTGCGGGCCGATCCGCTGCAGGCCCGGCGCAGCGCGCACTGGGTGTTTTGAGGAGGTCCCTGTCATGTATGCCCTGCTTGTTCTGGGCGTGATCGCCTTGCTGGCCCTGGCCAGTCTGATCAGTGCCCTGCTGGTTGGTCAGGCCCTGCTGCAGAGCCGCCTGATCGAAACCGAGGACATGTCGGCGCAACCCGCGTCCGTCAGCCTCAATCGTCATCCGCAGCCGTTGACTGCGTAGGAGAGTCGCCATGCTTAGCTGGTCCATTACCTTCCTGATCGTTGCCATCATTGCCGCCGTTTTCGGCTTTGGTGGTATCGCTGGCACTGCCGCCGGCATCGCCAAGATCCTGTTTCTGGTGTTCCTGGTGATGTTCGTCCTGTCGTTCATCCTGGGCCGCCGCCCTCGCAGCTGAGGAGGTGCCCATGACATCCCGCCACACTCTGTTGGCCGCCGCCCTGCTGACCCTGGCCTGCACCGCGCAGGCCACCAGCAGCGGCGCTGAGATGCGCGTGGAACAGATCCTGCGCAGTGACCCGCAATACCAGGACACCTGGCAGGCGGTGCTCGAAGATGAGGAGCGCCTGCCCGACTGGGTCATCAACCTGGACGGTCAGGGCCAGCCCATGCAGACCCTGGAAAGCGATGGCGAGCAGTACCTGGTCGGTCGTCTGTGCGATGGCTACGACTGCTTTCACCAACGTCTGTTCGTTGCATTTAGCTGGGACAAGCAGCAGGCCTACGCCCTCTGGGTGCAGCTGCCGCAAGCCCTGCCGGCCGATGCGGCACCTGCTCAGCACGACCGTCAGCGCTGGCTCGGTGAGCCGGATGAAGACATGCGTCAGCTGTTGCTGGAGCAGCTGGCCGCTGAGCCGGACTGGTACTGAACCGGGTGCTTCTGCCCCGGTTGCGTTCTGACACAGACGGACGGTCATGCCATAGGCGCGTGAGCCGTGGCTTTCCGGTATAATGCGCCGCCTTCGGGGCCCCAGAGGCCTGATCCAATCATGACAAGCCACGCCCAATGCGTGGCTTGTTGGTTTTTGTCGCGCCGCCAGGCGCCCGAACAAGAGGCACAACGATGAGCGCACTGGTTGGCGTGATCATGGGTTCCAAGTCCGACTGGAGCACCCTGAGCCATACCGCGGAGATGCTGGAGAAGCTCGGCATCCCCTACGAGGTGAAGGTGGTTTCTGCCCACCGCACGCCGGATCTGCTGTTCCAGTACGCCGAACAGGCCGAGGAGCGCGGCATCCAGGTCATCATCGCCGGTGCCGGTGGCGCCGCCCACCTGCCGGGCATGTGCGCGGCCAAGACGCATCTGCCGGTACTCGGCGTGCCGGTACAGTCCGCCGTGCTCTCCGGTGTCGACTCGCTGCTGTCGATTGTGCAGATGCCGGCCGGCATTCCGGTCGCCACCCTGGCCATCGGCAAGGCCGGTGCGGCCAATGCCGCGCTGCTGGCCGCCAGCATCCTGGGTCACCAGCATCCGCAGTTCCATGCCAAGCTCAAGCAGTTCCGCGACGAGCAGACGCAGACCGTGCTGGACAATCCGGACCCCCGCGAAGCCTGAGCAAGAGACTTCCCGCAATGAAGATCGGTGTAATCGGTGGCGGCCAGCTGGGCCGCATGATGGCCCTGGCGGGCACCCCGCTGGGTATGGACTTCGCCTTCCTCGACCCGGCGCCGGATGCCTGTGCCCAGGCGCTCGGCGAGCACATCCGCGCCGATTACGGCGACCAGGATCACCTGCGCCAGCTGGCCGACGAAGTCGACCTGGTGACCTTCGAGTTCGAGAGCGTGCCGGCTGAAACCGTGGCCTTCCTCTCCCAGTTCGTGCCGGTCTATCCGAGCGCCGAGGCGCTGCGCATTGCCCGTGACCGCTGGTTCGAGAAGTCGATGTTCAAGGACCTCGGCATCCCGACCCCGGCGTTCGCCGACATCCAGTCGCAAGCCGATCTGGACGCCGCCGTCGCCGCCATCGGCCTGCCGGCGGTGATGAAGACCCGCACCCTGGGCTACGACGGCAAGGGTCAGAAGGTGCTGCGCAAACCCGAGGACGTGGTCGGCGCCTTCGCCGAGCTGGGCTGCGTGCCGTGCATCCTCGAAGGCTTCGTGCCCTTCACCGGCGAAGTCTCGCTGGTGGCCGTGCGCGCCCGCGACGGCGAGACGCGCTTCTACCCGCTGGTGCACAACCGCCACGACAGCGGCGTGCTGGCCCTGTCCATCGCCAGTACCGACCATCCGCTGCAGGCGCTGGCCGAAGACTATGTCGGTCGCGTGCTGCAGAAGCTCGACTATGTCGGCGTGCTGGCCTTCGAGTTCTTCGAAGTCGACGGCGGCCTCAAGGCCAACGAAATCGCCCCGCGCGTGCACAACTCCGGGCACTGGACCATCGAAGGCGCCGAGTGCAGCCAGTTCGAAAACCACCTGCGCGCCGTCGCCGGTCTGCCGCTGGGCTCGACCGCCAAGGTGGGTGAGAGCGCCATGCTCAACTTCCTTGGCAGCGTGCCCGAGGTGAGCAAGGTGGCAGCCATCGCCGATTGCCACTTGCACCACTATGGCAAGGCCTTCAAGGCCGGGCGCAAGGTCGGTCACGCCACGATTCGCTGCCAGGACATGGCGACCCTGAAGGCGCGCATCGCCGAGGTCGAGGCGCTGATCAAGGGCTGAACCGCTGGGCTATGCTCTGGTCACAACGAGGCGTGCTGAGGCACGCCTTGTTCGTTTCTGACCCTGCAAAAGGAGCTTCCCAATGGGCATCATCGGCACCATCTTCATCGGTTTGATCGTTGGATTGATCGCGCGTTTCCTTAAGCCGGGCGACGACAGCATGGGCTGGGTGATGACCATCCTGCTGGGCATTGGTGGCTCCATCGCCGCGACCTACGGTGGTCAGGCGCTGGGCATCTACCAGGCCGGCCAGGCGGCCGGTTTCATCGGGGCGGTGATCGGCGCGGTGATCCTCCTGGTGATCTACGGCGCCATCAAGAAAAGCTGAAGTAGGAACCGCGCCACGGCGACGTTAGTCTTAGTGGCTTTCCCGTTACGAGAGCCCGCCATGCGTCGCCTGTTGCTGTGCCTGATGTTGTTGCCCCTGCTGAGCCACGCCGAACTGGCTGAAACCGACTGGCTGGAGTTGATGCCACTGGAGGATCAGCAGGCACTGGAGGCCATGCCGGAGATCAGCCATGACTCCCCCGAGCTGGCCGGTACCTTCGACAGCAAGGGTGGGCTCAAGCAGCAGGATCAGGATCTGCCGGCAGTGATGTATTCGGCCAAGACCGTGGCGGCGCTGGACGGCAAGGCCATCCGCCTGGGCGGCTACCCGGTACCGCTGGAAAGTGATGCCCAGGGGCGCAGCACGCTGTTCTTCCTGGTGCCTTACCCAGGCGCCTGCATCCACGTCCCGCCACCGCCGCCGAACCAGATCGTGCTGGTGCGCTACCCCCAGGGCATCGCCCTGGAGGACATCTATGCACCGCTGTGGGTGAGCGGCACCCTGCATATCGAAGCCGTGGACAACGACCTGGCCCAGGCGGCCTATGCCCTTGATGCTGATAGTGTGCGTCTGGTGCTGGAAAACGATCTCTAGGATGGGACTATGCTTGCTGGCAGTCGACCTGGACGGGTGATGCCGGGTCCATTGGCGCACGAGGAAAGCCATGCGTTCAGGTGTGCAGTCGAACTATGGTTGGTTTTGTCTACAGCTTTTTCGCTTTGCTCTGCTGTCGGTCAGCACCTGGGCGTCGGCGGTCGCATGCGAGCTCAAGGTTGCCGTGGAGCGCCAGGCTTACATGCCGTACTACAGCATCGAGTCCGGCCAATATGTCGGCTACGCCCGGGAGTTACTGGACGCCTTTGCACAGAGTATTGACTGTCACTTCGTCTACCAAGCGTTGCCAGTGAAGCGTGCTGATGACAGCTTTCTTGGCGGTCAGCTGGATTTCCGCTTTCCCGATAACCCGGAGTGGAACACCGAACTGAAGAGCTCCTTTCCTGTGTACTACAGCGATCCGGTCATTGATTTCATTGATGGCATGTTGGTGCTGCCGCAGCATCTGGGGCGAGGGGTGGGTGGGGTTCACGAACTGGGCACCCTGCTGGGATTCACCCCTGCCCACTATGAGCAGGACATCAAGAACGGAACCATTGTCCTGCGCCAGCTGCAGAACACGGAGGCGCTGCTGCAGATGGGCCTGAAGGGACGGGTGGATGCGATCTACATGAACCCCGTTGTGGCACGTGCGGCCCTGAAACAGAAGCCCGATGCTTTGCGCTTCGACCCGGAGCTGCCGCACCTGGCCGGCTACTACTACCTTTCGAGCCTCAAGCATCCCGAGCTGCTCGAACGCTTCAACGTCTTTCTGCGCGACAGTGATGAGTTGCAGCAGAGCCTGCGCAAGAAGTATGGCTTGTAGGGACGCCCCGGCCTGCAACATGCTGGGGCGTCCACGCCTTCACTTGCCGTAGACCTGCTCCGGCAGCCAGGTGATCAGCTCCGGCCAGATGTAGGCGATCACCAGCAGCAGCACCTGGATGGCAATGAACGGCACTACCCCCTTGTAGATGGTGCTGGTGGCGATGCTCGCCGGTGTCACGCCGCGCAGGTAGAACAGGGCGAAGCCGAAGGGCGGGGTGAGGAAGGAGGTCTGCAGGTTCAGCGCGATCATCACGCCCAGCCAGATCGGATCGAGGCCCATGGCCAGCAGAACCGGGCCGACGATCGGTACCACCACGAAGGTGATCTCGATGAAGTCGAGGATGAAACCGAGCAGGAAGATCACCACCATCACCAGGAAGAACGCACCCAGTACGCCGCCCGGCAGCTGGGAGAACACGTCCTCGATCAGCACTTCGCCGCCGAAGCCGCGGAACACCAGGGAGAACAGCGAGGCGCCGATCAGGATCAGGAACACCATGGCGCTGATTTCGGTGGTGCCGTAGGCCACATCCTTGAGCTGGCTGAAATTCAGCTTGTTCTTGCTCAGGGCCAGCAGCATGGCGCCGACCGCGCCCAGGGCTGCAGCCTCGGTGGGGGTGGCGTAGCCGGCGAGGATCGAGCCGAGTACGGCGCCGATCAGCAGCAGTGGCGGAATCAGCGCGGCGAACAGTTTGCCCCATTCGATCGGGCCCAGCTCTTCCTGCGGCAGGGCCGGCAACTTCTTCGGCTGGGTGATGGCGATGAAGATCAGGTAGAGGATGTACAGGCCGACCAGCAGCAGACCAGGGATCAGCGCGCCGACGAACAGGTCACCCACCGACACGGTCTTCGGCGAGAAGATGCCCATCTTCAGCTGCGCCTGCGAATAGGCGCTGGACATCACGTCACCGAGCAGGACCAGCACGATCGACGGCGGGATGATCTGCCCCAGGGTGCCGGTGGCGGCCAGGGTGCCGGTGGCGATGGCCGGGTCGTAGCCACGGCGCAGCATGGTCGGCAGGGCTAGCAGGCCCATGGTCACCACGGTGGCACCGACGATGCCGGTGCTGGCGGCGAGCAGGGCGCCGACCACGCACACGGAGATCGCCAGGCCGCCGCGCAGGGTGCCGAACAGGCGCGACATGGATTCCAGCAGGTCTTCGGCAACCCGTGACTTCTCCAGCATCACGCCCATGAACACGAACAGCGGCACGGCCAGCATGGTCTGGTTGTTCATGATGCCGAACAGGCGGTTGGGCAGGGCGTGCAGGTAGCCGCCGTCGAAGGTGCCGGTGGCGATGCCGATACCGGCGAACAGCAGCGAGACACCACCCAGGGTGAAGGCCACCGGGAAGCCGCCCATCAGGGCCAGGCAGATGCTGACGAACAGCAGAATCGCCATCAACTCAGCCATGCTTCACCTCCGGCGCGGGAATCTTGCCGGCCAGGACATGGGCGTACTTGATCAGTTCTGCCACGCTTTGCAGCACCAGACTGAAGACCAGTACCAGGATGATGGTCTTCTGCAGGTACACCAGCGGCAGGCCGCCGCTTTCGCCGGATTTCTCCAGGGTCGACCAGGACGCGCTGACATAGTCCCAGCTGTTCCAGCCGAGGAACAGGCAGAAGGGTAGGAGGAACAGGATGTTGCCGAGGATCTCCACCAGGGCCTGCTTACGACCGGAAAACTTCTGGTAGAAGATGTCCACGCGCACATGGCCGCCGCGCTGCAGGGTCCAGGCCGCAGCGCCCATGAACACCATGGCGTGCGCGTACATCACGGCTTCCTGCAGGGCGGTGGCGCCAATGCCGAAGCCGTAGCGCAGAACCACGACCACGGCAGTGCCGATGACGAGGAACAGGGTCAGCCAGGCGCAGGCCCGGCCCAGCCAGGCATTCGCCGCGCTGAGCGCGTTGGCGAAGCCGAGAAGCGGGGGAGTGGAGGCGGACATCGTGGGTCCTTCTTGTAATGTGTTGGCAAGGCAGCGACCGCTTGTGGCGGCGCGAGAGGCTGCGCTCTTGGGCGCAGGCCCGCGATTCTCGCAGGCTGTGGATAGCCCAGCAATCCACCTACAACTTTAGTCGAAGCGGCTAGGCTTGAACGTCGGCAGGCCCTAATGTGATGGGGCTCAGTCTGACCCGGGTGATGCTCTGGTCTGACCAATTGAACCTTGCGCTGTCCATGGGCGGGGTTCCTACAACAATAAGGAGTCTTGCATGAAACGTCGTGACATCATCGCCGCCGCCGGTGTCGGCCTGGCTGCCACCGCGCTGGCCGGCTGCAGCAAGCAGCCCGAGGCGAACTGCGAACCGCAGAAGGGTGGCAGTGGCGGTGGAGAGACCTTCACCTGGAAAATGGTCACTTCCTGGCCGAAGAACTTCCCTGGCGTGGGCGTGGGCGCCGAGCGTTTCGCCAAGCTGGTCAACGAAATGAGCGGTGGTCGTCTGACCGTCAAGGTCTATGCCGCCGGCGAGCTGGTGCCGGCTCTGGAAGTCTTCGACGCGGTGTCCCGCGGCACCGCCGAGATGGGGCACGGCGCGCCCTACTACTGGAAGGGCAAGGTGCCGGCCGCGCAGTTCTTCTGCGCCCTGCCGTTCGGCCCGAATGCTGCCGAGATGAATGCCTGGCTGTTCAAGGGCGGCGGCATGCAGCTGTGGGAGGAGGTGTACAAGCCGTTCGGCGTGCTGCCGATCCTGTGCGGCTCCACCGGTGTGCAGACCGCCGGCTGGTTCAACAAGGAAATCAACTCCCCGGCCGACTTCGAAGGCCTGAAGATGCGTACCCCGGGCCTGGGTGGCGAAGTGCTGACCAAGATGGGCGGCACCGTGGTCAACCTGCCGGCCGGCGAGATCTTCACCGCCCTGCAGACCGGCGCCATCGACGCCACCGAGTGGATCGGGCCGTACAACGACCTGGCCCTGGGCCTGCATAAAGCCGCCAAGTACTACTACACCCCGGGCTGGCAGGAGCCGAACGTCACCTTCGAGCTGGACGTCAACCTGAAGGCCTGGGAAACCCTGCCGGCCGACCTGCAGGCCATTGTTCGCGCCGCCGCCCGTGACGTGAACGGCGACATGCTCGACGATTACAACGCGCGCAACATGGAAGCGCTGGAAACCCTCAAGCAAGAGGGCGTGGAAGTGCGCCGCCTGCCGGACGAGGTGTTGGCCAAGCTCAAGGGAGTTGCCGCCGAAGTGGTCACCGCGGCCGCTGCTGCCGACCCGGCCGCAAGCAAGGTGTACGAAGCGCAGACTGCTTATTTCAAGCGCCTGCAGGAGTACGCCAAGGTGTCCGAAGAGGATATCTACAAGATTCGCGGCTAATTACCAGCGCGGTTAAACGAAGGCCGGTGAAGTGATTCACCGGCCTTTCTGTTTCAGTCTTCCCACGCGCGCCCGGCCAGCTCCAGCAGGGTGCTGGCCTGTTCCGGGCCGTCGCTGCCGGCGGGGTAGGGGCGCGGGTCCTGGTAGTTGTTCTGCCAGCCCTTGATGATCGGATCGACCCAGGCCCAGGCTGCCTCGACTTCGTCGCGGCGCATGAACAGCGTCGAGTCGCCTTCGATCACGTCCAGCAGCAGGCGCTCGTAGGCATCCCAGCGGCGCTTCTGCGGGAACACCTGGGCCAGGTTGAGATCCAGCTCCATCGGCGTCAGACGCATGCCCTTGCCCGGGCTCTTGCCCATCAGCTGCAGGGTGATGCGCTCTTCCGGCTGCAGGCTGATGACCAGGCGGTTGGCCTGGCTGCTGTCGAACAGGCGATGCGGCACCGGCTTGAACTGGATGACGATTTCCGAACGCTTCTTGGCCATGCGTTTGCCGGTGCGCAGGTAGAAGGGCACGCCGGCCCAGCGCCAGTTGTCGATCTCCGCCTGGATGGCGACGAAGGTCTCGGTATCGCTGTCGTTGTCGACATGTTTCTCGAAGTAATACGCCGGCACCTCCTGCCCGCCGATCTTGCCGGCGACGTATTGGCCGCGCACGGTCTTGTCGTGCACGTCGAGGCCGGCGATGGGCTTGAGCGCTTCGAGGATCTTCACCTTCTCGTTGCGCACCGATTCGGCATCGAAGCGTACCGGCGCCTCCATGCTGACCAGGCAGAGCAACTGCAGCAGGTGGTTCTGCACCATGTCGCGCATGGCGCCGGCCTGGTCGTAGTAGGCACCGCGATTTTCCACGCCGAGCGTCTCGTTGACGCTGATCTGCACGTGGTCGATGTGCCCGGCGCGCCAGATCGGCTCGAACAGGGCATTGGCGAAGCGCAGGGCCATCAGGTTCTGCACCGTCTCCTTGCCCAGGTAGTGGTCGATGCGAAACACCTGGGCCTCGCTGAACACTGCGCCGATGGTCGCGTTGATCTCCTGGGCCGACTCCAGCGAATGACCGATGGGTTTTTCCAGCACGATGCGCGTATCGCTGCCGGCCAGCCCGGCGATGGCCAGGTGTTCGGCGATGGCTTCGAACAGATTGGGTGCGGTGGCCAGGTAGTAGATGCGTCCGCGGTTGCAGCCGCGGGCCGCGAGAAACTTGCCGAGGCGACCGAACTCGGCGCTCTGCGACAGATCCAGGGACAGGTAGTCGAGGCGTGCGGCGAAGCTGGACCAGGTGTCGTTGTCGAAGTCGCTGCGCGCGACCTGGGCGCGTACCCGGCGCTCGGCCAGGGCCTGATAGGCGCTACGCTCCAGCGGGTTGCGCGCCACGGCGATGATGCGCATCTCGCTGCCCAGGCGACCGTCGCGGTGCAGGTGATAGAGGGCTGGTAGCAGCTTGTGCAGGGCCAGATCACCGGTACCGCCGAAGACCAGCATGTCGCAGGGGCTATTCAACGAGAAGACTCCGGCCGGGTTTGCCTGTGCGGGGTGGCTGTTCATGTAGTATAACTACACGGTCACTACAACCGATCATAACAGGCCGGGAGAGGGCGCTGCGAGTCAGGCTGTTGCCGGCTGCTGATGTTTCTCACCTGCCACCTATTCAGAGTCCTGCCTGTGAATCTTCTGCAGCATATTGCCCAGTCGCGAAACCTGCTTCGCAAGTCCGAACTGAAAGTGGCCGAACACGTCCTGCAGGATCCTTCGGCGGTGATGCACAGCTCCATGGCCGACCTGGCTCAGGAGGTCGGCATCAGCGAGCCGACCATCGTGCGCTTCTGTCGCGCCATCGGTTGCAGCGGCTTCCAGGATCTCAAACTGAAGCTGGCGCAGAGCCTGGCGGCCGGCGCCAGCTTCGGCCAATTCTCGATCAGCGAGAATGACTCGGTGAGCGACTTCAGCCTGAAGATCTTCGACACCACCCTGCACACCCTGATGGAAGTGCGTGAGCGCCTCGACCCGCAGGCGCTGGAGAAGGCCATCAACGCCATCGCCAACGCGCGGCGCATCGAGTTCTATGGTTTCGGCGCCTCCGGCGCGGTGGCTGCCGACGCCCAGCACAAGTTCTTCCGCCTGCTGCTGACTGCTGCGGCCTATTCCGACCCGCACATGCAGGCGATGAGCGCGGTGACGCTCAAGCCGACCGACGTGGCCATCTGCATCTCCCAGTCGGGGCGCTCCAAGGATCTGCTGATCACTGCCAACCTGGTGCGCGAGTCCGGCGCCACGCTGATCACCCTGTGTCCGGGGCAGACGCCGTTGGCCGACCTGGCCGACGTCAACCTGGCCATCGATGTGCAGGAAGACACCGAGATCTATACCCCGCTGACCTCGCGCATCGCCCATCTGGTGGTGATCGACGTGCTGGCCATGGGCGTGGCCATGGCCCGTGGCCCGGACCTGGTCAACCACCTCAAGAGCGTCAAGCGCAGCCTGCGCAGTCTGCGCCTGTCGCCCAAGTCGGTGCGCAGCGCGGAAGACTGAGGGGTGTCACCGGGCGGTCATGGAAAATTCACCGTGCCGCCGCGCTAGCGTCACGCCGCGCCGGCACGCTGGGCTCTCGTCACCGGACCAGGAGCCTCGCGATGAATCTGCATCACGCCGAACCCGTTCTCGACAGCAAGACCCGCCGCAAGCTGGAAGACCAGCGCCGCATGGCCTTTCGCCGGGCCATCGAAGACTACGCCGAGCAGCGTCGCCTGCAGCATGACCTCGACGACTTCCCTGACCTGATTCCCGCCGGCTACCCGTTCGCCAAGCGCGTCGGCGAACCGCGCGCGGCCTAAGCGCCGGTTGCTTCGCTGAAGCGCTGTTCCAGCGCGGTAATCTGCACCCGTTCGCTGCGAATGAAGTCGCGGAACGCCTGCGCCACCGGCGACAGGCGTTTGCCGCGTGCGTGTACCACGCACCAGCTGCGCTGTAGTGGCAACTCATCTACCGGCAGTTCGCGCAACAGGCCCTGGCCCAGTTCCAGGCGCACGGCATGGCGCGGAAGCAGAGCAATGCCGAGGCCGGCGATGACCGCTTCAACCTGGGCCTCGCAGGAGCCAACCTCCAGGGTCTGGGGGAAATGCGCGCGCTTCTGGTGGCAGTATTCCTCGGTCGCGCGGCGGGTACCGGAGCCGGGTTCGCGCAGGAGCAAGGGGAAGCCGCTGAGGTCGGTCAGGCGCAGTTTCTCCACCGAGCACAGCGCATGATTCGGCGGTGCAACGGCGATGATCGAATTGGTCAGGAAGGGGAAGAAGTCCAGAGCCTGATCGCCCGGCGGTTGCGACATGATCAGCAGGTCGTCACGGCTCACCGACAGGCGGCGTACCGCCTGGGCATGGTTGACCACCACCAGCTGCAGGCTGACCTCCGGATGCTGTTCACGGAAGGCGGCGAACAGGTGCGGCACCAGGTACTTGGCGCTGGACTCCACGGCCAGGCTGAGCTGGCCTTGCAGCGAGCCCTGCAGGTCGGAGAGCTGCATGTCCAGAGCCTCCAGGCGGCCGAACACGTCTTCGCTGGCGCGCAGCAGGGCTTCGGCGGCGGGGGTCAGGTGCAGCTTCTTGGCCACGTAATCGAACAGAGGCTGGCCGACCAGCTCTTCCAGCTGACGGATCTGCAGGCTGACGGCCGGTTGGGTCAGCGCCATTTCTTCCGCGGCGCGGCTGTAGGAGCGGCTTTCGCACACGGCACGAAAAATTTGCAGCTGGCGAAAGGTCATTCGCATCAATGACTTACGCATTTATTACAGCTCTCTTGCGGTTCCTTTTCAAATGACTATAAGTCTTTGCTAATGGATAACCCAACAAATATTCATTTTGGTTAATTCACTATCGGCGCTAGCTTTTAGACAAGACCGCTGCGGCCCTGGCGGTCATCCATAGACCGCATCCAAGCGGCCCTTTGCTCACGTGATCGAGGAGCCTGGCTCGTGATCAAGAAAATACTCATCGCCAACCGCGGCGAAATTGCCGTGCGCATCGTGCGTGCCTGTGCCGAGATGGGCATCCGCTCGGTGGCCATCTACTCCGAGGCGGATCGCCACGCCCTACACGTCAAGCGTGCCGACGAGGCGCACAGCATCGGTGACGACCCGCTGGCCGGCTACCTGAACCCGCGCAAGCTGGTGAACCTGGCGGTGGAAACCGGCTGCGATGCCCTGCATCCGGGCTACGGCTTTCTCTCCGAAAACGCCGAACTGGCGGAAATCTGCGCCGAGCGCGGGGTCAAGTTCATCGGCCCCTCGGCCGAAGTGATCCGCCGCATGGGCGACAAGACCGAGGCGCGGCGCAGCATGATCGCCGCCGGCGTGCCGGTCACCCCGGGCACCGAAGGCAATGTTGCCGATATCGCCGAGGCGCTGCGCGAGGGTGACCGCATCGGCTACCCGGTGATGCTCAAGGCCACTTCCGGCGGTGGTGGGCGCGGTATTCGCCGCTGCAACAGCCGCGAGGAGCTGGAGCAGAACTTCCCGCGGGTGATCTCCGAGGCGACCAAGGCCTTCGGCAGCGCCGAGGTGTTCCTGGAGAAGTGCATCGTCAATCCCAAGCACATCGAGGCGCAGATCCTCGCCGACAGCTTCGGCAATACCGTGCACCTGTTCGAGCGTGACTGCTCGATCCAGCGGCGCAACCAGAAGCTGATCGAAATCGCCCCCAGCCCGCAGCTGACCCCCGAGCAGCGTGCCTACATCGGCGACCTCGCCGTGCGCGCGGCCAAGGCGGTCGGCTACGAGAACGCCGGCACCGTGGAGTTCCTGCTCGCAGGCGGCGAGGTGTACTTCATGGAGATGAACACCCGGGTGCAGGTGGAGCACACCATCACCGAGGAAATCACCGGCATCGACATCGTCCGCGAGCAGATCCGCATCGCTTCCGGTCTGGAGCTGTCGGTCAAGCAGGAAGATATCATCCACCGCGGCTATGCCCTGCAGTTCCGCATCAACGCCGAGGACCCGAAGAACAACTTCCTGCCGTCCTTCGGCAAGATCACCCGCTACTACGCCCCCGGTGGCCCCGGCGTGCGTACCGACACGGCGATCTACACCGGCTACACCATTCCGCCCTACTACGACTCGATGTGCCTGAAGCTGATCGTCTGGGCGCTGACCTGGGAAGAGGCGATGGACCGCGGCCTGCGCGCCCTCGACGACATGCGCGTGCAGGGCGTGCGCACCACCGCGCCCTACTACCAGGAAATCCTGCGCAACCCCGAGTTCCGCAGCGCCGAGTTCAACACCAGCTTCGTCGAGAGCCACCCGGAGCTGACCCAGTACTCGATCAAACGCAACCCGTCGCACCTAGCCATCGCCATCGCCACCGCCATTGCGGCGCACGCAGGGCTTTAACGAATCGTAGCCCGGATGCAATCCGGGAACTGCGGCCCCGGATTGCATCCGGGCTACAGGAGAGCAGAGAAGATGACTAAAAAGATCAGCGTTACCGATACCATCCTGCGCGATGCCCACCAGTCGATCATCGCCACGCGCATGCGCACCGAAGACATGCTGCCGATCTGCGACAAGCTCGACAAAGTCGGCTACTGGTCGCTGGAAGTCTGGGGCGGCGCCACCTTCGACGCCTGCGTGCGTTTCCTCAAGGAAGACCCCTGGGAGCGTCTGCGCAAGCTCAAGGCCGCGCTGCCCAACACCCGCCTGCAGATGCTCCTGCGCGGGCAGAACCTGCTCGGCTACCGCCACTACAGCGACGACGTGGTACGCGCCTTCGTGGCCAAGGCGGCGGTCAACGGCATCGACGTGTTTCGCATCTTCGACGCGATGAACGACGTGCGTAACCTGCGCGTGGCCATCGAGGCGGTGAAGGCCGCCGGCAAGCACGCCCAGGGCACCATCGCCTACACCACCAGCCCGGTGCACACCATCGACGCCTTCGTCGAGCAGGCCAAGCAGATGGCCGCGATGGGCGTCGACTCGATCGCTATCAAGGACATGGCCGGGCTGCTCACCCCCTACGCCACCGGCGATCTGGTCAAGGCGCTGAAGGTAGCCCTGCCGCTGGAGGTGGTGGTGCATTCCCACGACACCGCCGGTGTGGCCAGCATGTGCCAGCTCAAGGCCGTGGAAAACGGTGCCGACCGCATCGACACGGCCATCTCCAGCTTCGCCTGGGGCACCAGCCACCCGGGCACCGAGTCGATGGTCGCCGCGCTGCGCGGCACGCCCTACGACACCGGCCTGGACCTGGAGCTGATCCAGGAAATCGGCATGTACTTCCACGCCGTGCGCAAGAAGTACCACCAGTTCGAGAGCGAATTCACCGGCGTCGACACCCGCGTGCAGGTCAACCAGGTGCCGGGCGGGATGATTTCCAACCTGGCCAACCAGCTCAAGGAGCAGGGCGCGCTCAACCGCATGAACGAAGTGCTGGCGGAAATCCCGCGGGTGCGCGAAGACCTCGGCTTCCCGCCGCTGGTGACGCCGACCTCGCAGATCGTCGGCACCCAGGCGTTCTTCAACGTGCTGGCCGGCGAGCGCTACAAGACCATCACCAACGAGGTGAAACTGTATCTGCAGGGCCGTTACGGCAAGGCGCCGGGCAAGGTCAACGAAGAACTGCGCAAGCAGGCCATCGGCAGCGAGGACGTGATTGACGTGCGTCCGGCCGACCTGCTCAAGCCCGAGCTGGATCGCCTGCGCAGCGAAATCGGTGCGCTGGCCAAGTCCGAGGAGGACGTGCTGACCTTCGCCATGTTCCCCGACATCGGGCGCAAGTTCCTCGAGGAACGCGAGGCCGGTACGTTGACCCCGGAAGCGCTGCTGCCGATTCCCGAGGCGGGCGGCGCCGCGCCGGTGGGTGGCGAGGGTGTGCCGACCGAGTTCGTGGTCGACGTGCATGGCGAGAGTTACCGCGTGGACATCACCGGCGTGGGCGTGAAGGGCGATGGCAAGCGCCACTTCTACCTGTCCATCGACGGCATGCCGGAAGAGGTGGTGTTCGAGCCGCTCAACGATTTCGTCGCCGGCAGCAGTGGCAAGCGCAAGAGCGCCAGCGCGCCGGGCGACGTGTCGACCACCATGCCGGGCAATATCGTCGACGTGTTGGTCAAGGAGGGTGACAAGGTCAAGGCCGGCCAGGCCGTGCTGATCACCGAGGCGATGAAGATGGAAACCGAGGTGCAGGCGCCGATCGCCGGTACGGTCAAGGCCGTGCATGTGGCCAAGGGTGACCGGGTCAACCCCGGCGAAGTCTTAGTCGAAATCGAAGGTTAAGTCCCTGGGGCGCGCAAGCGCCCCTTTTTTTGCCTGCCCCAAGGAGGTGTGTGTTGGATCCGGTGGTGTTGTTCTTCGTCTTCGGCCTGGTTGCCGGCCTGCTGAAGAGCGAGTTGAAGTTGCCGGCGGCGCTGTACGAGACGCTGTCGATCATCCTGCTCCTGGCCATCGGCCTGCATGGCGGGGTGGAGCTGGCCGAGCAGGCCAGTACCCAGCTGCTGGGCCAGGCCGGCCTGGTGCTGCTGCTGGGCATGGGGCTGCCGCTGCTGGCTTTCGCTCTGCTGCGCGGGCTGCGCTTCGACCGGGTCAACGCGGCGGCGGTGGCGGCGCACTATGGCTCGGTCAGTGCCGGTACCTTCGCCGTGGTGGTGGCCTTCCTGGCCTCGCGCGAGGTGGCGTTCGAGAGCTACATGCCGCTGTTCGTGGCGATTCTGGAAATTCCGGCGATCCTGGTCGGCATCGTCCTGGCCAAGGGCATCAGCCGTGGTACCGACTGGAAGGAACTGGGCCGCGAGATCTTCCTGGGCAAGAGCATCATGCTGCTGCTCGGCGGCCTGGTGATCGGCGCCATCGCTGGCAAGGAGGCGATCAAGCCGCTGGAACCGCTGTACACCAGCATGTTCAAGCCGGTGCTGGCGTTCTTCCTGCTGGAAATGGGCCTGATTGCGTCCGGTCAGCTCGGTGCGCTGAAACAGTTCGGCCTGCGCCTGGCCGCGTTCGCCCTGCTCATGCCGCTGCTCGGTGCGCTGATCGGCGCGCTGCTGGCGCGTTTCATGGGCCTGAGTCTGGGCGGTACGGCCATGCTCGCCACCCTGGCGGCCTCGGCCTCCTATATCGCCGTGCCGGCGGCCTTGCGCCTGGCCTTGCCCGAGGCCAACCCCTCGCTGTCACTGACCGCCTCGCTGGGCATCACCTTTCCGTTCAACATTCTCATCGGCATACCGCTGTACCTGGTGCTGGCCGAGCAACTGATCGCCTGGGGGCTCTGAGATGAACACGCATACCCGTACCCTGCTCACCGTCATCGGCGAGGCGGCGCTGGAGAAAAAGCTGGTGGCCGACCTGGAAACCCTGGGTGCGCCCGGCTGGACCATCTCCGACGCCCGTGGTCGCGGCGCCCGTGGCGTGCGCAGCGCCGGCTGGGACACCGAAGGCAATATCCGCCTGGAGGTGATCTGTACCCGCGAGTTGGCCGAGCGTATCGCCGAGCACCTGCAGCAGCGCTACTACGCCCACTACGCCATGGTCTGCTACCTGGCCGAGGTGCAGGTACTGCGCGCGGAGAAGTTCTAGAGGGGATGAATCCGGGCAGGTGATTTCGCTTGCCGCCAGGCCGCAGGCAAAAAAAGGGATGGCCGAAGCCATCCCAGAGTGGTGAGGCCGGTGAGAGCCTCGTCTATGAACTGTGTTTCCGGCAGATCGCCGGATCAGGCGCTGAGCGGCACCAGGCGCGGGGCGATCATGTTTTCCGGGCGCAGGATGTCGGCCAGGGTGGCCTCGTCCAGCAGTTGCTCCTCGCGTACCAGCTCCAGCACGCCGCGGCCGCTGTCCAGCGCGGTCTTGGCGATGCGGGTGGCGTTCTCGTAGCCGATGTAGGGGTTGAGCGCGGTGATCAGGCCGATGGAGTTTTCCATAAGCGCGCGGCAATGGGCCTCGTTGGCGGTGATGCCGTCGATGCACAGCTCGCGCAGCATATCCATGGCGCGGGTCAGCAGGCGGATCGAGTCGAAGATCTTGTAGGCGATCAGCGGCTCCATCACGTTCAGCTGCAGCTGGCCACCTTCGGCGGCGAGGGTCAGGGCCAGGTCGTTGCCGATCACTTCGAAGGCCACCTGGTTGACCGCTTCCGGGATCACCGGGTTGACCTTGCCCGGCATGATCGAGCTGCCCGGCTGGCGCGGCGGCAGGTTGATCTCGTTGATGCCGGTACGCGGGCCGCTGGAGAGCAGGCGCAGGTCGTTGCACAGCTTGGACAGCTTGACCGCGGTGCGCTTGAGCATGCCGGAGAACAGCACGAAGGCGCCCATGTCGCTGGTGGCTTCGATCAGGTCGGCGGCCGGCTTCAGCGGGTGACCGCTGATGATGGCCAGGCGCTGCACGGCCAGCTGCTGGTATTTCGGGTCGGCGTTGATGCCGGTGCCGATCGCGGTGCCGCCCAGGTTGACCTCGTGCAGCAGGGTCGGAGCGAGCAGCTTGAGGTGCTGCAGGTCTTCGCCGAGGGTGGTGGCGAAGGCGCGGAACTCCTGGCCGAGGGTCATCGGTACGGCGTCCTGCAGCTGGGTGCGGCCCATCTTCAGCACATGGCCGAACTCCAGGCCCTTGGCGGCCAGCGAGTTGATCAGCTTGTCCAGGGCGTTGAGCAGGCTGTCGTGGCCGAGCAGCAGGCCCAGGCGGATGGCGGTCGGATAGGCGTCGTTGGTCGACTGCGCCATGTTCACGTCGTTGTTCGGGTGCAGGTGCTTGTACTCGCCCTTCTCATGCCCCATGGCCTCCAGGGCGATGTTGGCGATCACCTCGTTGGCATTCATGTTGGTCGAGGTGCCGGCGCCGCCCTGGATCATGTCGACCACGAACTGCTCGTGGAACTCACCCTGGATGATGCGTGCGCAGGCGGTGCTGATCGCCGTGTGCTTGGCGGCGGGCAGGTGGCCCAGCTCGCGGTTGGCGTCGGCGGCGGCCTGTTTGACCATGGCCAGGGCGATGACCAGTTTCGGGTAGTGGGACAGCGTGACGCCGGACAGTCGAAAATTCTGCACGGCTCGCAGGGTCTGGATGCCGTAATAGGCTTCGGCGGGGACTTCGAGGGTGCCAAGCAGATCTTTTTCGACGCGGGTGGATGCAGCAGCGGACATGATGAGAGTTTTCTCGGGGAAGACGGCGATTGCCGCGATGGGTGCGTATAGTGAGGCCTGTAGCCGTTTGTCGGCCAATGCTGTTGGTGGCTGGCCTATGCATAATCGGCATAATGTAGATGTGACTCGAATGTTCAATTGTGTGTGCAGAATATTTAACGAAGGTGCTGCTGCATGAATCTGGAAAGCAAATGGCTGGAAGACTTCGTCGCGCTGGCCGCTACCCGCAGTTTTTCCCAGGCGGCGGTGAAGCGTTTCGTCACCCAGCCTGCCTTCAGCCGCCGCATTCGCAGTCTGGAGGAAGCCCTGGGCCTGACCCTGATCAACCGCACCCGTACACCGGTGGAGCTGACAGAGGCGGGGCAGTTGTTCCTGGTCACCGCGCGCAACGTGGTCGAGCAACTGAGCGAGGCCGTGCGCCACCTGCACCACCTGGAGGGGCAGCAGGGCGAGGTGCTGCAGATCGCTGCTGCGCATTCCCTGACCCTCGGCTTCTTCCCCGAATGGATCGCGCGCCTACGTCGTGATGGTCTGCCGCTGTCGACTCGCCTGGTGGCGGCCAACGTGGGTGACGCGGTGCACCTGCTGCGCGAGGGCAGTTGCGACCTGCTGCTGGCGTTCTACGATCCGGATGCGGCGTTGCAGCTGCCGGCCGACATCTTTCCCTCGATGCACCTGGGCAGTACGGCCATGCTGCCGGTCTGCGCCGTTGGCGAGGAGGGGGCGCCGCTGTACGACCTCGACGGCGGGCAGAGCGTCCCCCTGCTGGCCTATAGCAGTGGCACCTTCCTCGGCCGCTCGGTCAACCAGTTGCTGCGCCAGCGCGCCCTGCGCTCCACCACGGTGTACGAAACGGCCATGGCCGACAGCCTCAAGACCATGGCCCTGCAGGGGCTCGGTGTGGCCTGGGTGCCGCGCTTGTCGGTGACCGCCGAGCTGGCCCGTGGCGAGCTGGCGGTGTGCGGGGCGGAGAGTTGGCAGATCCCGCTGGAAATCCGCGTGTACCGCTGGGTGCTGTCGCGCAAGGCGGCGCTGCGCCTGCTCTGGCGCAAGCTGGAGGGCGGCGTGGGACGGGACTAGCGACTGCGCAGGTGATCGGACGGCAGCAGCAAGGTGTCGGCGGCGGCATCGACGGGCAGGGAGGCGGCCGTGACCAGCGGGCAGACGATCAGCCTGTAGCAGAACACCGTGCCGCCATGGGCTTCGCCCTCGGCGCCGTAAGCGCCTGTCAGCTGAAGGTCGCTCTGCATGCCTTTGTCGTGGCTGGCCTGGACTGGCGGTGTGTCGCTGCCACGACCGAGCAGGGTGCCGCAGCCGCTGAGGCTGGCGCAGGCAAGTAGTAAGGCGGTGAGTGTGCTGGGGCGGCGCATATTGAAATCCTTTTCAATCTGGCGGGTGGAATTGGGCGCGAAGTTTACGGCACTGCTCGGTTGAGCAGGGCGGCGGAGTTCTCGCTTTGCGCTGCTCGGCGGGGCCCTGTTGCGTCGGGTGCTTGTTATCATCCCCGGCAACTGAAGCGGGGGTGCGGCATGCTCAACGGCCTGTGGCTGGGTTTTTTCGTGGTGGCGGCGCTGGCTGCCGGGGTGCGCTGGCTGGGCGGTGATCCGGCCGTGTGGGCGGCCATGGTCGAGAGCCTGTTCGCCATGGCCAAACTCTCGGTCGAGCTGATGGTGGTGCTGTTCGGCACCCTGACCCTGTGGCTGGGCTTTCTGCGCATCGCCGAAAAAGCCGGCCTGGTCGACCTGCTCGGCCGCGCCCTCGGCCCGTTGTTCGCCCGCCTGATGCCGGAAGTGCCGCGCGGCCACCCGGCCCTCGGCCTGATCACCCTCAACTTTGCCGCCAACGGCCTGGGTCTGGACAACGCCGCCACGCCCATCGGCCTCAAGGCGATGAAGGCGCTGCAGGAGCTCAACCCTAGCGCCACGGTGGCGAGCAACGCACAGATCCTGTTTCTGGTGCTCAACGCCTCGTCGCTGACCCTGCTGCCGGTGTCGATCTTCATGTACCGGGTGCAGCAGGGCGCGGAAGACCCGACCCTGGTATTCCTGCCGATCCTGCTGGCCACCAGCGCCTCGACCCTGGCCGGCCTGCTGTCGGTGGCGCTGATGCAGCGCCTGCGTCTGTGGGACCCGGTGGTGCTGGCCTACCTGATTCCCGGCGCGCTGCTGCTGGGTGGCTTCATGGCGCTGCTGGCCAGCCTCAGTGCGGTGGCGCTCAAGGAGCTGTCCGCGCTGCTCGGCAACCTGACCCTGTTCGGCCTGATCCTGCTGTTCCTGCTGGTCGGCTGGCTGCGCAAGGTGCCGGTCTACGAAACCTTTGTCGAAGGCGCCAAGGAAGGCTTCGACGTGGCCAAGAACCTGCTGCCGTACCTGGTGGCGATGCTCTGCGCCATCGGCGTGCTGCGTGCCTCCGGCGCCCTGGACTTCGGCCTCGACGGCATTCGCGCGCTGGTCGACTGGCTGGGCTGGGACAACCGCTTCGTCGACGCCCTGCCCACCGCGCTGGTCAAGCCGTTCTCCGGCAGCGCGGCGCGCGCCATGCTGATCGAGACCATGCAGACGCAGGGGGTGGACAGCTTCCCGGCACTGCTTGCCGCCACCGTGCAGGGCAGCACCGAGACCACTTTCTACGTGCTGGCCGTGTACTTCGGCGCCGTCGGCATCCAGCGCGCGCGGCACGCCGTGGGCTGCGCCCTGCTGGCCGACCTGGCCGGGGTGCTGGCGGCGATTGGGGTGTGCTACTGGTTCTTTGGCTGAGGGGGCTCGGGCTGGCTGAAGGGTAGGGCTTCGTGGCTGAGGTCTTTCGCGGCTGAAGCCGCTCCCACTGAGGCGTGGGTTGAGCCTGCGCGAACAACATTTCTGGCCGCTGTTCAGGCGCTGCCGAAGCGTCGCGGCCAAGGCCCCTCCTATATATCAGGCTCCTTGATCACGGCCAGGACGGCGGGCCGCCC
The DNA here is from genome assembly GCF_043102245.1 of Pseudomonas sp. zbq_18. Lineage (NCBI taxonomy): Bacteria > Pseudomonadati > Pseudomonadota > Gammaproteobacteria > Pseudomonadales > Pseudomonadaceae > Pseudomonas > Pseudomonas sp. zbq_18. The sequence goes on along the minus strand of NZ_JBICIT010000022.1, from coordinate 108,235 downwards.
CGTCGTACCTGCATGCCGCGCAGGGCCTGGCTTCTGTGGGAGCGGCTTTAGCCGCGATGTGCGGTGTCGCAGGCAGCGTAGCCAAAGCTTGGCGCCGCCCAGCAGGTTCTGTCGCACAACCTTTATTTGAGCCCCAGCCGTACTGCCAGGCGATGCAGGTTGGCGCGGTCGACGCCCAGTGCGCGGGCGGCGGCGGCCCAGTTGTCCTGATGCCGCGCCAGCGTGGCCTGGATCAGCTGGCGCTGGAAGGCGTCCACGGCCTGGCGCAGATCGCCCTCGGGCAGATTCGGCATGGGCGTGCTGGGCGACAGCTCCGGTGCAGGCGCCGCAACCGCAGCGGCCAAATCGAGATCGCAGGCCTCCAGGCTGAGAATGCGCGGCCGCTGCGGCTGGCGCGCCAGGGCCTTGAGCGCGGCGCGGCCGAGCAGATGTTCCAGTTCGCGCACGTTGCCCGGCCAGTCGTGGGCCAGCAGGGCGGCCTGCGCCTCGCTGCCCAGACGCAGGCCGCGCAGGTGCAGGCGCGCCCGGTTCTGTTCGAGGAAATGCCCGGCCAGCAACAGCACATCGCGGCCGCGCTCACGCAGCGGCGGAACCAGCAGCGGGTAGACGCTCAGGCGATGGTAGAGGTCGGCGCGGAAACGCCCGGCGCGCACCTCCTCGGCCAGGTCGCGGTTGGTGGCGGCGAGGATGCGTACATCCACCCGGTGCTCGCGATCCGAGCCCAGGCGCTGCAGCTGGCCGCTCTGCAGCACGCGCAGCAGTTTGGCCTGCACCGCGAGCGGCAGTTCGCCGACCTCGTCGAGCAGCAGGGTGCCGCCATCGGCCAGTTCGAACTTGCCGCTGCGCTCGCCACTGGCGCCGGTAAAGGCGCCGCGTACATGGCCGAACAGTTCGCTTTCCACCAGCTGGTCCGGCAGTGCTGCGCAGTTGATGCTGACCAGCGGCTTGCGCGCCCGTGGCGAGCGGGCATGAATGGCCTGCGCCACCAGCTCCTTGCCGACGCCGGTTTCGCCGGTTATCAGCACGGTCAGGTCGCTGCCGGCGACCGTGTCGATCTCGGCCAGCAGGCGCTTGTGCGCGGCGCCCTGGCCAATCAGCTCGGCCTGACTGCCTTGCCCGGCCACCTCGCGAAAGCGTGCTGCCAGCTGTTGCTCGGCCTCGGCCTGGCGGGCCAGGCCGAGCAGGCGCTGGTTGGCTTTGACTGCGGCGGCGGCCAGGCGGGCGAAGGCTTCGAGGTTATCCAGATCGCTCTGCGCAAAGCTGCCGGGGCGCAGGCTGTCGAGGGTCAGCAGGCCCCAGGGCTGGTCGTCGATGAACAGCGGGCAGCCCAGGCAATCGTGCACTTCCAGCTGGCCGACATGCGCTTCCACCAGGCCGTCGTAGGGGTCGGGTAGCTCACTGTCGGCGGCAAAACGGGTGGGCGTGCGCCGGGCCAGGAGCGCGGCGAGGCGCGGGTGCTCGGCGATGGCGAAGCGTCGACCCAGGGTATCCGGGCTGAGGCCATCCACTGCCAGCGGAATCAGCTGCTCGCCGTCCAGGCGCAGCAATGCGGTGGCGTCACAGGGGATCAGCGCGCGCAGGGTGTCTAGCAGGCGCCGGTAACGCTCCTCCTCGGCCAGTTCGCGGCTGAGATCGTCGACCAGTGGTAGCAGGGCCTGAAGCAGCGGGTTGGTTGTCATAAAGACTCTTAATAGTCTTTAGAACAGCTTTTGTTATGCTGTCATAAAGACAAGACTTCAATTAAATAATTGATTTTAAACAATAAAATTTCTGGCACGTTTCCTGGTAATGCATGGAGAGAAATCTCTGCGTGCAAAAAAGGAAACCATCATGTTGTCTCCCGAACACATCGCCATCGTCAAGGCTACCGTCCCTCTGCTGGAAAGCGGCGGTGAGGCTCTGACCACCCACTTCTACCGCATGATGCTCAGCGAGTACCCGCAGGTACGACCGCTGTTCAACCAGGCGCACCAGGCCAGCGGCGACCAGCCGCGCGCCCTGGCCAACGGCGTGCTGATGTACGCCAGGCATATCGATCGCCTGCAGGCGCTCGGCTCCCTGGTGGGGCAGATCGTGCAGAAGCATGTATCGCTGCAGATTCTCCCCGAGCACTACCCGATTGTCGGTAGCTGCCTGTTGCGGGCGATTCGCGAAGTGCTGGGTGACGAGGTGGCTACCGATGCGGTGATCGAGGCCTGGGCCGCGGCCTACGGCCAGCTGTCGCAGCTGCTGATCGGCGCCGAGGAGGAAGTCTATGCCGCCACCGAGCGAGCACCCGGCGGCTGGCGTGGCGCACGGGTATTTCGCGTGGTGGACAAGGTGCGCGAGAGCGCGGAGATCACCTCGTTCTATCTGCGCCCGGCGGACGAGGGCGCGTTGCTCGACTTCATCCCTGGCCAGTACATCGGCCTGCGCCTGCAACTGCAGGGCGAGGAAGTGCGCCGCAACTATTCACTGTCGCAGGCGCCGAATGGCCGCGAATACCGCATCAGCGTCAAGCGCGAGCCGGGCGGCAAGGTGTCCAACCACCTGCACGACCAGGTTGGCGTAGGCGCCGAGCTGGAGCTGTTCGCCCCGGCGGGGGAGTTCACCCTGAGCCGGTCGCGCAAACCACTGGTGCTGATCAGTGCCGGGGTCGGCATTACTCCGTTGCTGGCCATGCTGGAGCAGGCGGTGGCAGACGGGCGGCCGATTCATTTCATCCACTGCGCCCGAAATGGCGAGGTACAGGCCTTTGCGCGTCGGCTCGACGCACTGGCTGCCCGGCATCCGCAGCTGCGTCGTTACCTGTGCCTGGAGCAGCCCGGCGCGGAGGCGGATGCCTACGGGCGGCTGAGCCGTGAGCTGTTGCAGCGCTGGCTGCCGAGCGAGCCGGATGTGGACGCCTACTTCCTCGGCCCCAAGCCCTTCATGGCTCAGGTGCGCCGTGATCTGCGCGCGCTGGGCGTGCCGGATGCCCAGGCGCGTTATGAGTTCTTCGGCCCGGCGAGTGCATTGGAAAGTTGATCTTCGAGCATCCGTGCGAGATGTGACTATGTTTTTGGTAGGCATTTGGCCTGTAGTCGGTGACCTACCATGAACAATCTAACCATCCGGACCAGGCTGTTTGCCCTCATCGTGCTGATGATGGTCGGCAGCCTGGCCATCGGCCTGTCTGGCATGCTGGGCATGCGCAGCGTGCTAGGTGGCCTGAACAGCGTCTATCTGGACCGGGTCGTCCCGCTGCGCGATCTCAAGGTGATCGCCGATCTGTATGCGGTCAACATTGTCGATGCCAGCCACAAGGCCAGGGATGGCGCCTTGGCACCCAGCGATGCCGCGAGCCAGGTCGAGGAGGCCGAGAGCAAGATCCAGGAGGTCTGGAAGGCTTATCTGGCGACCGAGCTGATCGATGCTGAGCGCAGCATCATTGCTCGTATCGAGCCGCTGATGAGCGAGGCTCGCGAGCCTTTGCAACAACTCAAGTCCATTCTGCGTTCGAACGACAAGGCCGCCCTGGCCGAATTTACCCGCAAGGATCTGTATTCCTATATCGATCCGTTGTCCGAGCAGTTCAGCAAACTCATCGAAGTGCAGCTGCATGAGTCCGAGCGCCAGTATCGGAAGGGCGTTGCCCTGGAACGGCGCAACGAGTACCTGGTCGGTGGCTTGCTGCTGGTCCTGATTCTTGGCGGTGGTCTGCAGGCCTGGAGCATGAGTCGCGGCATCAATCTGCGCCTGACCGAGCTGCGCGCGGTGGTGGCGCGCAACGCCGCCGGCGACCTCAGCCAGCCGGTGCAATGCAGCGGGCGGGACGAGATCACCGAAGTACAGACGTCGCTGCGCCAGATGCAGGAAAACCTGCGCGAGACGCTGCAGGGCATCCAGGGCGCGGCCACCCAGCTGGCCTCGGCGGCGGAACAGCTGCATGCGGTCACCGAGGAGTCGTCCAAGGGCATCACCCGGCAGAACGACGAGATCCAGATGGCGGCCACGGCGGTCACCGAAATGTCGGCGGCGGTGGACGAGGTGGCGCGCAACGCCAACCACACCTCGGACTCCTCACGCGAGGCGGAACAGACCGCCGAGGCGGGCCGCCAGCAGGTCAGCAGCACGCGCAGCACCATTGAACAGCTCAGCGAGCGCCTGCAAATCACCTCCGGCACCATCGGCCGCCTGGCCGACGAGGCCATCGCCATCGGCCGGGTGCTGGAGGTGATCCGCACCATCGCTGAACAGACCAACCTGCTGGCGCTGAACGCCGCCATCGAGGCGGCCCGTGCCGGCGACCAGGGTCGCGGTTTCGCGGTGGTGGCCGATGAGGTGCGCGCTCTTGCGCAGCGCACGCAGACCTCGACCCAGGAAATCGAGCGGATGATCAGCGCCATCCAGGGCGCCAGTCAGGAATCCGTCGAGGCCATGGGCGAGAGCAGCGAATACGCCGGGCGCAGCAGTCAGATGGCCAGCGAGGCAGACAGCGCGCTGGCGCACATCGCCGAGCGGATCAGCCAGATCAACGAGATGAACCTGGTCATCGCCAGTGCCGCCGAGGAGCAGGCCCAGGTGGCGCGGGAAGTGGACCGCAACCTGGTGGCCATCCGCGATATCGCCGAACAGAACGCCACCGGCGCCCACGAGACGTCGGTGGCCAGCGACCAGCTGGCGCGCCTGGCCAGTGACCTGAACGGCATGGTGCAGCGCTTTCGGTTGTGAGCAGGGTGCTCCTGTAGGCGCTGCCGGGTGGCACTCCGCCTTGGCCGCGGCAGGCCCGGCTCTGTGGGAGTGGCTTTAGCCACGATTGGGGCTGGTCGAGAAATGCATCGCGGCTGAAGCCGCTCCCACCGACCTGCCCGGCTACTCCGTCACCACAAAGCGCAGCACGCCAATCTGCTGGCCATTCTCGGTCACCACCTGTACCTGCCAGCGGCCCAGGGCGTCGGCGGGAAAGTTGCGCTTGTGCGTCCAGGCGCGGTAGCCGGCCTTGCGTCCGCCGTGGATATCCAGAGCGATGCGATCCACCTCGCGGCCATCGTGGCGCCAGACGTGGTAGATGCGCTCGTTCAGCCCGCGTGGCGCGCTGATCGCGGTGTAGGCGTACAGGCCGACATCGCGCAGCTGGCGGCTGGTCACCGTCTGCAGGCTGCGCCCGGGGCTGCGCGCCTGTAGCTGATTGGTGACCGCTACCTCGCTCAGCCACAGGGTCGCCGGCGGCACCCAGGGGCGGGCCAGCCAGGCGCCGCCGCCGAGCGTCAGCAACAGGCCGGCCAGCAGTGGCCAGCGCCACCAGCGCTGCATGCGCAGGCTGCCGATCAGGCTGGGCGCGGCCAGCAGCAAGGCGATGACAAGGGCCAACCGATAACTCTCGGCGGTGGTCAGGTGGACGATCAACGGCAGCGCCACCAGCAGCACGGCGAACAGCGCCAGCACGTGATAGCTCAGGTACAGCCAGCGGCGCTTGGCCAGCCAGCGGTAATACAGCGGGTCGATGATCGCCAGCAGGGCGGCGGCGCCAAGCAGGCCGGTGACCAGCGCCTGGCCACTGTTCCAGGCGGTGGTGAGGAAGAAGAAGGGCAGGGCAAAGAACAGACTTTCCTGGTGAATCATCTGGGTCAGGTAGCGCACCAGCACGGGTGGCACTTCCAGGCCCAGCCAGCGGGCCGCGCCGCGGGTCAGCAAACCTTCGAGCAGCAGCACCACCCAGCTCAGCAGCATCAGCACGGCGATCACCTGGCCGACGCCAGCCTGGCGATCCACCAGAATGAAGCTGGCCACGCCGGAGCAGAAGCCGAACAGGGCGACCAGGCCCGGGTAGCGTTGCAGCAGGGCGATCAGGCGCAGCAGGTGGGGTTTCCAGTGGGGCATGAGGCGAGGCGCTGCTGAGACGGGCGCGCATGATCGCATGTGCGCCCGATGGGTCAACCGCCGCCCGACGTGCAGCGGCCACCTCAGTGGCGGGTGGCTGTGGTGCCTTCCTGGTCAGCGGCAGCGCTATCGGCCCCTGCGCTGGCTGCCTGTTGAGCACCACCGGCATTTTCGTCGAGCAGGGCATAGGCGCTGCTGCAGAACAGCGTGTTGAGGCGCTTCATGTCGGCGATCAGCTGCAGGTGCAGGTCGCTGGTCTCGATGCTCTGCACCACCTGTTGGCCCAGGCGGCCGACATGGGCGTGGGCCAGCTTGCGCTCCTCGCGGCGGAAGCGGTGTTTTTCTTCCAGCAGGCGACGGGCGTTGTCGCGATTGCCGCCGAGAAACACGTTGAGGCCCAGACGCAGGTTGGCCAGCAGCAGGCCGTGCAAGGCGACCAGCTCTTCCAGGCCGCTGTCGGAAAAACTCAGGCGCTCGCGTTTGTGGCTGCCCAGGCGGCTGGCCATGCGCTCGATCAGGTCGCCGGCATGCTGCAGGTTGACCGCCAGCTCGATGATTTCTGCCCAGCGCCGGCTGTCGTGCAGCGGCAGGTCGTCACGCGGCATCTGGGCCAGGTACAGCTTGAGGGCGCTGTGCAGGGTGTCGAGGTCGTCGTCGAGGTTGTGTATCTGCTGCAGGGCCTCGGACGAGCCCTCGCGCAGCACCGCTAGCAGCTGTTGCAGCATGCGCTCGACGATATCGCCGATGCGCAGGGTCTCGCGCACCGCGTTGGCCAGGGCCAGGCTCGGCGTGCCCAGGGCGGTGCGGTCCAGATGGCGCGGCTGGGCCGCACTGTCCTCGCGCGGCCGTTCGGGTAGCAGCAGGCGGCACAGGCGTGCCATCCAGTTCACCGTGGGTAGCAACAGCAGGCAGCGCAGGCTGTTGTAGGCCAGGTGGAAGACGATCACCAGGGTGGCGGCGTCCAGCTTCAGGCTGGCCATCCAGTCCACCAGTGGTTGCATCAGCGGCAACACCAGGAGCAGACCGAGCAGCTTGTACAACAGGCTGCCGAGGGCGACCTGGCGCCCGGCGGCGGACTGCATGCCGCTGCTCAGCAGGGCCAGGATGCCGCTGCCGATGTTGGCACCGATCACCAGGCCGATGGCCACCGGCAGGCTGATCATGCTGCTGCCGGCCAGGGTCGCGGTGAGCAGCACGGCGGCCAGGCTGGAGTAGGTGACGATGGCGAACAGCGCACCGACCAGAGCGTCGAGCAGCAGGTCGCCGGTCAGCGAGGCGAACAGCGCCTCGATGCTGTTGGATTCGGCGATCGGCCGCGCTGCCTCGACGATCAGCTGCAGGGCGAGGATCAGCAGGCCGAGGCCGATGGCCACCCGGCCGATCTGCCCGGCACGGGTCTGCTTGCGCGAGAGAAACAGAATCACCCCGGCGAAGATCAGCAACGGCGACAGCCACGACAGGTCGAAGGTCAGCACCCGCGCCATCAACGCCGTGCCGACATCGGCGCCGAGCATGATCGCCAGCGCCGGCGGCAGTGCCATCAGGCCCTGGGCGACGAAGGAGGTCACCAGCAGGGCGGTGGCGTTGCTGCTTTGCACCAGGGCGGTGACGCCGATGCCGGCGGCGAAGGCTTGCGGCCGTTTGCGTACACTGTGGCTGAGGATGCGCCGCAGCTGCGAGCCGTACACCCGCAGGATGCCGGTACGGACGATATGGGTGCCCCACACCAGCAGGGCGATGGCGGACAGCAAATTGAGCAAGGTCAGCATGGCGCAGCCTCCTGAACGCGATCGGGGCTCGCTCGTTGTTCATGGGCACCGTTCCCGGTGCCGTTGTTATTCAGCTTGGTCGCTGTTGGGCGTCGGCGCCAGCCACGTTGTCTGTGGCGGCTATGCGTCATGAGCTGTCGCGTCGCTCCGGCAGGCTGCTACCCTAGCGCCCATCGAACGGATGCCCGCCCATGCTCAGCCTGTACCACGCCCCCGACCTGGAAACCCTCGGCGCTCTCGCCTGCCGCCTGCTCGCCCAGCCGCAGGCGGATGTGCTGGCGCCGGCGCGGATCGTGGTGCCGAGCCAGGGTATCGGCCGCTGGCTGACCCTGCAGCTGGCGCGCGAGCAGGGCATCGCCATGCACCTGGAGGTGCAGTTGCCGTCCAGTTTCGTCTGGGGCCTGGCGCGCCAGGTGCTCGGCGCCCTGCCGGAGCAGTCGGCGTTCAACCCGCAGGCCATGACCTGGCGCCTGTACGACTGGCTGTGCGAGCCGGCCAACCTGGCCCGCGCCGAGCGCCTCGAACGTTACCTGCAAGGCGGCGACGAACGCCGCCGCCTGGCCCTGGCGGCGAAGATCGCCGACGTGTTCGACCAGTACCTGCTCTACCGCGACGACTGGCTGGCCGCATGGGAGCGCGGTGAGCTGTGTGACCTGGGGCCCGACGAAGCCTGGCAGGCGCTGCTCTGGGCCGAGCTGACCAAGGACGGCCACCCGCACCGCGCGCGCCTGCTTGGCGAGCTGTTGGCGCGGCTGCATGACCCGGCGCCGATTGCCGATTTACCCGAGCGCCTGCTGGTGTTCGGCATCAGCTCGCTGCCGCCACACCACCTGCGCGTGCTGGAAGGACTGGCGCGGCATACGGACGTGGTGATCTTCGCGCTCAACCCCTGTCGCGAGGCCTGGGGCGAGATCCGTGACGTGCGCGAGCTGGCGCAGTCCGAGGTCAGCCCGGATGACTGGTATCTCGACGTCGGCCACCCGCTGCTGGCCAGCCTGGGCAAGCAGGGTCGCGACTTTTTCGACAGCCTGCTCGGGCAGATCGCCGAGGAGCACGGCATCTACCCGCAGGACAACGAACTGGCCGACGACAGTCTGCTGCATGCGCTGCAGAACGATATCCTGCGCCTGCGCACCCGTACGCCCGATGAGCGCCTGGCGCTGCGCGCCGACGACCGCTCGCTGGAGCTGCACATCGCCCACTCGCCGCTGCGCGAGGTGGAAATTCTGCATGACCAGCTGCTGGCGCGCTTTGCCGCCGACCCGAGCCTGAGCCCGGATCAGGTGGTGGTGCTGACCCCGGATATCGAGCGCTACGCGCCCTATATCGAAGCCGTGTTCGCCCGTCGCGAGGGTGCGCCCTATGTGCCCTACAGCCTGGCCGACCGCAGCCTGCGCGCCGAAACGCCACTGATCGAAGCCTTCCTCGGCCTGCTCAGCCTGCCGGAGAGCCGTTTCGCCGCCGAGGAAATCCTCGCCTGGCTGGAGCAGCCGGCCATCGCCCGCCGCGCCGGCATCGAGCCCGAGGACCTGCCGCTGCTGCGCGACTGGCTGCGCCAGGCTGGCGTGCGCTGGGGCCGCGACGGCGGTCATCGGGCGGCGCTCGATTTGCCGGCCGACGAGGCCTTCACCTGGCGCCAGGGCCTGGACCGCCTGCTGCTGGGCTTCGCCGCGCCGCCGCAATTGGCCGGCGCCGGCCTGCCCCTGCTCGGTGACAGCTGGCCACTGGATGCTCTGGAAGGTGCGCGCGCGCAGCTGCTCGGGCGCCTGTGTGCCTTCGTCGAGCTGCTGGCCAGTCTGGCCGAGCGCCTGCAGCGCGCCCGCCCGCTGGCCGACTGGGCGCTGGACCTGCAGGGTCTGATCGATGCGTTGTTCGACGAGCGCGAGGCCGGCGACACTCTGTTGCTGCTGAGTCAGGCTTGCGCGGCACTGGGCCGCCAGGCCACGGACGCCGGCATCGCCCGCCCGGTGGAACTGGCGCTGGTGCGCCAGCAGCTCGGTGCGGCGCTGGACAGCGGCAGCGGCGCCTCGGGCTTTCTCACCGGTGCAGTGACCTTCTGCACCATGGTGCCGATGCGCAGCCTGCCGTTCCGCCACGTCTGCCTGCTCGGCCTGGATGACGGCGCCCTGCCACGACGCACCCCGGCCGCCGGCTTCGACCTGATCGCCAAGCGCCCGCGCCGTGGTGACCGCGCCCGGCGCCTGGACGACCGCTACTTGTTCTTGGAAACCCTGCTCAGCGCCCGCGACGGCCTGTACCTCAGCTACGTCGGCCGCGACCCGCGCGACAACGCCGAGCTGCCGCCCTCGGTGCTGGTCAGCGAGTTGCTGGAAGCAGTGGATCTCACTGCGGTGGTAATCCCCCCTTGTGGGAGCGGCTTTAGCCGCGATGCTTCTGAGGCAGCTGAATCGCGGCTGAAGCGGGATGCCGCCCAGCCGATCCCACAAAAGCAGGCCAGCGGCCAGATCACCATCGACCACCCGCTACAGCCCTTCGCCCCCGGTAACTTCGAGCAGGCCGGCGCGCGGCGAGGCTACGCCGCCAGCTGGTTCCGCGCCGCCCAGCGCCTGGCCTCCGCGCCGAGTGAAGCGCCGGCCTTTATCCAGCGCCTGCCGGAACCCAACGAAGATGGGCCTGGCGGCGATCCGCTGACCATCGAGCCCAGCCAGTTGCTCTACTGCTTCCGCCACCCGGCGCGCTTCCTGCTGGAGCAGCGCCTGGGGCTGCGCCTGGCTGATGCCGAGGAAGGTATTGCCGCCGACGAACCCTTCAGCCTGGAGCGCTCTTCCTACCAGGGCTTGCGCCAGCTGGCCCTGCAGGCGGTCGAGCGTGGCTGGAGCGATGAGCAGGAACGCCGCGTGGCCCGCGCCGCCGGCTGGCTGCCGCCCGGCGAACTGGGCCTGGCGCTGTGGGGCAAGCAGCGCGGCCCGGTACGCGCCTTCGCACCGCGCCTGTTCGAGGCGCGCCCTGAGGAAGCGCCGCAACCGCTGCTGGTGGATATCGAACTGGCCGGTGTGCGCCTGCACGGCTGGCTGGATGGGGTGACTTCCTGCGGCCTGTTCGACTGGCGCCTGCGCGCGCCGGATGCCCGCGACCTGGCCGGTTTCTGGCTGCGCCACCTGCTGCTCAACGTCGCCGCTGACTCGGGCATCGCCCGCGAAAGCCTGCTGGTATCGCCGGCCGGCGACTGGCAGCTCGGCCCGCTGAGCGACGCCCGGGCGTTGCTGGAACCCTGGCTGGCCGCCTACCGCGAGGCGCTGTGCGAACCGCTGCCCTTTATCACCCGCAGCAGCTATGAGTTCTCCAAGGCGCTGGTCACGCCCAGCGCCAAGAGCCGCAAGCAGCCCATCGACGCCGCCCGCGACAAGGCCCTGGCTGCCTGGCAGGGCGCCGAGTTCAGCCCCTTGCCCGGCGAGTGCCAGGACCCCTGGTACGCGCTGGCCTTCCGCGAGCGCGAGCCGCTCGACGCGCGCTTCGAGGCCCTGGCCGAAGAGCTGCTCGGCCCGGCGCTCAAGGCCCTGGCCAGCAATGAGGATGAGGGCGAATGAGCGACCTGAATCTGCACGACTCGCCCTTCGCCGGCCGCTCGCTGATCGAAGCCAGCGCCGGCACCGGCAAGACCTGGACCCTCACCGCGCTGTACGCGCGCCTGCTGCTGGAGCGCGAACTGTCGGTCGGGCAGATCCTGGTGGTCACCTACACCACGGCAGCCACCGCCGAGCTGCGCGAGCGTATCCGTGCGCGCCTGGCCGAACTGCTGGCGCTGTACGAGGGTGGCGTCAGCGGCGATGCCTTTCTCAACGAGCTGCACCGCCGCTATCCCGGCGAGGCGGCACGGCGGCGTCTGCTGCTGGCCGTACATGGCTTCGACGAGGCGGCGATCTTCACCATCCACGGTTTCTGCCAGCGCGCCCTGCAGGACTCGGCCTTCGAGGCTGGCGGTGATTTCGACGCCGAGCTGACTCAGGACGACCGCGAAGTACTCGACGCCCTGCTCGGCGACGCCTGGCGTCATGTGCTGGCCGACGCCGACCCGGCCTGGGCGCGCTTCCTGGCCAAGCAGCGCATCACCCCGGCGACCCTGCGCCAGGCCCTGCGCAGCCATCTGGGTAAACCCTATCTACAAGTAGAACCGCGCGAGCCCGCCGGCGAAGACGAGCTGGATGCGGCCAGCGCCGCCTGGCAATGCGCCGCCGCGCTGTGGCAGGCCGAAGGCTATGCCTGGGTCGAGGTGCTGCGCGAGCACGGCGGCCTCAGCCAGAGCACGCACAAGACGGCCAAGCTGCCGCTGTGGTCGGCCGAGCTGGACGCCTACTTCGCCGACCCGGCGGCGCTGTTCGAGGCACCGGAAGGCCTGGCCAAACTGGGGGCGGCGGCGCTGCTCAAGGCCACCAAGAAGAATTTCGAGGCGCCGCAAAGCGCCGTAGCCGAGGCACTGGACGCCCTGAGTTCAGCACTGGAAAGCGCTCTGCCGGCTGGCCGGCAGAAGCTGATCGCCCTGCAGGTCGAACTGCTCGACCGCCTCAACGTCGAGTTGCCCCGGCGCAAGGCCGCGCAGCGCCTGCTGGCCTTCGACGACCTGCTCAACAACCTGAATGAGGCACTGCTCAGTGCGGCGGGCGACGACTTGGCCGCGCGCCTGCGCGAGCAGTACCCGCTGGCGCTGATCGACGAATTCCAGGACACCGACCCGATCCAGTACGCGATCTTCGATCGTGTGTACCGCGATGGCGGCGACCTCTGTTTCGTTGGCGATCCCAAGCAGGCCATCTATGCGTTTCGCGGCGCCGACCTGGCCACCTACCTGCAGGCCCGCGACGACGCCGAGCGGCAGTACAATCTGCCGTTCAACTACCGCTCCACGCCCGAGCTGATCGCCGCGCTGAACCAGCTGTTCGATCGGCCGCAGCCCTTTGCCGAAGAGGGCCTGGTCTACCCGCCGGTCAGCGCCGGCAAGAAGTCGCGCGCCACGCTGGTGCTGCCCGAGCAGGACGGCACGGCGCCGCTGGGCCTGGTCTGGCTGGGCGACGAGAGCCTGAACAAGGCCACGGCCGGTGAATTGGCGGCGCTGGATACGGCTCGGCGGATCGCCGGGCTGCTGGCGGCCAGTGCCAGTGGAGAAGCCTATTTCGAAGACGATGGCGAGATAACGCCGCTTAAGGGCGGTGATATTGCGGTGCTGGTCAGCAACCACCGCGAGGCCGCCAGCGTCGCCGCCGAACTAGCCGTGCGTGGCGTGCCCAGCGTGCGCCGTGGCCGCGACAGCGTCTGGCACAGCGAGGAGGCCGCCGAGCTGGCGGCGGTGTTGGCCGCCTATGCCGAGCCGGGCCGCGAGGGCGTGCTGCGCTATGCCCTGGCCACCCGTTTGCTCGGCCGCGACGCGGCGCAGATCGCCCGCTGCCAGGAAGTCGAGCAGGAATGGGACCGCGAGCGCGCCGCCGCCGAGCAGTACCATCAGCTGTGGCAGCAGCAGGGCTTCATGCGCGTGTTCCGCGCCTGGCTGGATCAGGAGCGGGTGGCCGAGCGGCTGCTGGCCGGCATCGACGGCGAGCGGCGGCTGACCAACCTGCTGCACCTGGGTGAGCTGCTGCAGGCCGAGAGCCTGCAACGCCCGGGGCTGGAGCCGCTGCTGGCCTGGTTCGCCGCCCAGCGCGGTAGCGAGGGCGCCGGCGAGGACGCGTTGCTGCGCCTGGAGAGCGATGCCGAGCGGGTGCAGATCGTCACCATCCACACCTCCAAGGGCCTGGAATACCCGCTGGTGTTCTGCCCCTTTCTGTGGGACGGCCGCCTGCTCGGCCAGCACACCGACTCAGCACGCTGTCACGACGAACAGGGCCAGCCGCTGCTCGACCTCGGCAGCGCGCGTTTGGACGAGCGCCTGCAGGCGGCGCGGCGCGAGAGTTTCGCCGAGAAGCTGCGCCTGACCTATGTGGCCCTGACCCGCGCCCGCGATCGCCTCTGGCTGCACTGGGGGCCGGCTGCCCTGCCCAAGCCGAAGAAGGACGGTTCGCTGCCCGACGAGGGCCTGCACAGCAGCGCCCTGGCCTGGCTGCTGCACGGTCGCGAACTGCCCGGTGAGGATGCCCTGGCTGAGCTGGCGCAGTACCTGGCGAATCGCGAAGGCCCGGCGCTGGCGACCGAGTTGGATCAGCTGGCGGCTGCCAGCGATGGGCTGATCGCCCGTCTGGCGCCACTGGCACAGGAGGCCAGCGCCGCCGCTGAAGGCCGCGCCGAGTCGCCGCAAGCGCTGCAGCCATTCACCCGCAGCCTGCACAGCGCCTGGCGCATCGGCAGCTTCTCCGGCCTGGCCGCCGGCATGCACATGGAGGCGCCGGATCGCGACAGCCTGGCCCTGGTCGATGCCAGCGAGCCGGGCGCTGGCTTCTTTGCCTTCCCCCGTGGCGCCCGTGCCGGCACCTGCCTGCACGCCATCCTCGAAGACTGGATGCGCGGCAAGGGCGAGCTGGCGCAGCTGGTGCCGGCAGCGTTGCAGGCGCACGGTATCGACGCCGAGCTGTGGAGCGAGATCGCCACCGCCCAGCTGCAGGCGGTGCTGGATACTGACCTGGACGGCCACGGCCTGCGTCTGTCGGCGCTGCAGGCCAGTCGCCGGCTCCCCGAGCTGGGCTTCACCTTTCCGGTCGAACGCCTGGATGTGCAGCGCCTGCGCGAGCTGCTCGCCGACCCGGCTTACGGCTTGCCGCCAGCCATGCGCCAGGCCGCCGAGCGCCTGCAGTTCGATGAGCTGAAAGGCTTCCTCAAGGGCTTTATCGACCTGACCTTCGAGCACGCCGGGCGCTGGTACATCCTCGACTACAAGTCCAACTGGCTCGGCCCGACCGCCGCGCACTACGGCGCCGAGCGCCTGGAGCAGGCCATCGCCGCCGAGCACTACCACTTGCAGTACCTGATCTACCTGGTGGCGCTGCGCCGCTTCCTGCGTACGCGCCTGGCCGATTTTGCCGACGAACAGCTGGGCGGCGCCTGGTACCTGTTCCTGCGCGGCATGCCGGCGGCCGGGGTGTACTTCGCCCGGCCGTCCGATGCGTTGCTGGATGCGCTGGATCGGCTGTTTGCGGAGGGCCACTGATGGGCTGCATGGTTGGCAACAACCCCGTAGGAGGGGCCTTGGCCGCGACTCAGGCAATCCCAGAGTGTCGCGGGCAAGCCCCCTCCTACAGCGCTTCCGGCTATGACGCAGGAGCTCCTGTGGGAGCGGCTTTAGCCGCGATGAGGCTACTTTCTCGGCTGAAGCGGTGTGCCGCCCAGCCACATCCACAATGGCTTCCTGGTCTGGAGGTCGCATGATTTTTTCCGATTTGCCCCTCGGCCCGCTGGAGCGCGCCCTGCTGGCCAGCCTGCAGCGCCTAGACGCCTTGGCCGATGAGGCCGTGCTGGCCTGTGCGGCCCTGTGCAGCGAGGCCCTGGCTGCGGGCGATGTGTGCCTGCCGCTGACGCGTGTGGCGGGGCGTAGGCCCTGGCCGGAATTCGATTTCGCCCTGCCGCCTTTGGTCGAGCTGCATGACCTGCTGCACGCCTCCACCCTGGTTGGCGCACCGGGTGACTTTGCTCCGCTGATTGTCGAAGGCGAGCGCCTGTACCTGGCCCGTTACCAGGCCTACGAACAGCACCTGGCCGAGCGCCTGCTGGCCATGTCCGCCGAGCGTCCGGCGGTGGATGAGGCCGTGCTGAGCGAGAGCCTGGCGCGCCTGTTCGCCTTCAACCAACAGCAACCGGACTGGCAGCGCCTGGCTGCCGCGCAGGCGGTACGCCGGCGTCTGGCGGTGATCTCCGGCGGCCCCGGCACCGGCAAGACCACTACCGTGGTGCGCCTGCTCGCCGCGCTCTTGGAGCAACCGGGTGGTGACAGGCTGGCCATCGGCCTGGCCGCACCGACCGGCAAGGCGGCGGCGCGCATGGCAGAGGCCATTCGCAATGCCAAGGCCAGCCTGCCGCTGGCCGACGAACTCAAGGCGCTGCTGCCCGAAGAGGCGCGCACCCTGCACCGCCTGCTCGGCAGCCGTGGCGACAGCCCTGCGGTGCGCCACGATGCGGCGCGGCCGCTGGCGCTGGATGTGCTGGTGGTGGACGAGGCGTCGATGGTCGACCTGGCGCTGATGGCCAAGTTGGTCGACGCCCTGCCACCTGGCGCGCGGCTGATCCTGCTCGGCGACAAGGACCAGCTGGCCGCCGTGGAGGCCGGCGCGGTGTTCGCCGAGTTGTGTGAGGGGCGTGGCTTCGATGCTGAAGCGGCCGCCGAGCTGCAACGCATCACCGGGCAGGCGGTGCCGGTCGAAGCGCCACGCTCGGCGCTGGGTGATGCCGTGGTGCTGTTGACTCACAGTCATCGTTTCGCCGGTGACAGCGGCATCGGCGAGTTGGCGCGACGGAGTAACGCTGGCGACTCCGCCGGCACGCTCAATCTGTTGCGCGAGAACCGCGCGGATCTGGCCTGGCAGGCCGGGCCGACCCAGGCCGCGCTGCTGGAGCGCCTGGAGCAGGGTTATGCGCCCTATCTCAAGGCCGCCCGCAAAGGCGATCCAAGCGAAGCCTTCGCCGCCTTCAACGCCTTCCGCGCGCTCACTGCCCAGCGCGAAGGCCCCTGGGGTGTTGCCGGTATCAACGAGGCGCTGGAAGCGCGGATCAAACGCCGCTATTCGTTGCCCGAGCGCGAGCGCTGGTATCCCGGCCGCGCGGTGATGGTGCGGCAGAACGATTACGCCTTGGGGCTGTTCAACGGCGATATCGGCATCTGCCTCGCCTCCGAGCATGGCCTGCGTGTCTTTTTTGAGGGCGAGGGCTCGGGCGAGAAAGGCTTCCGCGCCTTTGCTCCGGCGCGCCTGCCCAGCCACGATAGCGCCTTCGCCATGACCGTGCACAAGAGCCAGGGCTCGGAGTTCGCCGAAGTGCTGCTGGCCCTGCCGGAAAGCCCCAGCCCGCTGCTGACCCGCGCGCTGTTCTACACCGGTATCACTCGCGCCAAACAGAAAGTGGAAATCTGGGGCCTGCCGGCGCGCCTGGCCGAGGCGGTGAATACCAAGGCCGAACGCGCGGCGGGGTTGGCCGAACGTTTGGGGGCGGGGTCGTGCGAGCGGTCACAGCCACCGGCAGCAGTGACAGCAACGGATCAGCTCAGTCTGTTTTGACGATGCCCTCTCTCCCGGACTGAAGTCCGGGCTACAGTCCGGGCTGCGGCGTGTGAATGGGTAGCCCGGACTTCAGTCCGGGGATGGAGGTAAGGCCGAACAAGGAGGTTCAGCCAATGGTGCTCTACAGGCGCGCCCGGGTAGCGGGCGCCAGCTATTTCTTCACCTTGACCCTCGCGGATCGGCGCCAGGACCTGCTCACGCGACATATCGACCTGCTGCGCGAGTGCTTCCGCCAGATGCGCCGGAACCGGCCTTGCGTGATAGATGCCGCAGTCATTTTGCCCGAGCACTTGCACCTGATCATGAGCTTGCCGGAAGGCGATGAGGATTACGCTGCCCGCATCGCTTCGCTCAAGGTGTTGTTCGTCAAAGGGCTGCGCGAGCGTGGCCTATCGATAAGGCCGAACGGCCGGCGCGAGGCCGGCATCTGGCAGCTGCGCTATTGGGAACATGTTCTGCGCGATGAGCGCGATTTTGCCGCGCATGTCGATTACATCCACCTCAATCCGCTCAAGCATGGGTTGGTGCAGCGGGTAGTGGACTGGCCCTGGTCGAGCTTCCATCGCTATGTGCGGGCAGGGTGGTTGGCGGCGGATTGGGCGGGGGGATCCGAGGTGGAAGTTGGCGGATTCCCGGACTGAAGTCCGGGCTACAGTCCGGGCTACTTCGGAGTAGGGAATGAAAAACGGGGCCATTTGGCCCCGTTTTCTTTTGCGCGCGTTTCGGCTTATTCGCCCGGAATATCCTTGCGCAGCTTGACCGGGTCTTCCTTGCGGCCGCGGGCGATACGCATGCGGATGTTCAGGGCTTCCACGCCGAGGGAGAAGGCCATGGCGAAGTAGACGTAGCCCTTCGGTACGTGTACTTCGAAGGCTTCGGCGATGAGCACGGTGCCGACCACCACCAGGAAGGCCAGGGCCAGCATCTTCAGCGACGGGTGCTTGTCGATGAAGTCGCTGATGGTGCCGGCGGCCAGCATCATCACCAGCACGGCGACGATGATCGCGGCGACCATGACCGGTACCTGGTCGACCATGCCGACGGCGGTGATGACCGAGTCGAGGCTGAAGACGATATCGATGATGGCGATCTGGATGATGGTGCCGATGAAGTTGCGCGCGGCGGTGTTGCCCGGCGTTTGCTCGGTTTCGTCCTCGCCTTCCAGGCTGTGGTACATCTCGGTGGTGCTCTTCCACAGCAGGAACAGGCCGCCGAAGAACAGAATCAGGTCACGCCCGGAGATGCCCTGGCCGAACATTTCGAACAGGTCATTGGTCAGGCGCATGATCCAGGTGATCGACAGCAGCAGCAGGATGCGGGTGATCATCGCCAGGGCCAGGCCGAACATGCGGGTACGCGCCTGCAGGTGTGGCGGCATGCGCCCGACCAGGATGGCGATCATGATGATGTTGTCGATGCCGAGGACGATTTCCAGGGCAGTCAGGGTCAGAAAGGCAACCCAGATTTCCGGGTTGGTCAGCCATTCCATAGGGATTCCTTGGTGTGAGGTGGCAAGCGCCGAGAGCGGCGCGCGATTCTAGCGCCTGTTTTGTGAAAAAAACGTCGAAACCGACCGGCGTCAGATCGGCCTGCTCACGGGCTCAGCAGGCTCATCACCAGCGGCAGGCTGGCGGCGGCCAGCAGGGTCTGCAGGGTGATGATCCCGGCCATCAGATGGCTGTCGCCACCGAGCTGGCGGGTCAGTACATAGGCAGTGGGAGCAGTGGGCAGGGCGAAGAACAGGATCAGCACGCTGCTTTCCAGCGGTGGCAGCTGCAGCAGGCGGGCGACGGCGAAGGCCAGGGCGGGCATGGCCAGCAGGCGCAGGGTGCAGTTCCAGGTCAGCGCGGCCTTTTCACCGCGCAGCTCCTGTGGGCGCAGCGCGGCACCGACGCAGAGCAGGCCGAGCGGCAGGCTGGCGGCGGCCAGCAGGCCGAGCAGACGGTCGCTGCCACCCGGCAGGCCAAGGCCGCTTAGGTTGACCAGGATGCCGGCCAGGCAGGCGAGGATCAGCGGGTTCTTCAGCACCGGCAGCAGCAGGCTGCGGGCGCTGACGCCGCGATCGGCCGACAGCGACCAGACCGACAGCACGTTCACCGTCGGCACCATCAGCGCCAGCAGCAGGGCGGCCAGCACCAGGCCGGGCTGGCCATGCAGGCTGCCGATGGCGGCCAGGCCCAGGTAGGTGTTGAAGCGCAGGATGCCCTGGCTGAAGGCGCCGAAACGCGCCGCCGGCCAGCCGCGCAGGCGCCGCACGATGAGCAGGCCGAGCCAGCTGGCACCGAGGGCGCAGAATACGGCCAGCGCCAGTTGCGGCAGCGCCGGGTTATCCAGCGGCGCGCTGGCCAGGCTGCTGAACAGCAGGGCGGGAAACAGGATGAAGTAGTTGAGGCGCTCGGCCTCGGGCCAGAAGGCTTCGCCGGGAAACTGCCAGCGGCGCAGGGCATAGCCGGCAATGATCAGGGCGAACAGGGGCCAGAGGGCTTGCAGGAGAGTGGTCACGGCGGTTTCCAGGCGCAAAACGGGCATCTTGGGCAAAACGCCGATGCCGCGCTAGGGTGAAAAGCTGATCAGGAGGACGACTATGGTCGAATCCACTGCCGGCGGCTGCCACTGTGGCCGTTTGCGTTACCGCATCGATGCTCCCGTGCAGGACATCGCCCATTGCCACTGTTCGATCTGCCGGCGCACTACCGGCGGCATCGTCACCACCTGGATGACGGTGCCACTGGCGAGCTTCCACTGGTCACATGGCACGGCCGCGGCCTACGCCTCGTCGGCCAGCTGTATCCGCTATTTCTGCAGCCACTGCGGTTGTCACCTGGTGCTGTTCACCAGCCTCAGCCCGGACAGCCTGGACATCACGGTGGCCAGCCTCGATCACCCCGAGCAGGCGCCGGCGGATCGGCATATCTGGGTGAGTAACCGCCTGCCCTGGCTGCAGTTGGATCCGCAGTTGCCAGCAGAGGACGAGGAAGTGTTATGACTCAGGGCAGGCGTAATCCGCCGCCGGCATCGTGTAGCTGGCGCAGGTGCGCGCCCAGGCTTTTCAGGTTGGCCTCGCTGGCTTCGACCTCGGCCAGCAGCGCGGGCTCCAGCAAGGTGCGCACCTCCTGATCGAGGCTGTCGCTGAGTTGGCGCAGGCGTACCTGGCGGGCTGTGCTTTCGGCTTCCAGGCGTTGCCATTCGCCGGGTTGCGGCAGACCGTAACCGGCGTCGAGCAGTTCGGCCGGGCGGCTGAGGAAGCCGCTGTTGGCGAGGATTTCGCGCAGGGTGGCATCGGCCTCGCTGAAGCGTTGATCCTGGGCGTCATCGCGGGCACTCAGGTAGCGCTGCTTGAGTTGTTCCTGGGCCAGCAGCAGCTGGCGGCGCAGGGCAGCCTGTTCGAGCAGCAGCTGTGCGGCGCTGGCGCGCAGATCGGCCGGCTCGATCCATACCTGGCGCTGCTTGGCCGGTAGATCCAGCCAGTCCTCCACCCGCTCCTGGGGGATTGGCAGGCGTCCGCGCAGGATGGCGAACATGGCCTGGTAGCGCTCGCGGAAGGAGTCGAAGTGATAGCCCAGACGCAGTGCCTCACGGCGATCATCGAGCACGCTCATGTCGGCCAGACCGCGCCCGGCGAGCAGGGCGAGCAGGCCGTTGGGCATGATGCTGTCCAGCGCCTGCAGCTGACGCTGGCCGCTGCCGCTACGCAGCAGCTTGAGGGTTTCCACGGCACAGTTGTTGGACAGGAACCAGTAGTCGCCGTCATAGCTCCAGTGCTGCTCGGCGGCGCGCACCACCAGCTGTTCGAGCTCGTCACGACTGAGCCGCAGTGGTACTGAGGCCAGGCTGCGCAACTCGATCTTGGTGTATTCCTCGATCACTTGCTCCAGCGGCAGGATGAACAGTCGAGAAGGGTAGACGCCGGTCAGGCCGTCCCAGCTGGACAACTGCACGTCGCCGACAAAGGCGCGGTAGGACAGCACTAGGTGATGGCTCAGGTCCAGGCGACAGGCTGGACCGCGCGGTTTGCCCGGGGCGCAGATGACCAGGCGCAGCATGCTGTGGCCCCAGCGGCTGGCCCATTGGTCGTTGGCTTCGGCGAGCAGGTAGTCGACTTCGTAGACCTGCTCGGGGTCGAGTTGGCCCAGTGGCTGGCGGGCGAAGTCGCGTCCGGCGTTGAGGTAGGGGTAGCTGTCGGGGCAGGTGTTCTGCTCGGCAGGTTGCCAGGCGAAGTGCTGGCGCAGGTAGCGTTGCAGGCTGGGGCGGCGGCAGGCATAGCTGGGGTCGAGCAGGAAGTACTCCATGTTCACCGCGAGGAATTCACGCGGGTTGCTCAGCTCATAGCTGTCCGGGCTGCGCGCCACCTGACCGTTATCCGATTCGCGGGCGCCGCGCTTGCCCACGGCCTGTTGCCAGCCGGCCAGGTCAAGCAGACGCGGGTCGTCGCTGAGGCTGAAGCGGCGTTCTGCCTGCCCCCGGCACTCGTCGCGCAGGCCGACCGGGCCGCTGCGTGCCAGGTCGAGCTTGCAGCGTTGTTGCAGGCGCCGTTCTTCCTGCGGCCAGAGGCGTGCACGGTCGTAGAGGTGGGTCAGTTCATGCAGCACGGTGGCCAGCACCTCGCGCTGCAGATTGCCGTGGCTGCGGCCGCTGTCGGCCGTGGCCTGTGCCGGATCGAGCAAGCGTGGAAGCAGGCGGGCGTTGAGGCTGAGCGCGTCGAGGCGGGTGATGCGTCCGTAGGCCTCGGCAGGCAGATCATCAGACCAGCTTACCGTCACTTCACGATCCAGACGCTGGATGAAGCTTGGCGGCAGATGGGCCATGGCCTGGTCGAGCAGGGCCTGACTGGCCTGCTGATCGCTAGGGCTCAGGTCGCTGCTATCCAGCATCAAGCGCAGCTCGGCCTTGGCCGTCCCGCCCAGCAGGAGCAGCGCCGCCAGCCACGCGGCGCGCATGATCACAGCGCGAGAATGGCTGCGGCCAGTTGCAAGTCGGATGCCTGGCGCGCTTCCGGCAGATGCTCGCGCAAGGTACCGAAGGCAGCCTCCAGCTGGGCGCCGCGCAGGTCACCACCACTGGCAACGAAGCTGGCCGCCTCGTCACGAGCGGCGCGCACGACTTTCATATCGCGTACTGAAGTCGTGGTGTCGGAGGTGAAGTCGAGGCTGCGATCCAGGGCGCGGACGAGGATGTTACTGGTGGCGACCAGGGTTTGGGCTTGGGTGGTAGCGGTGAAGCAGAGAGACGAGAGGACAACGGCGGACAGCAGGCGGCGCATGGTGGCTCCGAGAACAGGATGGAAGTGAGTATTGGACGAGAATAGGCATGGCCAGTTCAAGCAGGCAGATTGCTCGGTTTAAGGTTAGGCTCTGCAGAATCAGACTTTGCGTAGCAGTGCGGCAGTAATCAGTGCCAGGTTATCCAGCCTCCCCTGGCGATAGATGCCGGAGCGCAATGTGCCCATTACCCTGCCGATAAGGTTGGCTCTGCGAGAGTGCATAAAGTGCTCCAGTGTCTTGCCATGATGTACGGCTAGCAGATGTTTGCAGCTCTCCAGCGCTTCCAGATTAATCTCGTTCCACTCTAGAAAGTGCCCGGACATGACCCCTCTCAGACGCTTCAACCGGCTCATCAATGAGTTGTTGGAGCCGATAAGATTGGTGGAGTGCTGTCGGTAGTCGATAGAGGGTTTTGGATCGTAGAAGATTTTACCGTTGCACCCACTGGTCAGCATGTATAGCCACCAGTCGTGTGAGACAACTGGAAGTGTGCCAGCCTCTTTGATTAGCCTTTTAAGTGCTGCGTTGAAGACCATGGTGTTGCCGCCAGCAAGGCTTTGCACCAGAGCATTTTGGAAGGAGGGTGGGCGCTGGAATAACGGTGAGAGGCCCAGGGGGCTGCCGTGTGCGCTAACAAGACGGGTGCGCGAGCAATACAGTGCAGGTATTTGCTCGGGGCATTCGCGTAGCCAGGCGACAGCCCGCTCCAGTTTGTCCGGGTGCCATAGATCGTCTTGATCGCAAAAGGCAAAGTAGTCAGCCGTTATGCCATCTCTGGCTGCCATGGACAGGAAGTTGATGGCGAACCCTTGTTGCGGGCCTTGGAAAAGGCTCAGGCGATTGCCGATATCGGCTCGGTAGCGCTCAATAACATTGAACGTGTCGTCGCTGGAGCCATCATCGGACACATAGAGAGACCAGTTCTGGTGCGTTTGTGAGAGCAGAGACTCCAGCTGGGCTGCCAGATAGCGTTCACCGTTGTACGTTGCCAACAGAATCGCCACCTGCTCTTGTTCACAGGGTGTATGGGTTTGAGGGCGCGATGGTGACACTACGCAGGAGTGCATGGTTTCTATTCGCTCTATTGAACGACGGTTGCAGAATTAGTTCTTCTTGTTGTCATCTGGCACCTATCGCCCGCGATATCAGGCCTTGAGTGCGTTCCAACCTGCTGGCCAGAGGTCGGGCTTAATATTGCTGTTTTGACCGTCGCCTGCAAAGGCAAAATAAGTGTGGCGGTTCTCGCTGCTGGCCCAAGCATCCCAGTTGTAGATTTTTCCGATCAAGTCGACTTGGGCGCGTGTCGGGTTGCTCAGTAGTTGCAATAGATTGTCGAGCGACCCTGTATAGCCCTGAGGTAGTGCCAGATCTTGGTAGAGGTGTTCGGCACTCTGCACGTAATCAGCGATGCCCCGGTTGATCTCATCAACGATGGGCGCGATGTCATAGTCGAGCCCCCGTTCCAGGTCCTCGATGAACTGCAGGCTCTTGTCCGTGGCGGAGCGGTAGCCGATCGTGGTGGGATGAGGGGCGGAAAAGAACAGTTCAGCAACGGCACGGTTGCGATAAAGCGTCAGCGACTGCAGGTGGCTGAGTCCCATGCTCTCGCTGAAGGCCCGGAGTTTGAGGTTTCGGCTGCTGGCCAATTTGCTTGAGTGTTCGGAAAGGCCGAGGTAGTAGCCGGTTACCTCCCAGTCGAACATGCCTTCGCAGGCGCTCTGGAAGGCCTGCTGGGTGGTCCCACTCCAGCCGACGTCGACAAAGGCAATGCGCATGTCATCCCTTAGCCCCAGATCCAGGAGGTGCCGGTAGAGGCCCTTGCGGGTTTCGCGGGCGGCTTTTAGCAGGTTGGGCCGCATCGCGATCAGGAACTGTGTGATTTCTTCAGTGTTGCTTTGACTCAGTGCGGTCGCGCTGGTCAGGCCCAGGTCGAGCAGCACTTGTTCATCGGGCAGGCCGAGGCCGATTCTGCTGAAAAGATCTTCCAGGGTGATGCTGTCGGCCCCTGACATCAGGAAGGGGACGTGCTTGAGGAAGTTCTGCTCGGTGAGGTTGGCCAGCGTGAACGACACGCGAGAACCACGCAGATAGGAGGCTTGGACCTGTTGTTCCGTTGAGGCCTGGTGCAGCTGGTGAAGCAAGTAGCCATCGCGTGAAACAAAGAGGATGCGGTCCACGTTGTCCAGGCGGGCTTGCTGCTGGATCCATTGGAGAAAGTCCCGCAGCACGGGGCCGCCGAACTGCCATCCCAACTGCCACCAGGGGCTGTTATTGGGGAAGTAGGTGCCGTAGCGCGACAGCCCGATGCTGAGTGAGCTGCGGGCATCGGGGAGGTTGTCAGGGGCGTTGAATTCAGGGGCTTGATAGTGCAGGTGCCTCAAGCCTTTTTCACCCGCTCGCTGGACGTCGCCCAGGGGATTGTCGCCGACATGCAGTATCTCGGCGGGCGCCCTGCCAAGCTGTTGGCACAGATGCTCGAAGAGTGCACCGCTATCGCGCTTGGTGCTGTTGCGGGCGGAGGAGATCAGGAAATGATCGACGACGATGCCCATGCGCTCCGCAAGCGCGCGAAAGAAGTCTTCCGGCAGGTACATGTCGGATGTCAGTGCTATTTCCTTGCCGGCCGCTCGTGCCTCATCCATCAGGGCAAGTACTTCCGGGTTTATCCGCAGAACCTGCTGCTCCAGGCGCTGCTCAAGATCGCCATGCCCACTCAGCCTGGATAAGGCTTCCGGCATGCTGGCGTAGATGTCGTTCAGGCATATTTCCTGGCGGCCATCTTGATGCATGCGTTGGAACCCTCGCTGCTGGGCGAGACTGCGCTGATGTCGGAAGTCCGTTACCTCCAACTTCAGGGCCATCAGGTCGAACAGTGCTTCAGGCTCATGCAGAAGCCTGACGAACAGGGTGTCGAATGCATCGAAAGAGACTGCCCGGACGTGCGGCAGTTGTTCGCGGAAGGCTTCGCTGATGCCCTGGTAGCGCTGAGTCATTGGAGTCGGCTCGTCAGAAGTTCTGCGCAAGGAAGTTCACGCTACTGCCATGCAGGTTGGGATTGAAGTAGGGATCCGTCATGAAGTGATGAGGATGCTTCTGGTATAAGCGGCGCCGCTCTTTCTCCAGTCGCCGCAGCTTTACCGGATCGTCATCGTCAACACCGCGGGAAACGGATTCGTAGTGGATCAGCCGCGCAGCGTTGCATACAAGGTTTTTCAGGCCCTGATCGTGCAGGCGCCAGCAGAGGTCGACATCGTTGTAGCCCACCGGGAAGGTTTCGTCGAAGCCTCCTACGGCTGCAAACTTGTCGCCTCTGACCATCAGACAGGCGCCAGTGATGGCCAGCCAGTTCCATTCGAGGATGTTGCGTCCGAAGTAAAGTGGAGCGTCTGCGGGAGCATTGTAGAAAGCATGCCCAGGACCGGCCGCCAGGTTCAGCACGCCACAGTGCTGGATAGTGTCGCTGTTGGGGAACAACAGTTTGGCCCCTACCGCACCTACGTGCTCCAATTGAGCAAACCCCAGCATGCGTTCTAGCCAGTCCGGGGTGAGTATTTCGGTGTCGTCGTTCAGGAACAGCAGGTACTCGCCCTTTGCCTCGCGCGCACCGAGGTTGTTGATGGCCGAGTAGTTGAACGGATGCGGATAGCGCAGCACAGTTATCCGCGCGTGCTCTGCGGCTTGGTCGAAATACGCGAGCGCCTCGGGGGTCGCGGAGTCGTTATCGATTAGCAGTATTTCATAGTGTTCGTAACGTGTTTCCCGCAGCAGCGAGTCGATGCAGCGTCTTAGGACTTCGCTGTTGTCGCGGCTCGGAATGATGATCGAGACGAGCGGGGTACCTACAGGGTGGTAATTGATCCGGCACTGGCTGGGCATTTCCGCGACTTCTTCGACGCTGCCTTTGAGGCCGCGTCGCAGCAAAGCTTCTTCCTTGAGTCGAGACATGGCGCTGCTGGCGTAGGGTTTCGCCTCCAGGCCGCTAGCCGTCGATGAGGGCAGCGTACGCCAGTGGTAGAGCACCTTGGGGATATGGTGGATGCGCTGTGTGCGCTCGGTCAGGCGCAGTACTAGATCATAGTCCTGCGCGCCGTCGAAGGCCGGACGAAAGCCTCCGAGCTCTTCGATCAGATTCTTGCGCATGCAGGCCAAGTGACAGGTGTACATGATGCTCATGAGGGCATCAGGCGACCAGTCAGGCTTGAAGAAGGGCTGGCTGTAGTTGCCTGCGTCGTCGATCTTGTCTTCGTCGCTGTAGATAAAATCAGGGTCGCAGTTGTTGATCGCGCAGACCAGCTCATAGAGCGCGTCGGCAGTCAGCTCGTCGTCATGGTCGAGAAAGGCCACGTATTCGCCACTAGCCATGCTTAAGGCAATATTGCTGGCGACCGATATCCCACCATTTTCGTCGCAGAGTCTGACCTTGATGCGCGGATCGTTCAGTGAAGACAGAAAGCTTTTGGTGGCCGGGTTGGGGCCGGCGTCCTCGACGAGGATCAGCTCCCAGTGTGGATACCATTGCTGTTCCACTGAGCGGATCAGGGCCTGCAGATAATGCGGCTCTATGCCGTAGACCGGAGTCAGTATTGAGATCAGCGGCCGGCGGGGGAGCTCTTCCAGCACTTTCTCCACCGCCGAAGTGCGTCGTGGTGGCAGGTAGCAGTAAGCCGGATACTCGCTTTGCTCCAATTGGTAGCGGCCTTCACCAGTCAACTCTGCCCGGCGATAGCTGAGGCTGGATGGCTTGGGCTGGCCAGGAGTCCAGGCCAGGCGCCAAGCTTCATAATGGCCCATGCCGCGAAACAGGATGCCGAAATAGCGATAGGCAAGCCGCAGGCAGGGCTCTCGCAACTTGGCTGGCAGGCGGTGATAGATCCTCTTGGCTGTGAGGCGCATGGCAGGTTTCAGCCGCTGCAGTGCCTGGCGAGCAGCACCGGTCAGTGCGCGTATCGGCGCGGTGATGCGCCATGACGCAGACAGGCGCATGGCGTGTATAGCGGAAGAGAGGTCGTGAACTTCTTTGGATAGAGCCTGAGCTACTTCGGCTAGACCTTGGAACTCGCGCTGAGTATTCGCCAGAGCCTGGGAGACATGATTGAGGTGGGCGTTTTCCTTGTGCAGCGCATCGAGTCGCTCACTTACCGACGCCATCTGAGCATTCTGCTCTATCAGCACCTGATAAATAGGCCCCAGGTTTTTCAACCAGTCTTGTGCCCACTCAAGCTCGTCGCGGACAGTGGGCTCATCAAGATCTGATTGGTCGGTAGCGAGGCGTTGTGCCAGCGCGTGGATCAGGGCGATTTCCCGAGCCAGGTGTGGATCGGCAGTAAGCTCATCCTGGGTATGTTGGTGATGGCGTAGCCCGCTTTCCAGGAACTCTTCCTGGTAAGCGTCCAGCTCGGTTTGAACCGGTGCCGGCAGCCCTGTGAGTCGCGCTATACGCTCCAGCTCGTTAGCGGGCTGTTCGAGTAGTCGATCGAAGTCGACTACCAGACGACGATGACCGCGGGTTTCCAATAGTGCCGGTAGAACATGCTCCAGCCACAGGAAATAGCTTTTGCCGAGGAGGAAGTCGTCGCGCTTGGCTAGAGATCGCGCAACGCTTAGCGGGTCTCGGCTGCTGATCAGGAAGACGGGTTCGACCTGGCAACGTCGAAATATTTCCAGCCAGAAGGGCAGTAGGCGCACCATGCGCGGGTCTTTCAGACCGAACAGCGGATGCTGCGTTATTTGCGACTGCAGATAGGCTTCGGCCTTCGCTGCCAACGGGTGCTCCAGCAGCTTGGTCCAGTCGTGTCGCTTCTGTAGCGCCCCGAGGCTATGCCAGTTCATACCCAGTTCGGCCAGCAGGGCATCATTGAGCGCGACGATTTCCAGGTCTTCCCAGAAGCCTTTGCTGTTGTTGCCCTCGAAGGCAGGCATCAGGTTGTCGCCCAGTGACACGCCCAGTACCTGCAGGCCTCTGGTCAGGGCGCTGGTGCCACTGCGGTGCATGCCAAGCACGACAATTATTTTTGATTTCGCATTCATCGTCGTTTTGGACTCAGATCTGGGGGGCGTGTTCTCTGAGGAGGGCAGCCTGCTCGCGCTCTTTGGCTTGCAGCTCTTTTACTGCCATTCGTACGGTTTCGGTGTATCCGCTTATCGTTATGTCGGCGCTATCGCAGACTACGGTACGTCCTTGATGCAGCCACAAGACCCGATCACACAGCTCGCGAATCGCTTCCATGCTGTGCGAGACGAGCACTACGGTCTTGTTGGAGGCAATTTTGCCCTTCATAGCTGCGTGCGACTTGAGGCGGAAACTTTCGTCGCCAACCCCCAGAACCTCATCGATCAGCAGGATGTCCGGGTCGGCCTGAATGGCTAGTGCGAAACCGAGGCGTGCCCGCATTCCTGTCGAGTAGGTGCCTACGGGTCGCTCGAAGAAGTCCTTCAACTCGCTGTAGCGATGTATCTCGTCAATGCGCTCGTCAATCTGCTGCCGAGAAAGCCCCAGCAAAAGGCCACTGAAGCGAACGTTTTCGCGCCCGGAAAGTTCGGGTTTAAAGCCCACGTTGAGGGCGAGCAGATTGGCTATTGTATTTGGGCGTCGATATAGCTGGCCCTGGTCGGGATCTATGATGCCGGCGATCAGGCGAAGAAGTGTGCTCTTGCCTGCGCCGTTGCTGCCAATGACCCCTAGTGTCTCGCCAGGGCGCAGGTCGAAGGTGGCATCGCGCAGAGCCCAGAAGCGCTCGTACCTCAGGACACCTGTGCGCTGGCGATAATAAACGCCTACATTTTTGGCACTAATCAGTGGCTTATTGTCCATGCGACACCTAGTACGTCAGCTTTGGATAGTGCCGCTCATAACGCCTGAAAATCAGGCTTGCCGTAATCAGAAGCGGAGCGGAAAACAGAAGGGAGTAGCCAAGCTGAGACCATTGCGGCCATTGCCCCTCAAGCAGAATGATGCGGTATGCGCTGATGATCAGCACCATCGGGTTCAGTTCAAATGCTGGGCGCAATGCCTCTGGGACATGGTCTGCGTTGAAAAAGATCCCGGACATGAACATCATCAGCATCAGCAAGTTATCGACGACCTGCTTGAGGTCCTGAGCAAAGGGAATAATGGAGGCCAGGAGGAATCCAAGGGCGATTATCAGGGTCAGTTGGGTCAGGATGACCGGCACAAGCGCGAACCAACTCCATGTAGGCTTGTGCCCGGTCACTAGCAAGAAACCTAGCAGCAGCAGGAGTACGATCAGGAATTTGAAGGTATTGCTGAGGATCTGGATCAGTGGAAACAGATACTTCGGTACGTGAATTTGCTGAAGAAGGCCGGCATTGGCAGCAAGTGCAGTACCGGCTTGGCGTACCGATCCGTCGAACCACTTCCAGGCAATCATCCCGCTGAGCAGAAAAGGCACGTAGTTGGCGTCTCCCTGGCGTAATGCCAGGCCGAATACGACGTAGAACACGGCCATGTACATGACCGGCTCAATGATCCACCAGAGAAAACCTAAGAAGCGCCGGGCAATTTCCGTGCGCAGGTCGCTATAGACCCCGTAGAGCAGGATTTCACGGTAGTTCATCAATTTTGGCAGCCAGATTGAAAAGGGCGATCCATTTAAACACAATGGCTCGGCCCTCCAGCAAGAGGCAGGAGGGCAACGCTGCAACATCGTCTGATAGGCAGCCTTAAATCAAGAACAAGAGGCGCAAATGCGGTTCATCCGTAACATTTTCTCTCGCAGCCAGACGGTTCAGGCACGGGTCATGGAGTCAAAGCCGGGGCCTGTCATGGTGGTCGGCATGCACCGCAGCGGTACGAGTTTTCTGACGGGGTCTCTGCAGCAGGCAGGCTTGGAGCTCGGCAAGTTCAGCGCCTGGAACCCCCATAATCTCAAAGGCAATCGCGAAAACCTCGATATCGTTGCATTCAATGATTCGGTGTTGGCAGCGCGCGATTCTGCCTGGGATAACCCGCCCAAGGAGCGAGTGATCTGGAGCGAAGCGGAAAAGGCTCGCGCTCAGGAGCTGATTGCCGAGTATCAGGGGGCGTTGCGTTGGGGGTTCAAAGATCCGCGCACGCTGCTTTTGCTCGATGGGTGGTGGGAGCTGTTGCCCGATCTGCAGTTTGTTGGAATCTTTCGCCATCCAACGGCCGTCGCTCAATCCCTGAATGCGCGAGGTGGTATGCCGCAGAAACATGCGTTTGCGCTTTGGCAGGCCTATAACCAGCGGCTCCTGGATCTGCACCAGAAGGTCTCATTCCCTCTGCTCTGTTTTGATGAGGACGAAGACGTTCTCCATTCCAAGCTTGGTGCTGTGCTCCAGGAGTTGGGGCTGGGAAGCGAGCCCTTAGCGGAGGAGCGGTTCTTCAGTGCCGAGCTGAAGCACCATGCTCGGCAGGAGCAGGCCCTGCCGGCCGAACTTGACCATCTGTATCGACAGCTGTGTGCTCGCGCGCGCTGAATCCAGGGAGCTTGTTATGCCTTTTTTCCGTCGTCGCCCCCGGCTTTCGGTAATCGTCATCGTTTACAAGATGCCTGATCAGGCGGAGAAAACGTTGTATTCACTGAGTCCTGTCTACCAGCAGGGCGTGCTAGAGCAGGATTACGAGGTCATAGTGGTAGAGAATCACTCTGACCGTTTGCTGGGGGCAGAGAGAGCCTGCCGCCATGCGCGTAACGTGCGCTATTTTCAGCGGCGCGAAACACAACGAACACCGGTCCATGCCATCAATTTCGGTGCCTCCCAGGCGCGCGGCCAGCATCTGGCGATCATGATCGATGGCGCACGAATGCTAACCCCAGGCGTTGTACGTCTTGCCCTGGATGCTTTCAGAATAGACTCGCAGGCCGCCGTGTCGGCCCCCGGCTATCATATCGGCCACAAGTTGCAGCAGGTAGCCGTCAATGAAGGCTATGACGAGCAGGCCGAGGCGGCATTGCTGGAAAGTATCGCTTGGCCGAGTGATGGCTATCGGTTATTCGACATCTCGGTGCTTAGCGGCTCCTGTCAGGGCGGTTTTTTTCAGTCCAACTATGAAAGCAACTTCATCGCCATGTCGGTAAAGAAGTGGCATGCCCTTGGGGGCGTGGATCCGCGCTACAACGATTTTGGTGGTGGGAACGCCAACCTGGATCTATACAAGCGGCTGCTCGAATACCCCGGGACAGCGTTCTACATGCTGTTCGGTGAGGGGTCTTTCCACCAGTTTCACGGTGGTGTCACCACCGGCACGCGCAAGGCTGAGCGGGACATTATCTACAAGCAACTGGATGATCAGGATCGCGCCCTGCGCGGTGATAACCGCGCACCACCTAATGTTAGGCCGGTACTGTTCGGTACTCCGCACCCAAGTGTGTATCGCTTTATCAGGCATTCGCTAGACAAGGTGCAGGCCGAATGAGCCAGCCATTGCTGTCAATCATCGTGATTGCCTACGACATGCCGCGTCAGGCGCTCAACACCCTAATAAGCCTGAGTCCGTGTTATCAGCAGGGTGTCGATGCCGCCGACTATGAGGTCATCGTGGTGGAGAATCGCTCGCGGCGGAACATGGATGTATCTGCGATAGAGGCTCTTCCCGGGAACTTCCGTTACTTCCTGCGTGACGAGCCTGGCGTTTCGCCCGCTGCGGCAATCAATTTCGGCTTCAGCCAGGCTCAAGGCCGGCACATCGGCTTGATGATCGATGGCGCGCGAATGGTAACGCCCGGTGTGGTGCGCAATGTGCTGATGGCCATGCGCCTTAGTGCGGACGCCATGGTCGTTGTGCCGGGATACCACCTAGGGGAAAACGAACAGCAGTACCACCTTACCCATGGATACTCTGAGGCTGTCGAGCAACAGCTGTTGGCTGATATCGACTGGCAGAACAATGGTTATGGCCTGTTCGATATTTCCTGCCTTAGCGGCGCCAACCCGAACGGTATTTTTCACCCGTTCATGGAGTGCAACTGCCTGTTCTTCTCGGCAGAACTATTCAACGAGATAGGCCGGGCAGACGAGCGTTTCGATATGCCTGGGGGCGGCGCGCTCAACCTTTTCATCTATCGCAAGGCGGCCATGCACCCGCGCACTACCAGTTTCATGCTGGCGGGAGAGGGGTCTTTTCACCAGCTGCATGGAGGCGTGACTACGTCGCAGGTGGCGGAGCGTGAGGCCATTCTTGCGCGACAGAGCCAGCAGTTAACCGAGTTGCTCGGTCAGCCGTTTCGCTCACCTACGGTCGAGCCTGTCTTGCTGGGTGCGGTTCCTCCACAGGCCTTGCGCTACCTGAAGCACTCTGTAGAGCGCGGCCTGCACCGCATGGCACGCTGTGCTGAGCGCGGTGAGGACATGTACGCGGATCAGCGCCTGAAGAACACCTAAAAATCAGATACCAAAGTAGGGCTCGCGATGACGGGCCAAACGACACAACGTGCCCGTACGGGCAGAGGGAGCACCGAATGAGTCACGTTTACATGCCGCCGTCGATCCGCCGATTCGTCCCGCTACATATGGTATTCAGCACCTGGGTCGACCATCTGCCGTTTGGCTACGATCTAGTAGCGGCCTTGCGCCCGAAAATGCTGGTCGAGCTCGGCACCCACAAAGGCCTGTCCTATTTCACCTTCTGCCAATCGATGAAGGAAAACGAGATCGACGGACTGTGCTACGCGATCGATACATTCGAGGGTGACGAGCACACCGCGAAGTATGATGAATCAGTGTTCAACGCCGTGAATAGCCACAACCGGGAGCATTACCACGGCTTCTCATACCTGATGCGCATGTTCTTCGAAGATGCGCTGAAGCATTTCAACGAGGACAGCATCGACCTGCTGCATATCGATGGCTTCCATACCTATGAGGCGGTCAGTGCTGATTTCGCAAACTGGTATCCGAAGGTCAAGCCGGGTGGCGTCATCCTGTTCCACGATGTTCAAGCTCGCCTGCAGGACTTCGGTGCCTGGAAGTTCTGGGAAGAGATTCGTGGCCAGCACGAAACTTTCACCTTCAATCATGGCTTCGGCCTGGGGGTTCTGCGCAAGCCAGGTGGTGACCGGAGTCAGGATCCGGAGCTACTCAAGTTGTTATTTGAGGGCCAAACCGAGCAGTCGGCCGCTACCCTACGAGCCTTTTATGTTCACGCCAGCAAGCATCTGGAAAATACGCGAAAACTGAAGCGCATCGGGCAGGGCGTAAAGCAACCTGCTCAGCAGGCATAGCCGATTTAGTTTCGCTGTTAGACAGGGGATGACTTTGGAAGAGTTGAGCGTTGCGGAAAGCTTGTTCGCAGAAGGTCGAATCTATGAGGCCATTTGCGCACTTGAGGCCGATATCGTGGGTTATGAGACAGCGGAGAAACTTACCCGACTGATGCAGATGCGGCATGGTGGCTTTTTTCGTATGCCACTTAGCGCTGCGAGTGAACAATGGCCTCATGAAACTGGCGGCTTGAGTTTCCCGTTAGGCTCCATCCCGGAGATTCCGGCCAGCGAACTTGAAGCATCGTTGCTGGCTCAGGGGGTGATGAATCATGGTGCTCTCATCGTCAGGGGGCTATTCGGGGCGCAGACTATTCAGGAGTTGACCGAGTGCATAGATAAGGCGATGCAGGCGTATGACGATCTGGCAGGTACTCAGATGACTAACGAGTGGTTCGCTCCTTTGCGCCCATGTCCGGAGAACGGCGAAGTGCGCGTGGCGAGAAAATGGGTTCGTGAGGGCGGGGGCGTTCTTGCTGCCGACTCTCCCAAGGCCATGTTCAAGCTGATTAGGGTGCTCAAGAGTCAACAGATTCTGCCTATCATCGCTGATTATCTGGGGGAGCCTCCTGCACTGTCAGTTAAAAAGACTACCTTGCGACGGGTCGCGCCGGGCAGCAATGGTGGCTGGCATCAAGATGGAGCATTCCTGGGGCAGGGAATCAGGACACTCAATCTGTGGGTGGCGCTAACTGATTGCGGGGTCGATGCGCCGTCCATGGACATGGTGCCCGCTCGTATGAGGCGGATATTGCCAACCGGTCAAGGCGGGGCAGATTTTGGCTGGTCTGTAGGTGAAGGGTTCGTCGAGTCTGGGGACGTAGAGTTCGCGCCGGTCAGGCTCAAGTTCTCCGCAGGCGACGCAATTTTCTTCGATGAGATGAACCTTCATCGCACGGCTGTAGATGAATCGATGACCCGTTCGCGTTATGCGATCGAGGCATGGTTCTTCGCGCCATCATCCTACCCATTGGGGCAGATTCCCGTTGTGTGCTAGTTGCTGCCTTGAGCTGGCATTTGGCTATGGGTGACGCGAGCATTCGCTGGACTACCTACGGTCGCTCTCGGCTGTGGTCTTGTTGGCAGTCGCTGCAATGAGGGCTTCGGGCAGATGCAGGGGCAATACTCCCAGTATCACCAAGTTCAATGCCTCTCTCAGCGGTGAGTGTAAGAGCGACAGATGTTCAACGTAATAGCCGGCCTGCGCCAGCCTAGCGCCTATATCCCCCAGCTTGAGTCACTACGAGGCTGGGCGATTCTATTGGTTGTGGCCTTCCACTTTTTTGGCATTCTTCGGGGCGAAAGCCTGCAGTTGCCGGAGGAGTCGCCTATCTGGCTCAGGGTCATTGGGGCCGGCAACACTGGTGTTACGTTGTTCTTCGTGCTGAGCGGTTTTCTGCTGGCCCGGCCATTTATCAAAGCCTTCAGAAGTGGTGCGAAAGTCAACATTGGCCAGTTTTATCTAGCCCGCCTACTGCGCATCATCCCGCTGTATTACATCGCTGTTTTCGTTGCCTGGCTGGTAACCAAGAACTCTGTAGGGGCATTCAAGGCACTGTGGTTTATCCCAGTGGGCTTCGATATTTTTCCTTTCAGTGTGCCGTGGTGGTCGCTATGTACCGAGGTGCAGTTCTACCTGCTGCTGCCTTGGCTGATGCTGGCGCTGCATTATCGTTGGGGGCGTTGGTTGGTTGCTTGTGCAACTGCAAGTTGGCTCATGTTGCACGGCGCTCACCTATTGCAGCCGCAATGGCTTGGCTTGCCTGCCTGGAGCGAGTCGTCGCTGTTTGGGCGTGGTGTTGCCTTCCTGGTAGGCGGATTGGCTGCTTGGTT
The DNA here is from genome assembly GCF_043102245.1 of Pseudomonas sp. zbq_18. Taxonomy (NCBI): domain Bacteria; kingdom Pseudomonadati; phylum Pseudomonadota; class Gammaproteobacteria; order Pseudomonadales; family Pseudomonadaceae; genus Pseudomonas; species Pseudomonas sp. zbq_18. Next base: position 73,142 of record NZ_JBICIT010000022.1, on the reverse strand, counting down.
TCATGTCAGCAGTGGCTACGCAAAGGTATTCCGTTCGCCTTGGCTGGTCGGATTGCTCGCGCTCTTGCTGTTTGCCGCGCTTATTGGGCTACTGCAGTGGTATGGGCTGGTAGGGCAGAAGGCTGCCATGCGCTCAATGCCTTTTTACCATGATTTGGAGGCGCTGCTTTGGGCAGGTTTGCTGCTTTGCAGCTTGGCTCCGCTGGCGCAAGGGGCGGGGATTTTCATTAATCCGCTGATCAGCCACTTCGGCACAATTTCCTATTCGCTTTATCTCGTGCACGTCCCGCTGCAGTTCTATCTGATATACCCCTTCAAGGCCGCTGGTAGCGATATATCGGATAGTCGGATGTTGGTGGCTGTTGTCGGCAGCTTTGTACTCTCCTGGCTATTGGCGATACTGTGCTACCACGCTATCGAAAAGCCCTTCCTGAAGCTGAAGGCCCATCTGCCGATACTCAGCGATAGGCTTCGGGGACATCCTGCCAAAGCGTAGCGAAACCGGGTTCTGCTTCGCCTGCCGGTCGCCCATTGGTGTAGTAATAGAGCGCCAGAGATTTGCGGTAGATACCTTCCGGGCAAGAGAGCGGCTGTGGGTGGCCGTGATAGGAGGTCGAGGTGGTGTTGAACACCACGCAGCGATTGAGGATGGGCAATACCCGCTTTGGCGGACCCTGCATATCCTTGTCCCAAAGCTCCAGATGGCCACCATAGGATTCTGGCCAGTCCTGATTGAGGTAGAGCAGGAAGTTCAGGCGTCGATCGAGAGCGAATTCGCGGTGAGTTGCAAAGTCTGCATGCACCTTGAGGAAGCCGCCCCGCCCGATCTGGTGAATGCCGGCACCTCGCAGGTTGGGGTCGGGGATTAGGTTGCCAATACCGGTCATACCAGCAAGAAAGTGCAAGAACCGCTGGGAGTTCAGCTCCCAAAATAGCTGGCGATAGGTCGGAGGCATCCGCAGACTGTCGCGAATGTTACGTTTATCTTTCTGGACGTACTCCCCACTGCTCTTGTCTTTATGGGTTGCATCGTTCCAAACCGGCAGGCTCTGGTCGGATGGGTATTCGAGCAGCAGCTTTTCAATCGTGCAGGCAGGCAGGAAGTCGTCGATGACGATATGGGGGAAGGGCTGATTGCTCTGATAGACCGCTGCCAGTCGTTCCTGTGCATCCTCAAGTGCCTGATAGTTGATCAACAGGCCTGAGGGGTCCGGAATCGCGTGTTGATTAACGGACAGCTTCGGGAATAATGCGTCACTCATTGATCAGAGGTCCTTGTCGTGGCGGGCTCTTGTAAAACCGCGCTCTACTGTTTTTCTTTGCTGGCCATTCTCCTGTCTGCCGGCTGTTCGGGCAATGACGCCGATCAAGCAGCGCGGCCAAATATTCTGCTCATCCTGGCTGACGATCTAGGGAACAATGATCTGGCCAGCTGGGGAGATGGAACAGCGCCAACCCCAGCACTGGATAGGCTCAGCCAGCAGTCAGTGCGGTTCCGCCAGCATTACACCGACAGCACCTGTTCACCGAGCCGCGCTGCCCTGCTGACCGGACGGGAACCAACGAGTATCGGATTCCAACCAGTAGGTCTTGGACTGTCTGAAGACCTGGATACTCTGCCGAAGAAGTTGCAATCGCTAGGTTACCAAACAGCGCATATCGGCAAATGGCATATTGGCGAAGCTCTTGAGTACCCGAGCATTCAGCCCTCCCGGCATGGCTTCGATTACTGGTTCGGGATGCTTAATCATTTTGTGTTACAGGGCCCGAATGCCCAAGGCGAACTACGGCGCACCCGACCAACTCACTGGAACCCCTGGCTGCAGGAAAATAGCTCTCCTGCACATCAATTCCAAGGCTATCTTGATGACATTCTTACCGATAAGGCAATCAGCATAATACAGAAAAGCGACCACCAGCCTTGGTTCGTTAATCTCTGGCTTTACTCTCCGCATACGCCATATCAGCCACCAGCAGAAGACGCTGCAAAATATCCAGACACCAACGCTGGCCGATATCTGGCTGTGCTATCTCGGCTAGACCAAAATGTTGAACGAGTACTGAAGGCACTGCAGGACTCAGGCCAAGCCGAAAACACTATTGTGGTATTCGCTAGCGACAATGGCTCGCCTAACAAGGCGCGAGACAGCAACTGGCCATTGAGCGGAGTAAAAGCCACATACTTGGAGGGAGGGCAGCGCAGCCCGCTCTTATTGCACTGGCCAAACCGTTATCAAAACAAGGATATCAATGTCCCTACGACGATCATGGATATCTTTCCGACGCTTATAACTCTGGCTGGAGGGGAGAAACTGCAGGGAGTGGACGGGCAAGATCTCGTTCCGCTGATAAAAGGCGGTGTATTCCAGCCAATAAAAACATTATTTTTTGGAATGGCTAGCCAGAATGGCGACTCCTATGGAGGACGCATCTTTAAAGAAGGGCGTTTATTTTATAGATCATTTTCAGGAAATCTAATAAGCGGCGATATATACCCACCAATTGGCGTTGCAATCTCTCAGAATTCTACAAAAGCTTTTAATAGCAGAGAAGCAGATAACCTATTGAAAGTATGGGAACTGAAGACCAGAATCGTGCCACTAAACTGGCAACCACCAATCGACGGGAAGCCAGGCATCATAAATGGCAGACCAATGCAAAGAGCTCCAGTCTATGGGGGCTATAGCATCGGTCTCTCGTTGCATGGCACCCCATTCGCGAGGAGAGTGCAGTCGCTGGTGGATCAACCTGGGGTCTGGCAGGTGCAACTGCTGGAAGACAGGCGCTTACGCATTCAGCATGGGAATGTCGTTCAGTTCAGCTCTCCGCTTGAAAAAGAAGAAACCTGTAACAAGCTAGTGATCAGTCTACAGGTCGACGAAGCAGTCGACTTCCCATTACGCACGCCTGCTAATTCAGCACTTCAGGTCCACTGGAATGGCAATCTGGTTCTCGAGAGTACGCAGCTTTTACGGCGACCTGAGAATGAAGAAACGCTGATTCGGCCAACGCTCATTGGGGCCCGCGCGGACGGTAGCGAGGCGTTCAATGGATTCATCGAGAAACCGTTGGTCGTCAACAAAATGCTTACTGAAGTGCGACCTGGATTTAGTCTCAATGATCTACAAAAGGAGCTTTGCAAAGCTCGCTAAGCAATTCACGCTCGCGTTAATTAGCGCTCCAGAAAATCCACTGATTTAAATAGGGCGCCAACAACACGCCCTTTCGCATCCTTTCAAAAATGCTACGCACATAACAAGCATCCAGCAGGCCATCCCTTATAACAATATCGCAACCCATAGCCAAATCACTGCCGATCCCGACCAAGCGCAACAACCCCGCAGCCAGCGACAGCAATATCAATCAAAATACTCGAAGAATAATTCGAGAAATAAATTTAGCCACTCTCAAAATCAAACAGCCCCTGAAAAAGCACCTCGCAAACCACAACCGCAACCCACAATCAGAGAAAAATCTCATATCTAGCTTCGCAAAACATACAATTCAAGCCACTCGCACCCCCGCACAACAAGATAAATCACTTGACTATTAATTATTTCTTATCAACAGTACAGGTAAGTATTTTCATAATTCAATTAGACTTATCCATGATCAATCAACAAACCCCAATTACGACCACATAACCAGACGCACATAGCAATACAATAAAATCGAGTTTTCATTCACAGAACTCCACTCAAACACCCACAAAAAACCCGGCACATGGCCGGGTTTTTTGTGGGTGGGGAAAGCGTCTTACTCGACCGCCTTCACCATATCTTCGATGACCTTCTTCGCGTCGCCGAACACCATCATGGTCTTGTCCATGTAGAACAGTTCGTTGTCCAGACCGGCGTAGCCGCTGGCCATGGAGCGCTTGTTGACGATGATGGTTTTGGCTTTGTAGGCCTCGAGGATCGGCATGCCGGCGATGGGCGACTTCGGATCGTTCTTCGCCGCCGGGTTGACCACGTCGTTGGCGCCGAGCACCAGCACCACGTCGGTCTGACCGAACTCGGAGTTGATGTCTTCCATCTCGAACACCTGCTCGTAGGGCACTTCGGCCTCGGCCAGTAGGACGTTCATGTGGCCCGGCATACGGCCGGCAACCGGGTGGATCGCGTACTTCACGGTCACGCCGCGGTGGGTCAGCTTCTCGGCCAGCTCCATCAGCGCGTGCTGGGCACGGGCCACCGCCAGGCCGTAACCCGGGACGATGACCACGGTGTCGGCGTTGGTCAGCAGGAAGGCGGCGTCGTCGGAGGAGCCCGACTTCACGTTGCGCTCCTGCTGGGCACCAGCCGGGCCGCCGGCGTCGGCATCGGCGCCGAAGCCGCCGAGGATGACGTTGAAGAACGAGCGGTTCATCGCCTTGCACATGATGTACGAGAGGATGGCACCCGAGGAGCCGACCAGCGAACCGGCGACGATCAGCATCGAGTTGTTCAGCGAGAAGCCGATACCGGCCGCTGCCCAGCCCGAGTAGCTGTTGAGCATCGACACCACCACCGGCATGTCGGCGCCGCCGATCGGGATGATGATCAGCACGCCGATGACGAAGGCCAGCGCCACCAGGATGGCGAAGGCGGTGATGTTGCCGGTGAAGGTGAAGTACAGGCCCAGGGCCAGGATCGCCAGGCCGATGACCAGGTTGACCATGTGCTGGCCCTTGAACACCACCGGGGCGCCCTGGAACAGACGGAACTTGTACTTGCCCGACAGCTTGCCGAAGGCGATCACCGAACCGGAGAAGGTGATGGCACCGATGGCCGCGCCGAGGAACAGCTCCAGGCGGTTGCCGGCCGGGATGGCATCACCCAGGTTGGCGACGATGCCCAGCGACTGCGGTTCGACGACTGCGGCGATGGCGATGAAGACGGCGGCCAGGCCGATCATGCTGTGCATGAAGGCGACCAGTTCCGGCATCTTGGTCATTTCCACGCGCTTGGCCATGATCGAGCCGGCAGTGCCGCCGACCAGCAGACCGACCAGTACGTAGGCGAGGCCAGTGGCGGCGCCGCCTTCGGCCATTTCCGCGGCCAGTTTGAACACCAGGAAGATGGTGGTGACCACGGCGATGGCCATGCCGACCATGCCGAAGGCATTGCCCTGGCGCGAGGTGGTCGGGTGGGAGAGGCCTTTCAGCGCCTGAATGAAGCAGACGGAAGCGACCAGGTACAGCAGGGTGATCAGGTTCATGCTCATCTTATTTGCCCTCCGCCTTGGCTTTGGGCGCCTTCTTCTTGAACATTTCCAGCATGCGGCGAGTGACCAGGAAGCCACCGAACACGTTGACCGCGGCCAGGGCCACGGCCAGGGTGCCCATGGCCTTGCCCAGCGGGGTCACGGTCAAGGCGGCGGCCAGCATGGCGCCGACGATGACGATCGCGGAAATCGCGTTGGTCACCGCCATCAGCGGGGTGTGCAGGGCCGGGGTGACGTTCCAGACCACGTGGTAGCCCACGTAGATGGCCAGCACGAAGATGATCAGGTTGTAGATGCTGGGGGAGATCAGTTCCATCTCGCGACTCCTTAACCGTTCTTGCGCACGACTTCACCGCCCTTGCACATCAGGCAGGCGGCAACGATGTCGTCTTCGAGGTTGAGCTGGAACTGGGCTTCCTTGTCGATCACGAGCTTGAGGAAGTCCAGCAGGTTGCGGGCGTACAGGGCGGAGGCATCCGCCGGCACCAGCGCGGCCAGGTTGGTGTGGCCGACGATGGTCACACCGTGCTTGACCACGACCTGCTCGGCCTCGGTCAGCGGGCAGTTGCCACCCTGAGCGGCGGCCAGGTCGATGACCACGGAGCCCGGCTTCATCTCGGCAACGGTGGCCTCGTGCAGCAGGGTGGGTGCCTTGCGGCCCGGGATCAGCGCGGTGGTGATCACGATATCGGCCTGCTTGGCGCGCTCGTGCACGGCCTTGGCCTGACGCTCCATCCAGGATTGCGGCATCGGGCGGGCGTAACCGCCGACACCCTGGGCGCACTCGCGCTCTTCATCGGTCTCGAACGGCACGTCGACGAACTTGGCGCCGAGCGACTCGATCTGCTCCTTCACCGCTGGGCGCACGTCCGAGGCCTCGATCACCGCACCCAGGCGCTTGGCCGTGGCGATGGCCTGCAGGCCGGCGACACCGGCGCCGAGGATCAGCACGCGGGCGGCCTTCACGGTGCCGGCGGCGGTCATCAGCATGGGCATGAAGCGCGGGTAGTGGTTGGCGGCGAGCATCACGGCCTTGTAGCCGGCGATGTTGGCCTGCGAACTCAGCACGTCCAGGCTCTGCGCGCGGGAGGTGCGCGGGGCGGCCTCCAGGGCGAAGGCGGTAATGCCGCGGGCATTCATGCGCGCGATGGTGTCGTTGCAGAACGGGTTGAGCATGCCGACCAGCACAGCGCCGGACTTCATGTGGGCCAGTTCGGCTTCGGTCGGGGCGACCACTTTCAGCACCAGGTCGGCGCCGAAGGCGGCGGACTCGTTGCCGATGGCCGCGCCGGCGGCTTCAAAGGCGCTATCAGGGATGCTGGCGCTGACGCCGGCACCCGCCTGGACGGTCACCTGATGGCCTTGGCCAACCAGTTTCTTGACGGTCTCGGGCGTCGCGGCAACCCGCGTCTCCCCGGCGTGGGTCTCGAGAGGAACACCGATGTGCACTTCATAATCTCCTGCGTGATCTTTTAGGTGAACCCGCCTACTACGCTGGTACGCGGGCAAAAAGGGGATCAGCACAAACCGCCCCACAACAGGGCGGGCGCGGCATTGTGCAGGCGATTGGCAGGGGCATCAAGAATTTATGAAGCGGCACCGTGGAATAACTACAAGTCACGCGGTGACCAAATATTTGTCGCGCGCCCTGCAAAGTGCCGTCAGCGCTGGGATGGCGCTAAATTGCGGATGAACAAAGGGATTGCTGGTTATCAGGGAGCTGAATGACCGTTTGTCAGTCACAGCCAATACGCAGGCGGATGTCGCAAAGTCGACAGACGGAGTCGTTCTTGTAGTGATGCCGGCAGAGGCACTACCTGCTGCCGGCAGGGCCTGTCACGCCAGCGCCTTGCGCGGGCGAATGCAGGTCGGGCCGGCGCGCTTTTCCACGGCTTCCTGCACGTCTGGGCGCAGGCCGAGCAGGAAGCCCAGCTCAGCGACCACGAACAGCGGGCCGATCACCAGCCCCATCAGGTCGTCGACGAAGGCCGGTTTGCGCCCCTCGTAGTAGTGGCCGATGAACTGGATGATCCAGCCGACCACGAACAGGCCTAGGCCGCTACCTAGCCAGACCAGGGTGGATTGCTGGGCCAGCGTGGCGCCGGCCCACAGGCACAGCGCCAACAGGGCTGCCATGAGCAGGCCGAAGCGCAGGTCCAGGCGCAGGTAGAAGATGCCGGCAGCCAACGCCGTGAGCAGTGCCGGCGAGCCCCATAGGCCGGCAAGGTCCCAGCCTGGGCGCGACAGCAGGATGGCGACTGCGACCACGATCATCGGAATGCCGATGAAGTGGCTGAGGATGTTGCGCCGGTCGCGGTGGTATTCGGCGTATTGGGCGAGATGATCGACGAGGGTTTTCATTGTTATGGTCCTCAGCAAGGCAGGTTGCTGGCATGATCGCGCCAGCAGCCGATACACGACTGTCAGTTAGGCGACAAAGCCCATGCCCGATAATCCCGCCACCTATCTATCCCTGCTGCAAAGCGGCCAGTGGTTCAGCCACCTGCCGCCGGCCTTGCGTGCCGCCCTGCTGGACAAGGCGCGCCTGCTCCGGCTTGAGCCGGGTCAGCGTCTGTTCTGTCGCGGTGATCCGCCCTGCGGCCTGTACGCTGTGCTGGAGGGCATGATGCGGGTCGGTGCGGTCGGTCGGGACGGCAAGGAAGCCCTGCTGACCCTGGTCGAGGCGCCCTACTGGTTTGGCGAGATTTCCCTGTTCGATGGTCAGCCGCGTACCCATGACGCCTATGCGGAAGGTCCGACCCGTCTACTGCAGGTGCCGCAGGCTGCTCTGCTGGAGATGCTGGAGCGCGAGCCCGGCTACTGGCGGGATTTCGCCTTGTTGATGAGTCAAAAGCTGCGCCTGACCTTTATCGCCCTGGAGCAGATGAGCCTGCTGCCCGCCGCCCAGCGCCTGGCGCAGCGTCTGCTGCTGATGGCGGAGGGTTACGGCGAGATTGGACCGCGGCAGACACTGCACCTGGCTCAGGAGCAGCTGGCGCTGATGCTCGGGCTGTCGCGGCAGACGACCAATCAGATTCTCAAGGAGTTGCAGGTGCGCGGCGTGGTGCGCCTGACCTATGGCGAAATCGAGATTATCGACCTCGCTGGCCTGCGTCAGGCAGCAGAAGCCGGCTAGGCCGAACGCCGCAAGTGCGTCGGCACTCCATGCAGCAACTCGCTGCGCAGGCGTAGCAGGCGAGCAGGTCGCGATTCGATCAGTGCTTGCGGGTTGCCGTCGGCAGGCAGCTCCAGCAGGGCGGCGCTGAGGTTGAGTACCAGGGCTTCGCGGCTGAATACGCCGCTGCCGAGCTGGTAGAACGCGGCGATCAGCTCGCGCAGGCCAAGTGGCAGGCGCCAGCGCATGCGCAAGGCCGAGCCGAAGCCTGAGGCGCGCTTGTTCAGGCAGGCAGCGATCTGTTCGTCGCTCAGTTCCCCGCCCAGATTCAGCCAGTCCTGCAGGCTGCGCAGCAGTGCCAGTTCGCCGATGTTGTGCAATAAGCCGGCGGTGTAGCACAGCTCATGGTCGAGGCGCAGTTGTGCAGCCAGCCAGTGGGCCAGCTCCGCGCATTGCTGGGCCCGGTCTCCGACCTGGGTGGCTGCTTCGCGCAGGCGCGGGTCCTGCAGGCGGGCGTTGCGCTGTACGGCCAGCCCCAGCACCAGATTGAGGCTGTGGGCGATGCCCAGGCGTTGCATGGCCTGGGTCAGGGTCTGGCAGATGCCGCTGCGCTGTTCGGCGGCGCTGTTGGCGGCGGCGATCAGGCGTGCGGTGATTTGCGGGTCGCGGGCAAAGTCGCGGGCCAGGCTGCCCAAGTCGCTGTTGGCGGCTTGCAGGCAGGCGCTGACCGCGTCGCGTACCTCGCTCAACAGTGGCGCACCCTGGCCTTCTTCGCGTACCTCGTCGAGGTACTGCTCCAGGCTGGCTGCCGGCAGGGCTTTGCTGGCCGGGAGGTTGGCCGCGTTGGCCGCCGGTAACAGGCTGGCAATCTTCTGACGCAACAGTTCGGCGTTGAAGGGGCGGGCCAGATAGGCGGTCGGGGCGAGGGGCAGCACTGCCCGCACGCTTTGGGTGTCGACCCGGCGGCTGATCAGGATGCAGGGTAGGGCGGGGGTTCTCGGGTGGCGCCGCAGTTGGCGCAACAGCTCGATACCGTCGACACCGGGCAGCTCGCCATCGGCAATCACCAGGTCGGGGAGGCGGCGCCTGCAACTGGCGAGCGCGGCTGTGCCATCGTCCAGGCGCTGGACGCGTGCATCGCTGCGCACATCCAGCACGAGCTGGGTCAGCAGTTCGGCAGTCCAGGGGTCTGCTTCGGCAATGAGGATTTCAGGGCTGGCGGCCGAGGCGGACATGGATGACTCGAGTAGTGGCAAAGTAATGGCGCCAATATGGCGGCGCGCATTCTACGGTTTGCCCGATTTTTATCCAGATAATGCCGACGACCAGCGAGTCATCTAGCGCTGGATGCAACGCTAGCCCGATAACTGCAGGCCGGCATTGCCCTGAGTCAATCCAGGCTGCGGTCGATCATCGCTCTGCTGGCGGTCAGCACCTCGGCTTGTCGCGGCGGGCTCGCCAGCATACGGGCCACGACCAGCGCACCGACACATTGGGCGAGGATCGCCCAGGCCAGTTGCGGATCGGCCAGTTCCCTGGCCCAGGCCTGCTGCAGGCGTAGTAGCCAATGCTCGGCGCGCTCGCGCACGCTGCTGTCGGCGCGGGCGATTTCGGCCCCCAGGGTGGGGATGGCGCAGCCGCTGTCCGGCTGTTCCACATGCTGCAGGCTCAGGTACAGGTCCAGGCAGCGCTTCAGCTTGTCGCGACTGGCATCCTCGCTGCCGAGCAAGGTCAGGCTTTGGCTCAGCTCGCGCTCGACGATGGCGGCGAAGAGTTCATCCTTGGAGGCAAAGTGGCCATAGAAGGCGCCGCCGGTCAGGCCGATGGCCTTCATCAGGCCGTCCACGCCGGTGCCGGCGAAGCCGCCGCGCTTGGCCAGTGCGCCGCTGCTGGTCAGCAGCTTCTCGCGGGTCTGGGCCTTGTGTTCGGCGGAATAACGCATGACGGACTCTCTGCTTGACGGGTGTTGGAAGCATAGCATAACGTTCGTTTACTAAGTGATCGTTTAGTAAAGGTGGCGCATGAGCAACGACAAGAAAGTGGTGCTGGTCATTGGTGCGGGTGACGCGACCGGCGGTGCCATCGCCAAGCGTTTTGCCCGCGAGGGGTATGTGGCCTGCGTGACCCGGCGCAGTGCCGACAAGCTACAGCCGCTGGTCGATGAGATCCGCGCGGCGGGCGGCGAGGCCCATGGCTTTGCCTCCGATGCACGCAAGGAAGAGGCGGTGGCTGAACTGGTCGAGACGATCGAACGCGATATCGGCCCGATCGAGGCCTTCGTCTTCAATATCGGCGCCAACGTGCCTTGCAGCATCCTCGACGAGACGGCACGCAAGTACTTCAAGATCTGGGAGATGGCCTGCTTCTCGGCCTTTCTCACTGCCCAGGCGGTGGCGCGGCGCATGGTCGTGCGTGGGCGCGGCACCATCCTGTTCACCGGGGCCACCGCCGGCCTGCGCGGCGCGGCGCACTTTGCCGCCTTCGCCGGCGCCAAGCATGGCGTGCGCGCGCTGGCGCAGAGCATGGCGCGCGAGCTGGGACCGCGGAATATCCACGTCGCCCATGTGGTGGTGGACGGCGCCATCGATACCGCCTTCATCCGCGACAGCTTCCCCGAGATGTACGCGCGCAAGGCGCAGGACGGCATCCTCGATCCCGCGCATATCGCCGACAACTACTGGTTCCTGCATGCCCAGCCGCGCGATGCCTGGACCTTTGAGCTGGATCTGCGCCCCTGGATGGAGCGCTGGTAACGGCTGGCTGCGCGGCGCTGATGCGTCGTTGGCGTGCCGGTGCGAAATGCTCATTGGCTGCAGCCAACTGCGCTTTCTCCCCGACCCGCCTCCTAGCCTGAGCGCCGCTCGCTCAGCCTCGACCCCGAGCAGACAACAACAAGCAAAAAAGAGAAAAACTCCATGAGCAAAACCGTCGAGTTCTATTTCGATTTCGGCAGCCCCGCCACCTACCTGGCCTGGACCCAGCTGCCGGCGCTGTGCGCCGAAAGCGGCGCGAGCCTGGTGTACAAGCCGATGCTGCTCGGCGGGGTGTTCCAGGCCACGGGTGGCGCTTCGCCGGTGACCATCCCGGCCAAGGGGCGTTTCATGCTCCAGGACCTGGCCCGTTTCGCCCGCCGCTACCAGGTGCCGATGCAGTTCAACCCGCACTTCCCGATCAACACCTTGGGGCTGATGCGTGCTGCGGTGGCGATGCAGATGCATCAATCGCAGCGTTTCGAGGCGTTTCTCACGCTGATCTTCGAAGCCATGTGGGTGCAGGCGCGCAACCTTGGCGATCCTGCCGTGCTGGCCGAGGTGCTGGTCGGGGGAGGTTTCGATGCCCAGCAGCTGCTGGCCTGGAGCGCCGAGCAAGAGGTCAAGGACCAGCTCAAGGCCAACACCGATGAGGCGGTCAAGCGTGGCGTGTTCGGTGCACCGAGCATGTTCGTCGGCAACGAGCTGTTCTTCGGTCAGGACCGCCTGGACTTCGTGCGCGAGGCGTTACAGGCCTGATCGAGCGGGCAAGAAAAAGCCGGGCAGTGCCCGGCTTTTTTGCGCGCAGTGACTTATGGTGCTCCTGCGACCTGGCCCAGGCTGATCCACTGATCGGTCAGCGAGCGGGTGTGACGATCCACCGTGGTGGGCGCGAAGGCTCGACCCGAGGCACTGGCCAGGGCGTTGCTGCCGCTGTTCATGTCGATCAGGGCGGCGCGCAGGAATTTCCAGCGGGTCTTCAGCTTGGCCACTGAGCTATTGCCCTTGCTGTTCAGCTGGCCCAACTCGGCGTCGATTTGCGGGACGAGCTGGCGCTCGTCTTGGCCAATGTAGTTATCGGTCTGCTCGCGAGCGATTTCGAAGCTGCCGATGTAGGAGCGGCTCAGGTACTGCACGCCGAGGTATTCAACCTTGGCCGGCAGTTCGCCCGCCGGATCGGCATTCGGCACGCTGCGGGCAGTGCTCAATACTTCACGGAGTGCCTGGGCGAGATCCTGGGGGTAGGCCCAGGGCATGTCGTCTTCGTTGGGGCCAAAGGAAACACCCAGGCGTAACTGGGTAACAAGTTTGGTGGTCAGACCGGGTATTTCCGAGCTGGCGCTCATGGCGTTCTGCGCGGCGGTTTCCAGTTCGGCGATATCTTGCTCCAGGCGTGCCTTGTGGGCTTCCTGGAAGCCTTCGCCGCGCAGCAGCAGCAGGCTGCTGGTCGCTCGGGAGGCATAGATCTGTACTTGCTCGGCAGCGGTCATGGCGGCGGCCTGGGCCACCGCGGAAAAGGCCGTCAGTAGCCCAAAAGCCAATGAAAAATACAGCTTAATCAAAGGGTTACGTTTCATCCCCGGTCGCTCCTTATTATTTTTCTCGGCGCGGATGCGGAGGGTGCCGTTCAGGTCCCGACGCAGTAACAACAGCCTACTGCGCATCCTGATAGCAAAGGATGAGCCAAAAGAGTGAATTTAATCGCAATTTTGACGCCGTCCGGATGGCACACGCCGATCTGTGCTAGGCGGCCGGGCAGGTCGTTCGCCTAGCCCCCTTCAGAGCCTCGGGCGGAAATACAGCGTTGTGCCGCGTGCCAGGCCGCTCAGGCTGGCGTGATCCTTGATCACCTCGGCCTCGATCAGCTCGTCTTGCCCTTCCACCTTGAGCGTCACCCGGGTGATGGCGCCGAGCGGGCGGATGTCGCGCACCTGCGCCGCGCGGTGCTCGTCGATGGCCAGGCGCGACAGCGACACCTCGTGCGGGCGGAACAGCAGGTGCTGGTCGTCGCCCAGGTGCAGGCGGTTGGCGTCGCCGAGGAAGTGGTAGACGAAGTCGCTGGCCGGCTGCTCGTAGACCTCGGCCGGCGAGCCGATCTGCTCGATGCTGCCCTTGTTCATCACCACGATGCGGTCGGCCACCTCCATGGCTTCTTCCTGGTCGTGGGTGACGAACACGCTGGTCAGGTGCACTTCCTCGTGCAGGCGCGCCAGCCAGCGGCGCAGCTCCTTGCGCACCTTGGCATCCAGCGCCCCGAACGGCTCGTCGAGCAGCAGCACCTTGGGTTTCACCGCCAGGGCGCGGGCCAGGGCGATGCGCTGGCGCTGGCCGCCGGACAGCTGCTCCGGGTAGCGGTCGGCCAGCCAGTCGAGCTGCACCATGCCGAGCAGCTCGTGCACGCGTTCGGCGATCTCGCGCTCGCAGGGGCGCTCGCCCTTGGGCTTCATGCGCAGGCCGAAGGCGACGTTGTCGAACACCGTCATGTGGCGGAACAGGGCGTAGTGCTGGAACACGAAGCCGACGTTGCGATCACGCACGTCGTGGTTGGACACGTCCTCGCCGTGGAACTGGATGCTGCCGGCATCCGGCGTCTCCAGGCCGGCGATGATGCGCAGCAGGCTGGTCTTGCCGCAGCCGGACGGGCCGAGCAGGGCCACCAGCTCGCCGCTGTGGATATCCAGGTTGATCTGGTTGAGCGCGCGGAAGGCGCCGAAGGTCTTGCTGACGTTACGAATTTCGATACTCATGGCTTATTCCTCATCAGCAGACTTGAGACGGGGCAGACGGGATTCGCTCCACTGCTTGAGCAGCAGGATGATCAGCGCCAGGGCCAGCAGCAGGCTGGCGACGCTGAAGGCGGCGACATGGTTGTATTCGTTGTAGAGAATCTCGACGTGCAGCGGCAGGGTGTTGGTGTAGCCGCGGATATGCCCGGACACCACCGACACCGCGCCGAACTCGCCCATGGCCCGCGCGGCGCACAACACCACGCCGTAGATCAGGCCCCATTTGATGTTCGGCAGGGTCACGTGCCAGAACATCTGCCAGCCACTGGCGCCGAGCAGGCGCGCGGCTTCTTCCTCCTGGGTGCCCTGCTCCTGCATCAGCGGAATCAGCTCGCGGGCGACGAAAGGCACGGTGACGAAGATGGTGGCCAGGACGATGCCGGGCAGGGCGAAGATGATCTGGATATCGCGTTCCTGCAGCCACTGCCCGAAGAAGCCCTGGGCACCGAACAGCAGCACGTAGATCAGACCGGCGATCACCGGCGAGACGGAGAACGGCAGGTCGATCAGGGTCACCAGCAGGCTCTTGCCACGGAACTCGTACTTGCTCACGCACCAGGCGGCGGCCACGCCGAACACCAGGTTGAGCGGCACGGCAATGCCCACGGCGAGTAGCGTCAGCTGTAGCGCGGCAAGCGCGTCCGGCTCCAGCAGGGCGCTGAAGAAGGTGCCGAAGCCGAGCTTGAGGGCTTCGCTGAGCACCACCAGCAGCGGCAGCAGGAGGAACAGGGCAAAGGCCAGCCAGGCCCCGGCGATCAGCGCGCGGCGCCCGAGCGCGCTGCCACGGCGGCGGTCGTTGGCCAGGGTGGAGGACGACAGAACGGTGCTACTCATGGCGGCCTCCTTACGGGCGTTCGATGCGGCGCTGCAGCAGGTTGATCAGCAGCAGCAAGGTGAAGGACACCACCAGCATCAGCACGCCGATGGCGGTGGCGCCGTGGTAGTCGTACTGGTCGAGCTTGACCATGATCAGCAGCGGCAGGATCTCGGTCTTCATCGGCATATTGCCGGCTATAAAAATGACGGACCCGTACTCGCCGACGCCACGGGCAAAGGCCAGGGCGAAGCCGGTCAGCCAGGCCGGCAGCAGGGCTGGCAGCAGCACGTGGCGGAACACCTGAAAAGGCCGGGCGCCCAGGCAGGCAGCGGCCTCCTCGACCTCGCGCGGAATGTCCGCCAGCACCGGCTGCAGGGTGCGCACGACGAAGGGCAGGGTGACGAAGGTCAGCGCCAGGGTGATGCCCAGCGGGGTGTAGGCAATCTTGAAGCCCAGCTCGCTGGCGAACTGGCCGACCAGGCCGGCCGGGGCGTACAGCGCGGTGAGCGCGATGCCGGCCACGGCGGTGGGCAGGGCGAAGGGCAGGTCGATCATCGCGTCGATGATCTTGCGCCCGGGGAAGCTGTAGCGCACCAGCACCCAGGCCAGCAGGGTACCGATCACGCCGTTGAGCACGGCGGCGGCGAAGGCGGTGGCGAAGCTCAGCTTGAGCGCGGCCAGCACCCGTGGTGCGCTGACGATGGCCCAGAATTCGGCCCAACTCAGTTGGGCGGCGTGGACGAACATGGCACCCAGTGGAATCAGCACCAACAGGCTGAGGTACACCAGGGTGTAGCCCAGCGTCAGCCCGAAGCCGGGTATGACGGGGGAAATGCGGCGTGACATGATTTTGGCCTTGGCTGGTTTGGCGACGAAGAAATGACGCGTTGCGAGCGAAGGTCAGACAAGGCGAAGGCCGGCGAGGGCAGCGGAGTTTACGGGCGGTAAATGAGCATGCCCGAGCCGGCTTTCAACACCGTATGACCGAGCGCAGTAGCGTCACTGGGCCTGGTAGATCTGGTCGAAGATGCCACCGTCGTTGAAGAACTTCGGCTGGGCGGTTTTCCAGCCGCCGAAGTCCTGGTCGATGGTCACCAGCTTCAGCTGCGGGAACTGCTGGGCGAACTCCGCGGCGACCTTCTCGTCACGCGGACGGTAGAAGTGCTTCGCGGCGATGCGCTGGCCTTCCTCGCTGTACAGGTACTGCAGGTAGGCGGTGGCGACTTCGCGGGTGCCCTTCTTGTCGACGTTCCTGTCGACCACGGCCACCGGCGGCTCGGCGAGGATGGACAGGCTCGGCACGACGATTTCGAATTGGTCGCCACCTTGTTCCTTCAGGGCCAGGAAGGCCTCGTTCTCCCAGGCCAGCAGCACGTCGCCGATCTGGTTGTTGACGAAGGTGATGGTCGAGCCGCGGGCGCCGGTGTCCAGTACCGGGACGTTCTTGTACAGCTGCTCGACGAACGTCTGGGCCTTGGCCTCGCTGCCGTACTGCTGCTGGGCCCAGGCCCAGGCGGCGAGGAAGTTCCAGCGCGCGCCGCCGCTGGTCTTCGGGTTGGGGGTGATCACTTCCACGCCCGGCTTGACCAGGTCATCCCAGTCCTGGATGCCTTCCGGGTTGCCCTTGCGCACCAGGAACACGATGGTTGAGGTGTAGGGCGTGCTGGATTGCGGCAGACGCTCCTGCCAGTTTTCCGGGATCAGCTTGCCCAGCTTGTGCAACTCGTCGATGTCGCCGGCCAGGGCCAGGGTCACCACGTCGGCGCGCAGGCCGTCGATCACCGCGCGGGCCTGCTTGCCCGAGCCGCCGTGGGATTGCTGGATGGTCAAGGCCTCGTGGCCCTGGCGCTGCCAGTGCTGGTTGAAGGCAGCGTTGAACTCGCTGTACAGCTCGCGAGTGGGGTCGTAGGAAACGTTGAGGATCTGCGTGGCGGCGAACGCCGGGCTGGCGAACAGGGCGCTGGCGATGGCGGCCAGGGCGAAGGCACGAACGGACATGGTTGCGGCTCCTTGGGATGCGGTGGTGGCGTGGCGTTGGCGCGCTCGATAGCGCGCTTCTTCGGCTTGCTCACGCCCTCCGGTGATCCGGTCGGGCCTGGGGTGGTCAGGGTTGTTTGGTGGTTGGCGGCAGACGGAATTTTTCCTTGCGCTCGATCTGCACGACCTGACCGTTGTGTACGGTGATCTCCACCGAACCGAAGCGCAGATCGCGCAGGGCACTGTGGATTTCCCGCAGGATGCTGGCCTGGTCGGCATCGCTGGTGTGTGGGGCGTGCATGGGGCGGCTCCTTGAACGCCGGTCTGGCGTGGAGCGGATATTACGGAGCGATCTTTTATTCTTAAAAATACCGTTTAAGAATTTTTATATATCCTTTTGTTATTTCAGGTATTTGGGCGCGGTTGTCGGCCGCTATGGATACCGCGCCGTCGTGGTCGAGTTCCCTGGCGGAAGGGCGTTGTTGGAAATTCACGCCACCCGTCACATTGGCTTTGGCCGGTCATCGTCAGGAGTCGGTGGCAGGCTTAAGCTCGAACGATCGGTCAAGAATTGAAGAGGTCAGGTTATGGAAGACCAGAGCCAGGTCGCCAGCGAGGTCGAGCAGCTGACGCTCAGCCTGCTGCATTGCCGTGGCGAGGTGGAGCGCCTGCGCGAGCGCGAGCAGCTGGTCGGCAGCCTGCTGGCCAGCGTCAATGCCGTGCTCTGGGCGTTCGACTGGGACCAGCAGCAGATGGTGTACGTCAGCCCGGCGTACGAGCGTATCTTCGGGCGCAGTGCCGCCCTGCTGCTGGCGGATTACGGTGAGTGGCGCAACAGCATCTACCCGGATGACATGGAGTACGCCGAGCAGAGTCTGCGCTCGGTCATGCAGGTCGGTGCGGTGGAGGAGCGCGAATACCGCATCATCCGTGGTGACGGCCAGGTGCGCTGGCTCAGCGACAAATGCTTCATCAGCCCGCCAGCGCTGTTCGGCGGCCGCGCCCTGGTGGTCGGCATCGCCGAGGACATCACCGAGAAGAAAGTCATGCAGAGCGAGCTGCAGCGCCTGGCCACCAGCGATGTGCTGACCGGTGCGAGCAACCGTCGGCACTTCTTCGAGCGCGCCGCCGAGCTGTTCGCCGAGGCCCGCGACAGCGGCCAGCCGCTGGCCTTCCTGCTGCTGGACATCGACGACTTCAAGAAGATCAACGACGGCCATGGCCATCAGGTCGGCGACCGCGTGTTGCAGCGCGTGGCCCACTGCGGCGCCTATGTGGTGCGCCGCGACGATCTGTTCGGGCGCATCGGCGGCGAGGAGTTCGCCGCGGTGTTTCCCGCCTGCGATCTGCAGCAGGCGCAGCAAGTGGCGCAGCGCCTGCAACGCGAAGTGCAGCGCCTGCAGTTTCCCAGTGGTGATGACAGCTTCGGCGTCACTATCAGCCAGGGCCTGACCTGCCTCGGCGACGGCGACACCCTGGATGATCTCTACGCCCGTGCCGACGCGGCGATGTATCAGGCCAAGCGCCAGGGCAAGGACTGCATCGTGCTTGGATGAGTCATAAAAGGAATAAGTAAATAATTTCTTATTCCTTAACTTTAAGAAAACCGCTGCCTAGACTGGCCTCCACCATTTCCAGGAGGCCTGCCATGTCCCGCCAGACCCCGCACTACCTGATCCTGCCTGGCTGGCAGGGCTCACCAGACGAACACTGGCAGAGCCACTGGCAGCGCAGCCTGCCGAATGCCAGCCGGGTCGAGCAGGCCGACTGGCTTTGGCCCGATGCCGAGCGTTGGGTCGCAGCCCTTGAGCAGCGTGTTGCGACGGCCCCGGCCCCGCTGATCCTGGTGGCCCACAGCCTGGGCTGCATCACGCTGGCGCGCTGGGCCGCGCAGGCCTCGGCGAGCGCACTGGACAAGGTGCGCGGTGCGCTGCTGGTGGCTCCTGCAGATGTCGAGCGGGCCAATTGCCCCGAAGCCCTGCGCGGTTTTGCGCCGATTCCCCGTGATGGGTTGCCCTTTCCCAGTCTGTTGGTGGGCTCGGATAACGACCCGGCCGCCAGTGCCGAACGCGCCTCGCAGATGGCGCGCGACTGGGGCGCGGAGGCGCTGATCCTGCCGGAAGCCGGGCATATCAACGTGGCCTCCGGTCACTGCCGCTGGGAGCAGGGCTTCGCCTACCTGTATCGCTTGCAGCAGCAGATCGAGCAGCACGCACGGCGGCGCGCATAACGGCGCGCACCGCTCTGTCGTGGTGGCTTCGGCCCCGCCTGTGTCATCCCGCTAGGCCTGGGCCAGCTGGCGCAGATAAGCGGCGCTGGCCTCGTCGGCCGGAAAAAAGGTCTCCAGCGCCAGCTCGGCCAGGGTCACGTCGTTGGGCGTGCCGAACACGGTGACGGTGCTGATCAGACTGAGCACGCCCTGCTCGGTGCGGAACTGCAGCGGCATCAGCACGTTCTCCGTGACCGGCTCGGCCTTCTCGGCCGGGGCCGGGTAGCCCAGCAGCTCCTCCTGCAGGGCCAGCAGCGCGGGATCGCCGCTGATGTCGATATCGTGCTGCAGGCGCATCAGCAGGTAGGCGCGCCACTGCGCCAGGTTGACGATACGTGGCGCCAGCCCGTGCGGGTGCAGGGAAATGCGCAGCACGTTGAGTGGCGGGCCGAGCAACTCGGCCGGCACGCCGGCCAGGAAGGGCGCCACCGCGGCATTGGCGGCCAGCAGGTTCCACTGGCGGTCGATGGTCAGCGCCGGGTAGGGCTCGTGGGCCTTGAGCAACTGGTCGATAGCCGCCCGTGCGGCGGCCAGCGCCGGGTCGTCCAGCGGGTGCTGGCTGTACAGCGGCGCATAGCCGGCGGCGCTGAGCAGGCGGTTGCGTTCGCGCAGCGGAATCTCCAGCTGCTCGGCCAGGTGCAGGAGCATCTCGCGGCTGGGCAGGGCGCGGCCGGTCTCGACGAAACTCAGGTGGCGGGTGGAGATGTCCGCTTCGCAGGCCAGGTCGAGCTGGCTCAGGCGGCGGCGCTGGCGCCACTGGCGCAACAGGGCGCCGACGGGGTGATGGACTGTGTTCATGGTGAGCGACGATAGACCAGCGAATGCATGGCAGCCATTACCTGGCAGGTAATCGACCTGCCGCACTGCTTGGGAGAACGCTATGGCCGAGGTGCCACTCCGGCGCCATCACAGGAGGATTCACCATGCATACCCTCAATGCTTCTCCGTTGTTGCGTCGTGCCTTGCTTGCCGATGGTGTGGTCGGCCTGGCCACGGGCGCGTTGCTGGTGCTGGCCACCGGCTGGTTTGCCGAACTGCTGGCCCTGCCCCGCGAACTACTGCTCGGTGCCGGCTGGGCGTTGCTGCCGCTGGGCGTGTTTCTGGTCTGGCTGGGCAGTTGTGAGCAGATCAATCGCCAACTGGTGTGGGCGGTGCTGGCCGTCAATGCGCTGTGGGTGCTCGACAGCCTGATGCTGCTGATCGCCGGCTGGATCGCACCGAACCCGCTCGGCCTGGTCTTCGTGATCGGCCAGGCGTTGCTGGTGCTGCTATTCATCGAGCTGGAGTGGATGGGGCTGAAACGCTCCGAGCCAGCGCTGGCCTGATGGGTTAGCTCAGGGCCATGGCCGCCAGCAACTGCTCGGCCGGCTGCGGGCGACCGAACCAGTAGCCTTGTCCCAGGCTGCAGCCGATGCCCTGCAGATAGGCGGCCTGGGCCTCGGTCTCGACGCCCTCGGCCAGCACGCGCAGGTTCAGGCTCTGGCCGAGGCTGACCACCGCGCGGGCAATGGCGGCATCCTCGCCGTCCTGCGGCAGGCCGCGGACGAAGCTCTGGTCGAGTTTGAGCTTGTGTACCGGCAGGCGCTTGAGGCGTGCCAGCGAGGAGTAGCCGGTGCCGAAGTCGTCGATGGCCAGGTGCACGCCCAGCGCCTGCAGGCGCTGCAGCAGCTGCAGGGCGCGATCAGGGTCGTCCATCACCGCGCTTTCAGTCACTTCCAGCTCCAGCCGTGCGGGCTCCAGCCCGGTTTCACGCAGCACCCGCTCGACCCGGGCGTCCAGCTCGCCACGGCCGAACAGGCGGCTGGAGACGTTGACCGCGACGAACTCCAGCGGTACGCCCTGGGTTTGCCAGCGCACCATCTGCGCACAGGCCTGCTCCAGCACCCAGGCGTCGATGGCACCGATCAGGCCACTGTCCTCGGCCATCGGAATGAACTCGCCGGGCGGCACCAGGCCGCGCTCGGGATGCTGCCAGCGCACCAGGGCCTCGACGCCGAGCATGGCGCCGTCGTCCAGGCGGTGGATCGGTTGGTAATACACGCGCAGCTGCTCGTGCTGCAGGGCCTGGCGCAGCTCGGCCTCGAGGGTGACACGCAGGCGTGCCTGGGCGGTCATCTCCTGGCTGTAGAAGCTGAACGTCTGGCGCCCACTGTTTTTGGCGCGGAACAGCGCCGAATCGGCGTTGCGCAGCAGCTGCTCGACCGAGTCGCCGTCTTCGGGGAACAGGCTGATGCCGATGCTGGCGCTGACGAACAGGGTCTCGCCGTCGACGACGAAGGGCTGCGCCAGGCAGTCCTGTACGCGCTGGGCCAGCTGCGAGGCCTGTTCGGCCTGGGCGCAGTCGCCGCTGAGCAGGCCGAACTCGTCGCCGCCCAGGCGCGCCAGGGTCAGCTTGCCGCCCAGGCTTTCGCCCAGGCGCGCGCCAATCAACTTGAGCAGACGGTCGCCGGTGCTATGGCCGAGGCTCTCGTTGACGATCTTGAAGTGGTCCAGATCGATCAGTAGCAGGGCGCCGTGCAGTCCGTCCTGATGGGCACGCTGCAGCGCCTGCTCGATGCGCTCGCCGAACAGCAGGCGGTTGGGCAGGGAGGTCAGCGGATCATGGTGGGCCAGGTAGTCCAGCTCGCGTTGCGAGCGCTTGATCGCACTGATGTCGGAGAACACCGCCACGTAGTGGCTGAGGTTGCCATTCTCGTCATGGATGACGCGGATGCATTGCCACATGGGGAAGATTTCGCCGCTTTTGCGCCGGTTCCAGATCTCCCCGCTCCACGAGCCGCGCTGCTCCAGGGCGTGCCACAGGCTGCGGTAGAAGTCGGCATCGTGATGGCCGGACTTGAACAGGTCGGGAGAGCGCCCCAAGACGTCTTCGGTGGCGTAGCCGGTGATGCGGCTGAAAGCCGGGTTGACGTGGACGATGCGCAGCTCGGCGTCGGTGACCAGCACCCCTTCCAGGGTGCTGTCGAACACGGCGGCGGCCTGGCGCAGGCTGTCCTCGTCGGCGCGGCGCTGGGTGATGTCGCTGGAGATGCCGATGAAGCGCTCGGGGTCGCCCTGTTCATCGAGCAGCAGCTGGCCGCGCGAGTGTAGCCAGCGGTATTCGCCATCGCGGTGGCGCAGGCGGAAGATGCTCTCGTAGTGCGGGCTGCGCTCCTCGAGCAGGGCGCGCAGGCGCTCCTCGGCCAGCGTGCGGTCCTCTGGGTGCAGGCGCGTGACCCAGGCCTGTTGGTCCTGGCCGAACGTCTCCGGGCTGTAGCCGAGCAGGGCGCAGTAGCCCGGCGAGTAGAACACCTTCTGCCCTTTGATGTCCCAATCCCAGAGGCCTTCCTGGGCCGAATCCAGGGCCAGGGCCAGGCGCTCCTCGCTTTCCTTCAACTCGCGTCGCACCTGCCATTGCTCGCGCCAGTGGCGCATCAGCACGGCATACAGCACCAGGGCGCTGAGCAGCACGAAGGCGAAGCCTTTGAGGCTCTGGTAGCGGCTCAGCGTGTCGCGGTCGAAGCCGAGACCCAGTAGGAGGGTGTCACTGCCGAGAATCCAGAGCGTGGCGGCTATCAGGTAAAACAGACTGAACTGCAGCGGTCTGCGCTGGAATTTCATTGCGGGGCCGGCCGTGGCGAGATGTGCGAAATGCCGCACATTATAGATAAGTCGACTAGCAGTGCATTCTTGTCTAACGCTGCGCTGGCATTCTCCACCCGCTTGGGGATAATGCCCGGAGGCTGGGTTTACAGTCGTTCTCCCTTTTTGCGAGGCAACACCATCCATGTGGTACAACGGTTTACTCGATCTCTCGGTCTGGCAGCTCATCGCCGTGACCCTGGTGCTGACCCACATCACCATCGTCAGCGTCACCGTCTATCTGCACCGTTATTCGGCGCACCGCTCGCTGGAGCTGCATCCGGCACTCAAGCATTTTTTCCGCTTCTGGCTGTGGCTGACCACCGGCCAGAACACCCGCGAGTGGACCGCCATCCACCGCAAGCACCACGCCAAGTGCGAAACCGTCGATGACCCGCACAGCCCGGTAATCAAGGGCCTGGGTACGGTGCTGCGCAGGGGCGCGGAGCTGTACCAGGAAGAGGCGAAGAACGAAGAAACCCTGCGCATCTATGGCAAGAACTGCCCGGATGACTGGATCGAGCGCAATGTCTACAGCCGCCATCCCATGGGCGGCATCATCCTCATGGCGATCATCGACCTGGCCCTGTTCGGTGTGCTCGGCATGACCGTGTGGGCGATCCAGATGATGTGGATTCCGGTGTGGGCGGCGGGCGTGATCAACGGCCTCGGCCATGCCGTCGGCTACCGCAACTTCGAGTGCCGCGATGCTGCCACCAACCTGGTGCCCTGGGGCATCCTGATCGGCGGCGAGGAGCTGCACAACAACCACCACACCTACCCGAACAGCGCCAAGCTGTCGGTGAAGAAGTGGGAGTTCGACATGGGCTGGGCCTGGATCCAGCTGTTCAGCTTCCTCGGCATGGCCAAGGTGCAGCGCGTGGCGCCCATCGCCCACCGCGTCGAGGGCAAGCACAGCCTGGACATGGACACCGCCATGGCCATTCTCAACAACCGTTTCCAGATCATGGCGCAGTACCGCAAGCTGGTGATCAAGCCGCTGGTGCAGCAGGAGCTGGCCAAGGCCGACGAATCGGTGCGCCACCTGTTCCGCCGCGCCAAGCGCCTGCTGTCGCGCGAGACCAGCCTGCTGGACGAGCAGCACCATGCGCGCATCAGCGAGCTGCTGGCGCAGAGCCAGGCGCTCAAGGTGATCTACGAGAAGCGCATCGCCCTGCAGCAGATCTGGGTCAAGACCAGCAGCAACGGCCACGACATGCTCGAGGCGATCAAGCAGTGGGTGCACGAGGCCGAGGCCAGCGGTATCCAGTCGCTGCGTGAGTTTGCCGAACAACTGAAGACCTATTCGCTGCGTCCGGCTACCGCCTGAGTCGATAGCTTCGAAGAGCCCGCCGCACTGGCGGGCTTTTCTTTGCCCATGAAAAAGCCCGCCGGAGCGGGCTTTTCTGCAGTGCGTAATCAGCGCCGTTGTGGCGCCGGCTGCTGCTGGGTGATGCAGTGGATGTTGCCGCCGCCAAGGAGGATCTCGCGGCCTGGCACCATCACCACTTCGTGCTCGGGGAACACGCGCCGGAGGATGGTTTCGGCCTCGGCATCCATCGGGTCGTCGAACTTCGGCGCGACGATGCCGCCGTTGACGATCAGGAAGTTGACGTAGGAGCCGGCCAGGCGGATCGATGGATCACGCTCCTGGCTGCCGGCCACCAGGTCGACGCCGGCGCATTCTTCCTCGGTTGCATGCAGCGGGCCGGGAATCGGCATCTTGTGGATGACCAGTTGGCGGCCCTTGGCGTCACGCGCGGTTTCCAGCACCTGCATGGCCGCCTGGCAGCGCGGGTAGTTGGGGTTTTGTGGGTCATCTGTCCAGGCCAGCAGCACTTCGCCGGGGCGCACGTAGCAGCAGAAATTGTCGACGTGGCCGTTGGTCTCATCGTTGTACAGGCCGTCCGGCAGCCAGATCACCGTGTCGATGGCCAGGTGCTCGCGCAGGGTTGCCTCGATCTGCTCACGGCTCAGGTGCGGGTTGCGGTTGCGGTTGAGCAGGCATTCCTCGGTGGTGATCAGCGTGCCTTCGCCATCGACGTGAATGGAGCCGCCCTCCAGTACGAAGCCTTCGGTGCGGTAGCGCGCGCAGCGTTCGACCTGGAGGATCTTGGCCGCGACCTGATCGTCGCGCAGCCAGGGGAAATACAGACCGCCATCGAGGCCGCCCCAGGCATTGAAGCTCCAGTCCACGCCACGTACCTCACCGGCATCGTTGATCACGAAGGTCGGCCCGGTGTCGCGTACCCAGGCGTCGTCGGTGCTGATCTCGATCACGCGGATGGCCTCGCTCAGGCGCGCGCGGGCGTTCTCGAACTGGGCGGCGGAGACGCACACGGTGACCGGCTCGAAGCGGGCGATGGCCTCGGCCACCGCGCTGAAGGCGGCCTGGGCCGGCTTGCCACCCAGGCGCCAGTTGTCCGGGCGTTCGGGCCAAACCATCCAGGTCTGGGTGTGAGGTTCCCATTCGGCGGGCATACGGAAGCCATCGGCGCGGGGGGTGGTGTTCAGCGTGCTCATGAGGGTCACCAGATTCGGGCAGCCAGAACGCAGCGGCACAGACCGCTGGTTCGCGAGGTACGGATTTGGAACGTCGCCGCCAGTATAGGTCGCGACGTCTTAATCGCCTGTTCGTCGCTTTTGGGAAGCGTCGAGACTTTTTATATCCGATAAAAATCGATTTTCAAAGCGGCATGTAGCTTCTAAAAACTTAAAAAGCTGTTTTTTACAGATAATTATTTGATTTGAGAGTGTCTGAGTGGTCGATGCGCGACCAGAGTCCGATAGAAATCGGTCAGTCGAGAGGGGCTGCGCGCTTGGGTAGGCCGAGGGGCAGATACAGGCTCAGGTAGGCGTCGAACACGCGCATGCCCTCCTCGGCCAGGCGCGGGGTAATTTCGCCGTGCAGCTGCACCGAGCGGGCGTAGACGCGGTCGCCCAGCTCCATGGCCAGGGCGAACACGTCGATGTCGTCCGGCAGCTGTGGCAGCGGGAAGTGGCGCTCGAACAGCTGCTGCATCAGGCGGCCCAGCTCCAGGTCGTGCTGTCGGTCGGCCTGAGTGACTTCGGCCAGGCCGTGCTGGGCCAGGATCAGCTGACGCGCGGCGCTGTCGTCGGCGTAGATGGCCAGCATGCGCTGTTCGACGATGCGCGACAGGTCATGCCAGTGACGCAGCGCCTGGTGATCCACCGGCTGCAGCAGGCAATCACGGAAGGCGGCGTGGATGTCGGCGGTGAGGGCTTCGAGCAGCGCCGGCACGCTGGCGAAGAAGTGGTACACGGACGACGGCGGGATCTCGGCGCGTTCGGCCACCGCATACATAGTCAGGCCGCTGAAGCCCTGCTCGCGCAACAGCTCGCGAGCCGCGGCGAGAATCTGGGCGATACGCGCCTGGCTGCTGGCGCGCGGTTTGCGAGGGCTGGCGGTGCGGCTCATGCCGGTCTCCTGTCCGGGGAAGACGCTATTGGACGCCAGCCGGACAGGGCAGGGCAAGCGCTGTCACTGGGCGGTGGCGGTTGCCGCCGGGCCTTCGAGGAAGCTGTTCCAGACTTCGTCGCGGGCAACCTTGATCTTGTCTGACAGCGGCGTGAGGGCGAACAGGCGGCTCTTGGCCGACTCCAGATCGCGGCCCAGCTGCTCGCGCAGCTTGGGCTCAAGGAACTGCTGGGCGTCGGCGTTGGCGTTGGGATACAGCGTTTCGCTGGTGATCAGCGCTGCCACCTGCGGTTGCAGCAGGTAGTCGATGAACTGGTGCGCGAGGTCGGCACGGCGCGCGCTGGCCGGGATCACCAGGTTGTCGATGAACAGGGTCGAACCTTCGTCCGGCACGACGAACTCGACCGGCTGGCCGGCATCGCTGGCGCCCAGCGCATCGCCGATCCAGGCCACGGCCAGGCACAGATTGCCCTGATTGAGGTCGTCGATGTAGCGCTCGCTGTCGATGTAGCGCACATTCGGGCGCAGGCCCTCAAGCACGTTGGCAGCCCGCTGCACACGGCCCGGTGAGGTGTTGGCCAGGCTGCGGCCCTGGAAGTTGAGCAGGTTGTAGAGCAGCTCGTCCGGGGCATCCAGCACGCTGATGCCGCACTGCGCCAGCTTGGCGCTCTGGTTGCTGTCGAACAGCAGGCTCCAGCTGTGCGGCAGCGCGCCACCATAGGCGGCCTCGGCCTGCGGCGTGTTGATCGCCAGGCCCACGGCACCCCACAGGTAGGGCACGGCATAGCGGTTCTGCGGATCGACGGCGGCCAGCTTGCTGAGCATCTGGCGGTCCAGGTGCTTGCGATTGGGCAGGCGCTGCAGGTCCAGCGGCTGCAACTTGCCGGCGGCGATCAGGGCCGGCAGTTCGTCATGGGAGGGGACGGCGATGTCGATACTCTCGCCGCTGGCCAGGGCGCGGTCGAGTTCCTCGTCGGTGCTGAAGGTGCGGTATTCCACCTGGATGCCGGTGGCCTTGGTGAAGTCGTCGAGCACCTGGGGGGCGATGTAGTCGTTCCAGTTGTACACCCGGATGCTGTCGGCGGCAGTTGCCAGGCCTGGGCTCAGGGCCAGCAGCAGGGGAGCAAGAATACGAAACATGACGACCTCCTCGAATGCGTGTGCATGGCTGCGCCGACGCCGGCGGCGTGGGCGACGAATCAGGTGGGCAGCAGAAAAAGAGACGCCGGCACAATGGCCGGCGTCTGGGTGTTGCTTACACGGTATGCAGGTACCAGTTGTATTCGAGGTCGGAGATGGTGGTCTCGAACTCTTGCAGCTCGGCTTCCTTGCAGGCGACGAAGATGTCGATGTAGTCCGGGCTGATGTACTTGTTCAGCACTTCGCTGTCGTCCAGCTCGCGCAGGGCATCGCGCAGGTTGTTCGGCAGGCTCGGCTCCAGCTGCTCGTAGGCGTTGCCTTCGATGGGCTCGCCCGGCTCGATCTTCTGGGTCAGGCCGTGGTGCACCCCGGCGAGGATGGAGGCCATCATCAGGTAGGGGTTGGCGTCGGCGCCGGCCACGCGGTGTTCGATGCGCACGGCGTCCGGGCTGCCGGTGGGCACGCGTACGGCCACGGTGCGGTTGTCCAGCGCCCAGCTCGGCGCATTCGGCACATAGAAGTTGGCACCGAAGCGGCGGTACGAGTTGACGTTGGGGCAGAGGAAGGCCATGGAAGCCGGCAGGGTCTCCAGCACGCCGCCCACGGCATGACGCAGGGCGTCGTTCTGCAGCGGATCTTCGCTGGCGAAGATGTTCTTGCCGGTCTTCTTGTCGAGCAGCGAGATGTGCACGTGCAGGCCGTTGCCCGCCTGGCCCGGATAGGGCTTGGCCATGAAGGTGGTGTCCATCTCATGGTCGTAGGCGATGTTCTTGACCAGACGCTTGAGCAGCAGGGCGTAGTCGCAGGCCTTGATCGCGTCCTCGACGTGATGCAGGTTGACCTCGAACTGCGCCGGGGCGCTTTCCTTGACGATGGCGTCAGCCGGAATGCCCTGCTCCTTGGCCGCTTCGAGCATGTCCTGCAGGCAGTCGACGTATTCGTCGAGGTCGTCGATCAGGTACACCTGGGTCGACTGCGGACGCTTGCCGGAAATCGGTGAGCGCGGTGGTTGCGGACGGCCGTTCACGTTCTCCTGGTCGATCAGGTAGAACTCCAGTTCGAACGCGGCGCAGATCTTCAGGCCCATGTCGTCGAACTTCTGCACCACCTGGCGCAGTACCTCGCGCGGGTCGGCGAAGAACGGCTTGCCGTCGAGCTCGTGCATGGTCATCAGCAGCTGAGCGGTGGGGCGCTTCTGCCAGGGCTCGTTGCACAGGGTGTTGGGAATGGGGAAGCAGATGCGGTCGGCATCGCCGATGTCCAGGCCGAGGCCGGTGCTTTCGACGGTAGCGCCATTGATGTCGAGGGCGAAGAGCGAGGCGGGGAGGTTGATGCCTTTCTCGTATACCTTGTGGAGACTGTTGCGTTCGATGCGCTTGCCGCGCACGACGCCATTCATATCTGCAATCAGAAGGTCAACGAACTGGACCTCGGGATGTTCCTTGAGGAACGCGTTAGCTTCGTTGAGCTGAACGGCACGCGGGGGTACCGACATGATGCAACACCTTTATTGTTAAAAATTTCAATCATTCATTCGTACAGCCGTGAGTCAATCTCAAACACCCTGTACTGTCAATAGCCTGCCATTTTGCCCTGTTATGGGGCGTAAAGGCCAGTTTTGGGGCATTTAGGCCCCCTTGGACTGCCCGCCTGGCCTTGTGGTGCGGGGTGCTCAGTGGCCTGTGTTCAATTTTTTACAGCCCTATTGTGTAAAAAATTGAACAAGGCTAATCTCGACCTCAACCTAACAACAGCAATAAAACAGGTGTTCCATGTCGCGCCTGCCGATCATCGGCGTTACCGCCTGCACCAAGCAGGTGGGCCTGCACCCCAACCACATCGTTGGCGACAAATATGTCCGCGCCGTGGCGGTCGGTGCTGGGGGGCTGCCCCTGGTGATCCCCGCACTGGGTGAGCTGATCGATCAGGACACACTGCTGGCCAGCGTCGATGGCCTGCTGTTCACCGGTTCGCCGTCCAACGTCGAACCCCATCATTATAGTGGCCCCGCCAGCGTGGCGGGCACGCAACACGACAGTTGCCGTGACGCCACGACCCTGCCGTTGATTCGCAAGGCCATAGACGCCGGTATTCCGGTGCTGGGCATTTGTCGCGGCTTCCAGGAAATCAATGTGGCCTTTGGCGGCAGCCTGCACCAGCGCGTGCAGGAAGTGGCCGGGATGATGGACCACCGTGAGCCGGCGGATGAGCCGGTCGAAGTTCAATATGCCCCCCGCCACGCCGTGCGTGTACAGGCGGGAGGGGTACTCGCCGGCATCGGCTTGCCGGACGAGATTCAGGTCAATTCCATTCATGGCCAGGGCGTGCAGCGTCTGGCGCCGGGCCTTCGCGTAGAAGCACTGGCGCCTGACGGGTTGGTCGAAGCCTTCTCTGTCGAGAATGCGCCAGGCTTCGCACTGGGGGTGCAATGGCACCCCGAGTGGCAGGTAAGCTCCAACCCGAATTATCTCGCCATCTTCCAGGCCTTTGGTGAGGCATGCAGGAAGAAGGCGGGACAACGCTGAGTAGGTGAGCAACCGGTCGGCGAAGCTGGGAGGTTTCGCTAGGCTTTAACCGGTCCGCAGTAGCCGCTCTACAACCCTGAGGTCTTTATGACTAGCAAGCTCGACCAGCTCACCAGCTGGCTGAAAGAACGCAAAATCACCGAAGTTGAATGCTTGATCAGCGATCTTACCGGCATCGCCCGTGGCAAGATTTCGCCGACCAACAAGTTCCTTGACGAGAAGGGCATGCGTCTCCCCGAGAGCGTCCTGCTGCAGACCGTGACCGGCGACTACGTCGAGGACGACATTTATTACGACCTGCTCGACGAGGCGGACATCGACATGTTCTGCCGCCCCGACGAGAACGCCGTGTTCTTGGTGCCCTGGGCCCTTGAGCCGACTGCGATGGTGATCCACGACACCTTCGACAAGCAGGGCAATCCGATCGAGCTGTCGCCGCGCAACATCCTCAAAAAAGTCCTGAAGATGTACGCCGACAAGGGCTGGCGGCCGATTGTCGCTCCCGAGATGGAGTTCTACCTGACCAAGCGTTGCGCCGACCCTGATTTCCCGCTGGAAGCCCCGGTGGGCCGCTCCGGTCGTCCGGAAACCGGCCGGCAGAGCTTCTCCATCGACGCGGCAAACGAGTTCGACCCGCTGTTCGAGGATATGTACGACTGGTGCGAACTGCAGGGCCTGGATCTGGACACGCTGATCCACGAAGAAGGCCCGGCGCAGATGGAAATCAACTTCCGTCACGGCGACGCGCTGCACCTCGCCGACCAGATTCTGGTGTTCAAGCGCACCATGCGCGAGGCCGCGCTCAAGCATGACGTGGCCGCGACCTTCATGGCCAAGCCGATCACCGATCAGCCGGGCAGCGCCATGCACATCCACCAGAGCGTGGTGGACATCAAGACCGGCAAGAACATCTTCTCCAACGAAGACGGCACCATGAGCACGCTGTTCATGCACCACATCGGCGGCTTGCAGAAGTACATCCCCGAGCTGTTGCCGCTGTTTGCGCCGAACGTCAACTCGTTCCGCCGCTTCCTGCCGGATACCTCGGCGCCGGTAAACGTCGAGTGGGGCGAGGAGAACCGCACGGTGGGCCTGCGCGTACCGGAGGCCGGGCCGCAGAACCGCCGCGTGGAAAACCGTCTGGCCGGCGCCGATGCCAACCCCTATCTGGTCCTGGCTGCCACCCTGCTGTGCGGCTACATGGGCATGGTCGAAGGCATCAACCCGGGCGCGCCGGTCAAGGGGCGTGGCTACGAGCGTCGCAACCTGCGTCTGCCGGTGACCATCGAGAGCGCGCTGGAGCGCATGGAAGCCTGCAAGGATGCCGAGAAGTACCTGGGCGAGAAGTTCATCCGTGGCTACGTCGCGGTCAAACGCGCCGAGCACGAGAACTACAAGCGGGTGATCAGCTCCTGGGAGCGTGAATTCCTGCTGCTGTCGGTGTGACTGGAGCGGGCGCGGCTGCCGCGCCCGTTGCCACAGATTTCATCGGGTCGCCGCCGGCGGCCCGCGTAATAAAAGGTGTTGTTATGAACAGTGCAGTGACCAACCCGAAAACCCGCGAGTGGCAGGCCATGAGCCGTGAGCACCACCTCGCGCCGTTCAGTGATTACCAGCAGCTGCACGAGAAGGGCCCGCGCATCATCACCAAGGCGGACGGTGTCTATCTGTGGGACAGCGAAGGCCACAAGATCCTCGACGGCATGGCCGGCCTGTGGTGCGTGGCCGTAGGCTACGGCCGCGAGGAGCTGGTGCAGGCCGCCGCCGCGCAGATGCGCGAGCTGCCCTTCTACAACACCTTCTTCCAGACTGCCCACCCGCCGGCGCTGGAGTTCGCCAAGGCCATCGCCGACGTGGCGCCGGCCGGCATGAACCACGTGTTCTTCACCGGCTCCGGCTCGGAAGGCAACGACACCATGCTGCGCATGGTTCGCCATTACTGGGCGAGCAAGGGCCAGCCGAGCAAGAAAGTCATCATCAGCCGCAAGAACGGCTACCACGGCTCCACCGTGGCCGGCGCCAGCCTCGGCGGCATGACCTACATGCACGAGCAGGGCGACCTGCCGATCCCGGGCATCGTGCACATCCCGCAGCCCTACTGGTTCGCCGAAGGCGGCGACATGACCCCGGATGAGTTCGGCATCTGGGCCGCCGACCAGCTGGAGCAGAAGATCCTCGAAGTCGGCGAAGACAACGTCGCCGCCTTCATCGCCGAGCCGATCCAGGGTGCGGGTGGCGTGATCGTGCCGCCGGACAGCTACTGGCCGCGCATCCGCGAGATCCTCGCCAAGTACGACATTTTGTTTGTAGCCGACGAAGTGATCTGCGGCTTCGGCCGTACCGGCGAATGGTTCGCCAGTGAGTACTACGGCAACAAACCGGATCTGATCACCATCGCCAAGGGCATGACCAGTGGCTACGTGCCCATGGGCGGGCTGATCGTCAGCGACAAGGTGTTTGAGGTGATCAACGCCGCGGGCGACTTCAACCACGGTTTCACCTACTCGGGTCACCCGGTAGCGGCCGCGGTGGGCCTGGAAAACCTGCGCATCCTGCGCGACGAGCACATTATCGAACGCGTCAAAACGGAAACGGCACCCTATTTGCAGAGTCGTTTGCGTGAGCTGGCGGATCATCCGCTGGTGGGCGAAGTCCGCGGTGTGGGCATGCTCGGCGCCATCGAACTGGCGAAGGACAAGCAAACCCGTGAACGTTTCCCGAGCGACATGGGCGTCGGCATGATCTGCCGCACCCACTGTTTCGACAACGGACTGATCATGCGCGCCGTGGGCGACACCATGATCATCGCGCCACCGCTGGTGATCAGCAAAACCGAGATCGACGAACTGGTAGAAAAGGCACGCAAGTGCCTCGATCTGACCGCCCGCGCGGTGCTGGTGTAAGGCTTGAGCCACGGCTCGGACCTTGCCAGACTGCACGAGCGTTGGCCAGGCTCACCGGAGGGTGTGTCGCCCAGGCGACGCAGCCCCGGATACTTCAAACGACAATGGAGCTAACCCGCATGATCAAGACCTTCGGTAAAACACTGCTTGCCATGACTCTGGCAGGCGCCGTGGCCGGCATGGCGCAGGCAGACAGCAAGGTACTGCACGTTTACAACTGGTCGGACTATATCGCCCCGGAAACCGTCGATAAGTTCACCAAGGAAACCGGTATCAAGGTCGTCTACGACGTCTTCGACTCCAACGAAACGCTCGAAGCCAAACTCCTGGCGGGCAAGTCCGGCTATGACATCGTCGTACCGTCCAACAACTTCCTGGCCAAGCAGATCAAGGCCGGTGTCTACCAGCCGCTGGACAAGTCCAAGCTGCCGAACTGGAAGAACCTCAATGCCGACCTGCTGAAGACCCTGGAAGTCAGCGATCCGGGCAACCAGTACTCCTTCCCCTATCTGTGGGGCTCCATCGGCATCGGCTTCAACCCGGAAAAGGTCAAGGCCGCACTGGGCGAGAACGCCCCGGTGGATTCCTGGGACCTGCTGTTCAAGCCGGAAAACATCGAGAAGCTGAAGTCCTGCGGCGTGTCCTTCCTCGATTCGCCGACCGAGATTCTGCCGATTGCCCTGCAGTACCTGGGCTACAGCCCGCTCAGCGAAGACCCGAAAGAGCTCAAGGAAGCCGAGGCGCTGTTCCTCAAGATTCGTCCGCACGTGACCTACTTCCACAGCTCCAAGTACATCTCCGACCTGGCCAACGGCAACCTGTGCGTGGCTGTCGGCTACTCGGGTGACGTGTATCAGGCCAAGTCGCGTGCCGAAGAGGCCGCCGCAGGCGTGACCGTGTCCTACAACATTCCGAAGGAAGGTGCCGGTACCTTCTTCGACATGATCGCCATGCCGAAGGATGCCGAGAACGTGGACGCGGCCTACGCCTTCATGGACTACCTGATGAAGCCGGAAGTGATGGCGGAAATCGTCAACTATGTGCAGTTCCCCAGCGGCAACTCGGCGGCCACCCCGCTGGTTGACGAGGCGATCCGCAACGACCCGGGCATCTACCCGAGCGAGGCGACCATGGCCAAGCTCTATGCCTTCCCGGATCTGCCGGCCAAGGTACAGCGCTCCATGACCCGCAGCTGGACTGCGATCAAGTCCGGCAAGTAAGCCAACAGCGACCCCCTCCGGCGGGCGCTCCCGCCGGAGCACCGCCAGGAGGTACCGATGCTTTCTTCGACTACCGTTTCACACGAGCCCCACACAGCTCCGTGGGCGGCCGGCTGGACGGATGGCACGGATGTCAGGGATTGGCAGCGAACTCATCACCACCCCTGGTCGCGCGGTGCGGCCAGCAAGATCAACAAGAAAGAGGACTGACGTGTGCGAATTTCCTTCCGCAAGACCCTGATCTCCGCTGCAGTCGTGATGGGCATGGCAGGCGCCGTTCAGGCGGCCCCGACCGTGCATATCTACAACTGGAGTGACTACATCGGTGAAACCACCCTTGAGGACTTCGAAAAGACCACCGGCATCAAGCCGAGCTACGACGTCTTCGACTCCAACGAAACCCTGGAGGGCAAACTGCTGGCGGGCCGTAGCGGCTACGACATCGTGGTGCCGTCCAACCATTTCCTCGGCAAGCAGATCAAGGCTGGCGCGTTCCAGAAACTCGACCGCTCCCTGCTGCCCAACTGGAAGAACCTGGATCCGGAGCTGCTCAAACAGCTGGAAACCAATGACCCGGGCAACCTCTACGCCGTTCCCTACCTGTGGGGCACCAATGGCATCGGCTACAACGTCGAGAAGGTCAAGGCTGCACTGGGGATCGACGAGGTCGACTCCTGGGCCGTGCTGTTCGAGCCGGAGAACCTGAAGAAGCTGAACAGCTGCGGCGTCGCCTTCATGGACTCGCCGGACGAGATGTACCCTTCCGTGCTCAACTACCTGGGTCTCGATCCGCGCAGCACCAATCCGGACGACTACAAGAAGGCCGAGGCCAAGTTGATGGAGCTGCGTCCTTACGTGACCTACTTCCACTCCTCCAAGTACATCGGCGACCTGGCCAACGGCAACATCTGTATCGCTTTCGGTTACTCGGGTGACGTGTTCCAGGCCGCTGCGCGCGCCGATGAGGCGGGCAAGGGCATCGAGATCGCCTACAGCATTCCCAAGGAAGGCGCCAACCTGTGGTTCGACCTGATGGCCATCCCGGCCGATGCTCCGAACCCCAAGGAAGCCCATGCCTTCATGAACTACGTGCTGGACCCGGCCGTCATCGCGCCGATCAGCGACTACGTGGGCTATGCCAACCCCAACCCGGCTTCCGACAAGCTGATGGACCAGGAAGTGCGTAACGACCCGTCCATCTACCCAAGCCCGGAAGTCATGAGCAAACTCTACATTTCGACCGAGTTGCCGCCGAAGATCATGCGCCAGATGACCCGCAGCTGGACCAAGATCAAGTCAGGCAAGTAAACGTAGTTGAAGCAAACCGTACGGCAGGTCGGGCCTGTCGTACGGGCCCGCTGTGCCAGGCGCAGCAGATTTAATTCGGGCCCCATGGCCCACTTTTTCCCGGGAGTTTTTGGAAATGGCAGTCGCCTCCAGCGCCTACAAGAAAGCCCTTGAGGGCAGCCAGCAACCCAAAGAGGTGTTGGTCAAGATTGATCGCGTGACGAAGAAGTTCGACGAAACCATCGCCGTCGACGATGTCTCGCTGACCATCAACAAGGGCGAGATTTTCGCCCTGCTCGGCGGCTCCGGCTCCGGCAAGTCGACCCTGCTGCGCATGCTTGCCGGCTTCGAACGGCCGACTGAAGGGCGCATTTTCCTCGATGGCGTGGATATCACCGACATGCCGCCGTACGAACGCCCGATCAACATGATGTTCCAGTCCTACGCACTGTTCCCGCACATGACCGTGGCGCAGAACATCGCCTTCGGCCTCAAGCAGGACAAGCTGCCGCAGGCCGAGATCGACGAGCGCGTGGCCGAGATGCTCAAGCTGGTGCACATGACCCAGTACGCCAAGCGCAAGCCGCACCAGCTGTCCGGTGGCCAGCGTCAGCGCGTGGCCCTGGCCCGCTCCCTGGCCAAGCGCCCCAAACTGCTGCTGCTCGACGAGCCGATGGGCGCGCTGGACAAGAAACTGCGTTCGCAGATGCAGCTGGAACTGGTGGAAATCATCGAGCGCGTGGGTGTGACCTGCGTGATGGTGACCCACGACCAGGAAGAGGCCATGACCATGGCCCAGCGTATCTCCATCATGCACCTGGGCTGGATCGCCCAGACCGGCAGCCCGATCGACATCTACGAGACCCCGGCCAGCCGTCTGGTCTGCGAGTTCATCGGTAGCGTCAACCTGTTTGACGGTGAGATCACCACCGACGAGGCCGACCACGCCATCATCACCTGCCCGCAGCTGGACAAGCCGATCTACATCGGCCACGGCGTCAGCACCCGTGCCGAGACCAAGGCCGTCAGCTACGCCCTGCGTCCCGAGAAGCTGCTGATGGCTACCGCACTGCCGGATGACCACGAGCACCCCAACTACAACTGGTGCAACGGCACCGTGCATGACATCGCCTACCTTGGCGGCCACTCGGTCTACTACGTCAAGCTCACCTCCGGGCAGATCGTGCAGTGCTTCATCGCCAACGCCGAGCGGCGCGGCAAGCGTCCGACCTGGGACGACGCCGTGGTGGTGTACTGGGAAGACGACAGCGGCGTGGTACTGCAATCATGAAAATCGGCAAACTGAAACGCTACCTGCCCACCGGGCGGCATGCCGTTATCGGGGTGCCGTTCTTCTGGCTGTTCCTGTTCTTCCTGCTGCCGTTCTTCATCGTTCTGAAGATCAGCTTCGCCGAAGCGGACGTCGCCATCCCGCCTTACACCGAGATCTACAGCTGGGCCGATAACCAGCTATCGATCTTCCTCAACCTGGGCAACTACGTCTTCCTCAGCGAAGACGAGCTGTACCTGGCGGCCTACCTCGGCTCGCTGAAAATGGCCTTCATCAGCACCGCGCTGTGCCTGCTGATCGGCTATCCGATGGCCTACTCCATCGCCCGTGCCAGCAAGGAAGCACAGACCGTGCTGCTGCTGCTGATCATGATGCCGACCTGGACCGCGATCCTGATCCGTGTCTACGCCTGGATGGGCATCCTCAGCAACAACGGCCTGCTCAACAGCTTCCTGCAGACCATCGGCGTGATCGACGCGCCGCTGCAGATCCTCAACACCAACCTGGCGGTCTACATTGGCATCGTCTACTCGTACCTACCGTTCATGATCCTGCCGCTCTACGCCAACCTGGTGAAGCACGATCACAGCCTGCTGGAAGCGGCGTCCGACCTGGGTTCGAGCAACTTCAACAACTTCTGGAAGATCACCGTGCCGCTGTCGAAGAACGGCATCATCGCCGGCTGCATGCTGGTGTTCATTCCGGCGGTGGGCGAATTCGTCATCCCCGAACTGCTGGGCGGTCCGGAGACCCTGATGATCGGCAAGGTGCTGTGGCAGGAGTTCTTCAACAACCGCGACTGGCCGGTGGCCTCTGCCCTGGCGGTGATCATGCTGCTCATCCTCATGGGCCCGATCATCTGGTTCAACCGTAACCAAGCGAAAGAGATGGAGGGCCGCGCATGAAACGCTGGAGTTTCTCTACCGTGATGCTCTGGGTAGGCCTGACCTTCATCTACCTGCCCATGCTGATCATGGTCATCTACTCGTTCAACGCCTCCAAGCTGGTGACCGTGTGGGGCGGCTGGTCGGTGAAGTGGTACGTCGGCCTGCTCGACAACAGCCAGCTGATGGGCTCGGTGATGCGCTCGCTGGAGATCGCCCTGTACACCGCGATTGCCGCCGTGGCGCTGGGCACTCTGGCCGCCTTCGTGCTGACCCGGGTGACCCGCTTCAAGGGCCGCACCCTGTTCGGTGGCCTGGTCACCGCGCCGCTGGTCATGCCCGAGGTGATCACCGGTCTGTCCCTGCTGCTGCTGTTCGTGGCCATGGCCCAGCTGATCGGCTGGCCGCAGGAGCGTGGTCTGGTGACCATCTGGATCGCCCACACCACCTTCTGCTCGGCCTACGTGGCCGTGGTGGTGTCGTCGCGTCTGCGTGAGCTGGACCTGTCCATCGAGGAAGCGGCCATGGACCTGGGCGCCAAGCCGTGGAAGGTGTTCTTCCTGATCA
This sequence comes from Pseudomonas sp. zbq_18, assembly GCF_043102245.1. Classification (NCBI taxonomy): domain Bacteria; kingdom Pseudomonadati; phylum Pseudomonadota; class Gammaproteobacteria; order Pseudomonadales; family Pseudomonadaceae; genus Pseudomonas; species Pseudomonas sp. zbq_18. The sequence goes on along the minus strand of NZ_JBICIT010000022.1, from coordinate 35,346 downwards.
CCATCCCGATGATCGCCCCGTCCCTGGCAGCCGGCGGCATGATGTCCTTCGCCCTGTCGCTGGACGACCTGGTGCTGGCCAGCTTCGTCTCCGGTCCGGGCTCGACCACCCTGCCGATGGAAGTGTTCTCCGCCGTGCGCCTGGGCGTGAAGCCGGAGATCAACGCGATCGCCAGCCTGATCATCCTGACCGTGTCGATCTTCACCTTCTTCGCCTGGTACTTCGCCCACAAGGCCGAAGAGCGCCGCAAGCGCGCCATCCAGCAAGCCATGGAGTCGATGGCCGAAGAAGCCTCCAGCTCCAACTGGAAACCGGCTCAGGCTGCCTGAGTCTGTTGCTGAAACGAAAATGGCCACCCGAAGGTGGCCTTTTTCGTTCATGGACTGCGGGTCGCTTTAGCCTGGGCTTACCAGGTAATTTCCTGAAAAATACATGCAGCCTCAGGGCGTGACAGAAATCACGATTCACTCTTTTCAACGAGAAAGATTCTTGCCTGACACACCGCGGATATAAAAAATGCGCATCCGTTTTGATGTCGGATTGCCAGTAATGGCCAAGGATTGGTCGCATGCGTGGGTTGTATCTCGCTGTCGTTGCTTCAAGTCTGCTTCCCTTTGCCGCTGTTCTGGCGGCCCCTGATATCCGCCCTCTACCGGGCGAGCGCGACCTGATTCGCGATCGCCAGGAGCGTTTGCTCGAAGAACAGCGCAAGCGCCTCGAAGAGCTGCAGCAACTGCCTGGTCACGAGGCCCCCATACAGCCAGTTGCGCCGGCCACAGATCAACGCTGCTTCGAGATCAAGAGCATTCGCCTGCAAGGCGTCAGCCTGCTCTCGGCGCTTGAGCAGCGCGAACTGCTCAAGCCCTTCCTGAATCGCTGTCTCGGCAGTGGCCAGCTCAACGAGCTGCTCAAGGCCGTCACCCAGCGCTATATAGACCGCGGCTACGTCACCTCACGCGCCTACCTGCCACAGCAGGACCTGAGCGACGGCGAGCTGGATGTGCTGGTGATCGAAGGTCGCCTGGAAGGGCTGGACAGCTCGGTCATCGCCAGCGATCGCGAACTGGCCATGAGTTTTCCCGGCACACTCGGCGAGCCGCTCAATCTGCGCGAGCTGGAGCAACTGGTCGACCAGCTCAACCGCCTACCCTCGCGCCCCGCGCAACTTGAGCTGGTGCCCGGTGCCGAGGCCGGCGGCAGCCGCGTGCAGCTCAAGGGCGAACCGAGCAAGCCCTGGCATGCCTCCATCAGCCGGCACAACGACGGCGACGTCAGCACCGGCGAGCAGCAGTGGGGTATCGGCCTGGACTGGGACAGCCCGCTGGGCCTGGCCGACCAGCTCAGCCTGCGCGGCGGCCTGGATGCGGTGAGCGACGAGTTCCGCCACTCCGACAATCAGAGCCTCTACTACAGCCTGCCCTACGGCTGGTGGACCTTCAGCTACAGCTACAGCCAGAGCTACTACCGCAACCAGACCGAAGGCTCCGGCTTCGTTTTCGAGATGGACGGCGAGAGCCGTACCCATGCATTGCGTGCCGAACGCCTGCTGCATCGCGATGCGCTGAGCAAGACCAGCGTCAACTTCGGCCTCAGCCACCTGCGCACCCGCAACTACATCGACAACGCGCTGATCGACGTCTCCAGCCAGCGTCTGTCGGAGACCCAGCTCGGTTTCAACCACGGCCGCCGCATCGGCAGTGCCTTCGTCAACGCCGATATCGGCTGGCAACAGGGTGTCGGTGCGCTGGATGCGCAGAGCGAAGGCGACCCGCTGCCGGGCGAGCCGGTGGCTCGCTACAACAAATACAGCCTGACCCTCAGCTACCTGCAGCCCTTCCAGTTGCTGGGCGAATCCTTCAGCTTCGACAGCCTGGCCAACGGCCAGTGGAGCGAGGATGTGCTGTACAGCCCGCAGCGCATCAGCATTGGCGGCTTGGCCTCAGTGCGCGGGTTCAAGGAACAGTCGCTGTCCGGCGACAGCGGCGGCTACTGGCGCAACCAGCTGCGCTGGAGCCGTCCCGTGACCTGGGCACCCCTGCAACCCTATCTGCGCGAATACGGCATCGCCTTCGCCTACGACCTCGGGGTCATCCATGGCGAGCGCTACAACCCCGAGCTACGCGGGCGCCTGTCCGGCAATGCCTTCGAGTTCAGCGTGCGAGGCCAGCACCTGGCCGCCAGCCTGACTCTGGCGCGCTCGCTGGAGCGGCCCGCGGTGATCGAGAACCGCGAGCACCCGCTGTATTTCCGCGTCGATCTTTTCTTCTGATTTCGCTTGTTGTTGGCAGGAGCTTCTCACATGGACGTCCGCAGCCCATTCTTCCAGAACATCGCCGCCGCCCTGGCCGGCATCCTGTTCCTCAACCCGATCATGGCCGCAGCGGCCCAGGCCACACTGGCCTCGGCTAACGGCAATACCGAGGTGGCCCAGGCTGGTAATGGCGTGCCGGTGGTGAACATAGCTACGCCCAATGGCAACGGCCTGTCGCATAACAAGTTCAATCAGTACAACGTCGGCCAGCAGGGGCTGATCCTCAACAACTCCACGGCCAAGACCCAGAGCACCCAGCTTGGCGGCATCATTCTCGGCAACGCCAACCTCAAGGGGCAGGCTGCCAAGCTGATCCTCAACGAGGTCACCGGCGGCAGCCCCAGCCAGCTGCGCGGCTACACCGAAGTGGCCGGCCAGAAGGCCCACGTGGTGGTGGCCAACCCCAATGGCATCACCTGCAACGGTTGCGGCTTCATCAACACGCCACGCGCCACCCTCACCACCGGCAAGCCGATCATCGAGGGCGGCCGCCTGGATCGCCTGCAGGTCGAGGGCGGTGCCATCAGCATCGAAGGCCAGGGTCTCAACGCCAGCAACGTCGACCAGTTCGACCTGATCACCCGCAGCGCCAGGATCAACGCCGAGCTGCACGCCAACAAGCTCAACATCATCACCGGCGCCAACGATGTCGAAGTTGCCGACCTGACCGTCAGCAAGCGCGCAGCCAACAAGGCGGACGAGCCGCAGCTGGCCATCGACAGTTCGGCGCTGGGTGGCATGTATGCCGGCGCGATCCGCCTGGTGGGCACCGAAGCCGGCGTCGGCGTGAAGCTGGCCGGCAACATGGCGGCCAGCGCGGGCGATATCCAGATCGATGCCAGCGGCCAGCTGAGCCTGGCGCAGACGGTTGCCAGCGGCAGCGTGCGCATCGCGGCCGATAACCTGGAAGCCAACGGCAAACTCTATGCCGGCAACAGCATCAGTGCCCAGGTCGACGGCCAGCTGCGCAACCAGCAGAGCCTGGCGGCGCGCAATAGCGTCACGCTGGGGGCCGACGAACTGGTCAACCGCGGGGTGGTCGAGGCCGGGGTCAATCCGGACGGCAGCCGCAACGCCAGCGGCGACCTGAGCATTACCGCCCGCGAGCTGGACAACCGCGACGGGACTCTCGCTGCCAGCCGCCAACTGCAGGCCAAGGCCAGCGAGGCCCTGGACAACCAGGGCGGCACCCTGAGCGCCGGCAGCCAGGCCAAGGTGAGCAGTGCCAGCCTGGACAACCGCGGCGGCCGAGTGCTGGCGCAGGGAGAACTGACAGTCACCACCGACGCCCTGGACAACAGTGGAGAGGGCCTGGTGTACGGTCAGCAGCGCGTTGCAGTGCAGACCGGCACCCTGGACAACCGCACCGGCCAGATCTCCAGCAAGGGCCAGGCCGAGGTCGTGGCGACCAGCCTGGACAACCGTCAGGGCAGCCTGGTCAGCGAGGGCGGCGTGGCCGTCGAAGCGCAGAGCCTGGATAACCGTGGCGGCCTGGTTTCCGGCTGGCAGGGCCTTGAGGTCGAGGGCGGCACGCTGGACAACTCGGCCAGTGGCACCCTGTCGAGCAAGAGCGGTGCACTGACGGTCCGACTGCAGGGCGAGGTGAACAACAGCGGCCAAGGTGCGCTGGTCAGCAAGGGCGACCTCAGGGTTCAGGCGGCCAGCCTGGACAACAGTGCCGCCGGCGTCATCTCTAGCCAGGCCAGGGTCGAGCTGGCATTGAATGACAGGCTGGTCAACCAGAGCGGCCTGGTCAGCAGCCAGGGCGACCTGCAGATCGAGGCAGCCGAGATCGACAACCGCAGCGGCGAGATCGGCAGCGGCGGCAACCTGCTGCTGCGCGGCAATGGCCTGGACAACGGTTCCGGCAGGCTGATCGCCGAGGGCGGTTTCACCCTGGAGCTACTCGGCCTGCTGAACAACGCGGGCGGCCAGTTGGCCAGCGCCGGCAACCTGCTGCTGAGCAGCGGCAGCCTGGATAACCGCGGCGGCCAGCTGGCCAGCCAGGGGCTGCTGGAGCTGCTGACCGGTGACCTGGACAACTCGGCGGGCGGCACCCTGGCGGCTCGCGACCGGTTGCAGATCACCGCCAGCGGGCAACTGGACAATGGGCAGGACGGCCTGATCTACAGCGAACGCGACAATGTCGAGATCGCCGCCGCCGGCCTCGACAACAGCGCCGGCAGCATCACCAGCAAGGGCCAACTCGGCCTGACGCTGGATGGCGCGCTGAACAACCGGCAAGGCACCCTGCAAAGCGCAGAGGGCGATCTAGACATAACCGCCGCCAGCCTGGACAACAGCGACGCGGGCCTGCTCGCCAGCCTGGGTGGCTGGTTGCGTCTGCAACTCAGTGGCCTGTTCGACAACCGCGACGGCACCGCCCAGGGCGAGAGCCTGGAGGTCGTCAGCGGCGATCTGCACAACGACGGCGGCCACCTCTCCGCCACCCTCGGCGATGCCAACATCAGCGCCGACGCGGTGGAGAACGGCTCCGGCGGGCTCTTCGCCAAGGGCCTGCTCAGCGTGATCGCCGACAGCTTCGGCAACCAGGGCAGCGGCACCGCGGACGAGCAACGCGGCAAGGTGGCCGCACAGCAGATCGACTTCGGCCTGAGCGGCGCGCTGAACAACCGCTACGGCCTGATCGAGAGCGGCAGCACCCTGACCATCGAGGCCGCCAGCCTGGACAACAGCCAAGGCAAGCTGCGCGCCATCGGCAGCACGGGCGAATCGCTGATCGATGTGGGCCTGCTGGACAACCGTTCCGGGCTGGTGGAAATCGGCAACAGCGTGCTGCGCCTGCAGCTAGACGACCTCAAGAACGCGGGCGGCGAGATTCGCCATACCGGCAGCGACAACCTCGCCCTGGCCTCGGCGCGGGCCATCGCCGCCGGCGGCACCCTGGCCACCAGCGGCGAGCTGAACATCAGCGCGCAAAGCTGGACCAACAGCGGCATCCTCCAGGCCGCCCGCCTGCTACTCAACGTCAACCAGTTCAACCAGACCGCCAGCGGCCAGCTGCTGGCCGGCGAAGCCCTGACCGCCACTGGTGGTAGTTGGATCAACAACGGCGTGATCGCCAGCGACGGCGACCTGAGCCTCATCCTGAGCGGCGCCTATAGCGGTAGCGGCAAGCTCACCAGCCTCGGCGACCTGACCCTCAAGGCCGCCAGCCTCACCCTCGGCAGCACCGGGCGCATCAGCGGCGGCGGCCTGACCGACATCGACATCGACGGCATCCTGGCCAACAGCGGCAAGATCACTTCGGCCAAGGATCTGAAGGTCGCAGCCGCCACCCTGAACAACTACGGCACCCTGGGCAGCGGCGAGAACCTGCGCCTGGGCGCCAGCAACCTGCTCAACGACCGTGGACTGATTTTTAGCGGCGAAGATATGGCGCTGCGGGTGAATAACTTCATCAATAGCTATGCCGATGTTTACAGCCTAGGCAAGCTGAGCCTGGCTAAGGACGACGCCAACAATCACTCCAGCCTGCTGGAGAATATCTCGGCGACGATTGAGAGCGCGGAAGACATGAGCTTGCGCGCGGTCTTTCTGGTCAACCGCCGGGATGTAATCGAGGTCGGCGAACGCAAGGTATCCGGCGATATTCGTTACAGCTGCAGTAACTGCGAGGGCTCTAACTACGACCTTTGGTACTACGTCACTGAAGTCTATGAGACCTATGTCAAAGCCAACTCGCCGAGCTCGTCGATCATGTCGGGAGGAAAGCTGGGGATCGACGCCGTTGGATTGGCTAACAAAAGCAGTTTGGTTTCCGCCGTCGGTGACATTGATATCAAGGCCCTGAACTTCTCTAACGAAGGTGTGGCGTTAGAGAGCGTCACTCATCAAAGCCGCTACAAGAACCCCGCCGATTCGGAAAGCGGCAGCGTATTCATCGGGCTAGTCAGCCCAGGCGGCGACCTGTATGAGTACAACAAGTACAACGCCCGCTATCTGCACAGCTATGTCGACGAAAATGGCAACTATTACTACAAGCGCCTGAATGAGATCACTGATGTCCTGAACCCGGACTTCGACCTGTCGCGCAATGTCCCTGTACCGGCCAAGATCCTGTCTTATGGCGTCTGGGAGTCGCGTCAGACTGCGACCCAAACCGGTGTTGGCGCACAGGCGGTGATCCAATCCAGCGGCAAGGTCACCATCAACGCCAGCGAGTCCTTCAATAACAGCGTGATCAAGGTCAACGCCCCGGTCGGCCTCGGCGCGGACCGCACCGGCTCAACCGTCGGCCAGGGCACGGGCGCGACCTTCCTGTTCCACCTCAACAGCCAGCTACCGCCAGACCTGGCACAGAAACAGATCAATCCCCTGAGCCTGCCGGGCTTCAGCATTCCCCAGGGCGAGAACGGCCTGTTCCGCCTGAGCGGCACCGGCGGAGCACAGAGCCAGACAGTGGATGGCGTTGCAGCGGCATCACTCAGCAGCCGCCAGCCGGGCGCCCATCGCTATCTGATCGAGACCAATCCGGAACTGACCAACCTCAAGTCCTTCATGGGCTCCGATTACCTGCTCGGCCTGCTGGGCTACGACCTGGACAAAGTCAGTCAGCGCCTGGGCGACGGCCTGTTCGAGCAGCGCCTGATGCGTGAAGCGATAGTCGCGCGCACCGGCCAGCGCTTCCTCGCCGGCCTGACCAGCGACGAGGCGATGTTCAAGTACCTGATGGACAACGCCGTCGCCAGCAAGCAGGCGCTCAACCTGTCGCTGGGCGTCAGCCTCACCGCCGAGCAGGTCGCAGCTCTGACCCACGACATCGTCTGGCTGGAAGAGCATGAGGTAATGGGCCAGAAGGTGCTGGTGCCGGTGCTTTATCTGGCGCAGGCCGAAGGCCGCCTGGCCGCCAATGGTGCGCTGATCCAGGGCAGGGACGTCAGCCTGATCGGCGGTGCCGAGCTGAACAACCAGGGCACTTTGCGCGCCAGCGACAACCTCAGCATCACCGGGCGCAATATCGTCAATGCCGGCGGTCTGATGGAAGCAGGCCAGCGTCTTGACCTGCTGGCCACCGACAGCATCCGCAATGCCCAGGGTGGCATCATTAGCGGGCGCGATGTCAGCGTTACTGCTGTGATGGGGGATGTGATCAACGAGCGAAGTATCGCGACATACAATGATCACAGCACTAACTTTGGTTATGGTCAGTGGTCAAGAGACTTTGTCGATAATGCGGCTCATATAGAGGCCGGTGACAGTCTGAGTATATCTGCGGGTAGAAACATCGCGAATGTCGGCAGTGTAATGAGTAGCGGTGGCGACATCGTGTTGGATGCTGGACAAGATGTGGTGATTGCTGCAGCCGAGAGAAATTTTGATTTCAATAGCGGACGTGATTACACCATTTCTCAGACAGATCAGTTTGGCGCACAAATTAGTGCGGGTCGTGATGTGACAATAAATGCTGAGCGGGATATCGCTGTAGTCGCGAGTGATGTAGAGGCGGAGCGAGGTATCGCTATGCTTTCCGGTCGTGATGTGACGATATCTTCAGCTGCCAACGAGGATCACTTCTACTCCAAGGGCGACGACACCACCCGCCAAGAAAATCATGTTAGGCAGGAGAGTAGCGATATCAAGGCTGGCGGTGATTTATACATCAGCTCTGATCGGGATCTCACTTTCATTGCCAGTAATGCTGAAGCAGGTGGAGAGGCTTATTTGGTTGCTGGAGGCAATCTTTCCGTTCTTGCGGCTCAGGACAGTGACTACAGCCTGTTTGAGGAGGAGAAGGATGGTTCATGGGGAAGTAGTGAGTATCAGCGTGATGAGGTCACTGATATTCGTAATATTGGCAGCACTATAAAGGCGGGCGGTGATGTCACTTTGGTTAGCGAGGGTAACCAGCACTATCAAGGTGCGCGCATCGAGAGTGGAGGTGATCTGACTCTGGATAGCGGCGGCAATATATTCTTTGAGGCCGTCAAGGATTTACATCAAGAAAGCCATGACGAGAGCGACAGCAGCTGGGCCTGGAATTCCTCATCTGGAGAAGGCCGTACGGACGAGTCATTGCGGCAGAGCGTGCTTATCGCTAAAGGCGATGTGCTGATCAAGGCGGCAGAAGGAATACAGATTGATATAAAAAACATCAATCAGAAAACCGTAACGCAGACAATCGATGCCATGGTACAGGCAGATCCTGAGTTAGCCTGGCTCAAAGAGGCTGATATACGCGGCGAAATAGATTGGAGGAAAGTCAAGGAGCTACACGACAGCTGGGACTATGAGCATTCTGGACTGGGCGGCCCAGCGATGATGATCATTGCCATCATTGTTACCTATCTGACATGGGGCGCGGGTAGCTCGCTGGTAGGTGTCGCTTCGAACAGTGCAGCAGGTGTTGCTGCTAACTCGGTGGTTAGCGCGGTTGCTGTTAATGCAACAACTAGCACAATTAACAACAAGGGCGATCTATCCGCGGTAGTTGAAGATGTTACTTCGTCGGATGCCATCAAGGGCTATGTTACTGCAGGTATTAGTGGTGGCCTTGGTGGTACAAATATAGCTCTCCAGCTAGCGGTCAATTCTGCCCTGGATACTGCTCTCCGCGGCGGCAGTTTCAAGGATAACCTTGTGGATGGTGCTCTCCAGCTGGCGGCGAGTGCAATTGCAGGAAGCATCTACGGGCAGGTCGGTGATAGTCTCAAAGGCACAGGCATTGCCACCAAAACTGCTGTTCACGCGATAGTTGGCGGACTTATTGCGGAAGCTGCTGGTGGCGACTTCAAGACGGCAGCTTTAGCGGCAGGTGCTAACCAACTGATCTTGGATCTGGTTGGGGATAAGATATTTCCCGGAGAGGCGCACGATCGTGTAGTGGCGATGACATCGCAGCTTATAGGTATTGTGGTTGCCGATGCAGCAGGAGGAAGCACGAAGGACCAAGAGGTCGCCGGCTGGGTTAATGTTCAGGCGACTTTGAACAACTACCTTAATCATGACGAAGTGGACAAGCTTGCTGAGGAGCTGATTCAGTGTCGCTCTAAAGCGGATCCGCAGGCGTGTCGCACCCAAGTTAAAACAGATTTTGAAACCGTGAGCGGGACGAAGACAGGGATCGACTTGTCCGGCTGCAAACGGGGCGGCGAACAGCTCTGTCTAGACCAGTTGAACGCTGCCGAAGCTGGTACTACGGCTTTAGATAAGTACTTGGAACTGGTCAGCTTCTCCGACGAGGAGAGGGCGATCATGGAAGACTTCCAGGCGATAAATGAGTCCGATGAGCGGATTGCTTATACAGAGTGGTTGCGTCCATTTTGGGAGGGGTCAGGTGCTGCCGCTGGGGTCTTAGGTGGGGTTGTAGCTGTAGCGGGGAAGGGGAAATCAACGGCTACTACACTGATTGATGAGGCAAAAGGAATACTTACACCGAAAGATTTTCCTGACGTCTCCACCAAGATAAGCCAGAAGCAGCTTCGCCATATTGCTGGAACACAACAGCTTGAGGCACGGGGAGGCGGTGGTTTCTTAAACAGTGTCTCTGATGCTCAAAAAGTGCTTGATGCCTACCATGCCGGCCAAGTGAAAATCCTAGGGAGAAATGCCCAGGGATTCCCGGTAGTCAAATTTGAGGGCATTACTGGAACCAACGTTAATCTCGGTGTTGGTATAACTGATCAGGCGACCAATGTATTTATTATTAAGGGCACAAAGAGCCCGAGTATTGTTCCTACAAATCCAAACTGGAGCCCCAAATGAGTAGTCAGCCAGCGTTGGAAGAATGGAATTTTCAAGTGTTAATGCTCATTCAAGCGTTGGTAGGTGCGGTATCTGCCAATTTTAGAATGGTTGCATTGCTATGGGATGGTGGCGAGTGGGTGTTGAGGTTTTATCTTGAAGAGAGCAACGAAGAGGACGTTGAGGAGATTGAGGATGTTGTTTGCCAATATACGGCATATCAGGGCTCTAGTTTGCGATGCAGGTCTGAGTTGATCGTAGGGCGTGAACGCCTTCCGGGGCTTTCGGAGGTGGGCAGGGTTGTATACCGTCGCAGAGAGTCTTTTGATATTTAGTTGGCGCATAAACGCACATAAACGGGGACACCTATAACAAGAACAATAGGGGACAGACCACGTTTCCAGCCCCCTCCTCTACCTGAATAGTTCTCGTCTAGTCTGAACTCGTTGCAAATGGAAAAAGGAGTTTCCAATGCCGCGTCGAGCCCGTGTGCTGTTGCCTGGGGTACCACTGCATCTGATCCAGCGGGGCAACAATCGGTAATGGTAATAGGGGACAGACCACGTTTTCTGACCCCGTCTTTTGCCTGAATAGATCTCGTCTAGTCTGAACGCGTCGCAAATGGAAAAAGGAGTTTCCAATGCCACGTCGAGCGCGTGTCCTGTTGCCTGGAGTGCCGCTACACCTGATTCAACGGGGCAACAATCGATCTGTCTGCTTCTTTGCCAATGAAGATTACCTGTTCTATCTGGAGTGTCTGGCGGAGCAGGCGCGTAAACATGGCTGTGCCATCCACGCCTGGTGTCTGATGACCAACCACGTTCATCTGCTATTGACGCCGAGCAGAGCGGACAGCGTTGGTTTGTTGATGAAGGGGCTAGGGCAGCGCTATGTGCAATACATCAATCGCACCTACCGGCGAAGCGGTACGTTGTGGGAGGGCAGGTTTCGTTCCTGTCTGGTTCAGGATGAAGGCTACTTGCTTGCCTGCTATCGCTACATCGAGATGAACCCGGTGCGTGCTGGCATGGTGACGCACCCGGCAGAGTATCGCTGGTCAAGTTATCGGGAGAATGCTCAGGCGGAACAACGTGCGCTGACCAAGCCCCATAGCTCGTATGAGATGTTGGGTAAGGACTGGCAGGCACGAGCGGCGCACTATCGAGAGCTGTTCCGACACGAGCTTGATCCCGGCCTTGTAGACGAACTCCGTTCGGCGACTAATGGTAACTATGTTTTCGGTAACTCAAGGTTTGCCGAGGAAATTGAGAGGACGTTGGGTCGTAGGGTGGTTCCTGGTAAACCTGGTCGGCCAAAGACGCAACCAGCAGACCATCAATAGATCAACGGATGACTTGAAATTATGGTCTGTCCCCTATTTCGTAGCCATGGAGTCGATGGCCGAAGAAGCCTCCAGCTCCAACTGGAAACCGGCTCAGGCTGCCTGAGGTAGTCGAGACGAATGAAAGGGCCACTTCGGTGGCCCTTTTGCTTTCTGGCCTGGTGCTCGGCCCTGCCCGTATCGTAGACGCTGCGGCCAGAGCGGCTTCTGCTAATCAAACAAGGTGAATTCCCGTTGCACCTTGAAGTAGATCTCGCGTTCGGTGAGGTCTCTCTTGTCGATATCCGACGCATAGTCTTTCACCAGGCGCAGCCCCCACATCAGTTGCCATTCCGGGCGCGGTGAGAAGATTTGCGTGTATTCCAGGGTCTGGCTGGTTTCGCGAGCCAGTTCGCTGCCGCGCCAGCGCTCGTTATCGCGCGTGGTCAGGTCGTTGAGCCAGAGCAGGCGGTGGGTCAGGCCGTTGGGGGCGTGATAGAGCGCGGTGAGGGAAAAGAACTGTTCCTTGTAGAGCCGCTCTCCATGGGTATCGAAGTGGCGCAGGGTGAAGTCTGCCATCAGGTCCAGGGCGCCGGTGGTGTAGTGCAGCTTGGGCTTGATCTCGCGCATCTTCCCCAACACCAGGTTGTCGGGGTCGGCGATGGAGCCCCAGCGGCCATCCAGGTGCAGGGTCCAGGGCGTGTAGGGCGATGTCTGGAAAAACCACTGCCAGTAGTGCTCGTCGAAGCGCGGGGCGTTGTCACCGGCCGACAGGTCGCCCTGGTCGATGCGGTTGACGGCGCGGTTGCGCTGCTGCCAGCCCAGCCGAGCGATGGTCTGGTAGCTGCCGCGAAACTCGCCCCACAGGCCGACGGTGGTTTCCAGTGGCTGGTCATCGGAGTGTGAGCGCATATGCCCGCCAATCAGGTAAGTGCGGATGCGCGACTGGCTTTCATCGTCCTCTTTGGCCTGGAAGTACCACTTGCGGCCGTAGGCCAGGTTGAGTGCGCGGAAGTCTACGCGGCGGACAAAGCCCAGGTCGGCACGGAAGTCCGGCGATACATCGTAGTAGCGTGCCCAGTAGAGGGATTCCGGGCCGTCGTGGTTGTAGCGCAGCTGCAGGTTGTAGCCGTGCAGGCTGTCGTCGAAGTCGGCACGCCTGACGTAGGGGGTGGTGGCGCAGTCGCCCAGCTCGCATTCCGGCTCGGGGGCGGCCTCGGTACAGCCGGCGCTGTTGCAGAGGTCTTCGGCGAAACGCTGTGGGTACTGCGTATCCGACACCATCAGTTGCCCGCGTACCTTGTCGTCGATACCCAGATTGCCGGTGCCGTTCAGGCTCAATACCGCGTTGTGGTAGTCGTCGGCGCTGCGCAGGGTGCTCAACACGCCCAGGCTGTGTTTGTCGGATTGGGTTTCGTAGTTGAACGCCGCCGAGCGGCTGCTATCGACCAGGCTGACGATATCCGAGCCGAGGTTGTCGGGCATATAGATCTGCGTTTGCTGGTCAACCGCAGCAAGCACTCCGCTGGTGGCCGTCGGGCTGCTCCACAGGTGGGCCAGGCCCACGTCCGGCTGCACGATATTGCGCGTATAGACCACCTCGTTGAGGGTGCGGAAGTATTCGCGGGCATCGACAAAAAGCTCGCGCTTTTCCGGCTCGTAGGGGTCAAAGGGGTCGTTGATGCTGTCGCGGGCGATGTCCGATTCCACGTCCGCGTAGTTGGGGTTTACCGTCATCAGAAACTGGCGGTCGGCGGCGATGCGGTAGTTCAGGTAGGCGCCGGCGGTGTGCAGCGGCTGCTCGTCCACCTGCGCAAAGCGTGCGCCGATATCGCGCTCTTCATCGCGGTTATAGACATAGTGGGGCGTCACGGTCAGGCGCTGGTTGCTGCTGGCAGGGGCGGCGGTCTTTGCCGGTTCCCCGGCCAGCACCAGTTGGACGGCGCCGGCCAGCGTACGCTCGACCTGGCGCGGATGGTGGCGCTTGAACAGCAGCAACAATTCCTGGGGATGCGTCGGCGCGCTCGGCAGCAGGCGCAACTGCTCACGCGGGATCGCCATTTCTACCCGGAAGCCGGTTTCGTCAATCTGTGCAGCGGCTTCCCATTGGGCGTCCCAGTCGTACAGATAGCGATCACTGATGCTGTCCTGCAGCACGTCGGATTGACTGCCGTGCGGGTTCACCCTGAACTCGTACTTGCGCAGGCCCTGCCCGGCCGGGTCCAGCACCAATGCCACGTAATCGTCCTCTTTCAGGCCGTCGCGCTCACGCACGGCAGAGCGCAGCTTGTCGATTTCCGGGTCTGAGGCATCAAAGGAGACGTAGAGGTGGGTGTCGGTCAGCCCGACCCGCACGCGGGTGGCCACGCCGGCCTCGCGCAGCCGCACCGGGAACACTTCGTACTGGATGGGGATGTCGTCGAGGCTGTGCCAGAAGGCATCTGAGAGGTCGCCGTCAATGAGCGGCGTGTCGAGCCGGACATAGATCAATTGCCGGGGAATCTGTGGGGTGGCCATCGCTGCGCTGTCGGCTGACGCTGCCTCGGCGGCTTCGGCGTCCTGATCGCCCAGAATTTCCTGGGCGCCGGCGTGCTGGCCAGTCCATAGCAGCGCCACTAACAGCCACAGGGGCAATCCCTTGCACCGGCCCAAGGCAACCTCCCTTCTTGCTCTTGCCGCATCAGTCGGGTCCGCATCCGCGTGTCTTCCTGAGCATAGCAAAGCGCGATTTCACGACTGCGGGGGTGCGTGAGCGGTGACCGGATGATGTCGCGTGCGGGCAGAAGTCGCGCCTTGCCGCGCCCGCAGCCAAAAACGCCGCGACTTCTGTGCGAAATCGCGGCGCTGTTCCCGAGAGGTTCTTAGGCCAGGCTCGTTACGGGGTTTTCAATCCGCCGGTTGCAGGCTCAGGGTCGAGTGCGTATTGGCCCGTACATCCTTCTCGCTCAGGTGCATGGGCACGTACTGCCCTTGGATATAGGCCTCGGCCTGGTCCGCGTAGTGCGCGTCGAAGGGTACGCCGCTCTGGCCAACCGGGTTGATGCCCAGTCCTTTGCTGGCGTCGGCCATATCGATCAGGCGGCGGGTCGAGGGGCCGTAGAGCACCGACCAGGGCGCCGGGCCAACGCGATGCGAGAGGTTGTTCGGCACTTCATGGCCGCCAGGAGCGGCGAAGGGGCCGACGTTGAACAGCAGGTCCAGCGGCTTCTGTGCGCCCAGCGGGTGCTGGTGGCTGAGGGTATGACCCTGGCCCCAGTGCCACTGGCTGCTGTCGCTGCCGAAGCTCTGTTGCAGGTGTGCAATGCTGTGGCGCCAGGCGGCGGCGACGGTGTCGCGGCGGCTTTCCTGCGCAGCAGTACCGCGCTTGTCCCACCAGGCCGCGTCGGCATCGGCCGTCAGGCGCGGCAGGGCCACGTCGAGCACGCGGGTCTGCAGCAGGCTGTCGAAGAAGGCGTCGCCCAGTTCGTCGTGCATGGCCTGGTTGGCCAGCTCATAGGTGAGCTGGTTGAACAGGGTGGCGGCGATGGAGTCCAGCGGGTGGCCGCCGTTCCAGTTGGCCAGTTGCTCGACCAGGGCGCGCTCGCTGTCGTCTGCCGCTGCGCGGCGCAGGTCGTCGAGGATCGGTGCGAGCAGGCGCGGGCCGTAGCCGGTGCCGTCGTCCAGTTGCAGGGCCTGGTTGTTGTGGGTGTCCCATTGCATGCCCGGTTCGGCCAGGCGCTCATTCAGGCGCGCGCCGCGGTCGGCCAGGTTGTAGTAGCCGGGAATCGCCACGCCGGTCGGCGATTGCGGCTGGTAGTTGGCGGAGATGATGTAGCCACGCGCCGGGTTTTCTTCCTGCGGATTGGCGCTGAAGGGCAGGAAGCCGGGCTTGGCCGCCTCGCCGCTGGCGCCATCGAGGATAAAGCTGGGGTTCACCCCGGCCGGGCGCTGCGGTAGCTTGGCGGCGGCCCACCAGCCGATGTCGCCGCTGGCGTTGGCGTAGATCACGTTGAGGCCGGGGGCCTCGATCTTCTCCACGGCGGCGCGGGCCTTGTCCAGGCTGTCGGCGCGGCCCAGCTGGTAGAAGGCATCGAGGATCGGGTTGTCGGTTTCCAGGAAGGCCCACCACATGGCAATCGGCGTTTTGCCGGCGTTGGCGCCAAGGGCGTCGTTGACGATGGGGCCATGGGGCGAGCGGCGCAGGGTCAGCGTGACCGGTTCGCCGTCCTTGACCTGGATGGTTTCCTCGCGGCTCTGCAACTCGACCCACTGGCCGTCGACCCAGACCTGGTTGGGGTTGTCCGGGTTGACCTTCTCGGCGATCAGGTCGAGGTCGTCGTTCTGGAACATGGTCAGGCTCCAGGCGAACTGCGTGTTGTGGCCGAGCGAGGCGTAGGGGTTGAGCGCCTGGTGGTGGCCGTACAGCTCGAAGCCGGGGTAGCTCAGGTGCGCCTCGTACCACACCGCCGGCACGGCAAAGCGGATATGCGGGTCGCCGGCCAGCAGCGGCTTGCCGCTGGCGGTGCGGCTGCCGGAAATGGCCCAGGCGTTGCTGCCCTCGAACTGTGGCAGGCCGGCATCGACCAGCGCCTGCTGGCTCAGTGCTGCCAGCCTGTTGAGGCCACGCCAGTCGTCCGCGCCCAGGCGCTGGGCCACGGCGCCTTCGGGGTGCCAGGCGAGGTCGAAGACCTTGAGGTAGTCGCCGCCGAGCTGATCGCGCACGTAGGTCAGCACTGGCTCGGTGCGGAAGGCGGCAGCGAAGCTGTAGGCCATGTAGCCGGCCACCGAGACGGTGTCCTCGACGGTGAAGGGGCGCTTGTCGATGCCCAGCAGGTCGAACTCGACCGGCGCCGGGCGGCTGGCCTGGTACTGGTTGATGCCGTCCAGATACGCCTGCAGTGCCCTGACCGCCGGGCTGTTGCGGTCGAGGGTCTTGGCGTAGCGGTCGGCGTGCTCGCGAATGCCCAGGGTGCGGAACAGGCGGTCGGTATCGACCAGTTTGGCGCCCAGCACTGCGGCCAGTTCGCCACGCGCCAGGCGGCGCAGCATTTCCATCTGGAACAGACGGTCCTGAGCGTGGACGAAGCCCAGGGCGCGGTACAGGTCGGCCTCGTTCTGCGCCTGGATATGCGGCACGCCGCGCTCGTCGTAGCGTACCTCGACCGGGGCCTGTAGCCCGGACAGGGATAGTTCGCCGTCGCGCAATGGGTTCTTGCTGTGGGCGTACCAAGTGGCGCCGGCGGCGACGGCGGCCACCGCGATGGCGAGAACGGTCAGACTGCGTTTCATCAAGCGCTCCTTATTGTTGTGCGGCCATTCTCGGTGCTGCTTCGGTCAGCGGCATTGACCATTGGCTGCATGGCTGAAATTCTTTGGTCAATCGAGGAGCTGCCATGACCCTGCCTGCCGACATTGCCCCGCTGAGCCAATCCGCCACCCTGCGCCGCCTGTTATATGAAGCCCTGGCCGACTTGGGGCACGAGCCCGCGGCGATCTACCGTGGCGCCAACCAGCATCGACGGTTGGTGCCGCCGCCCAGTGAGGGGCGCCTGAGCCACGATGAGGCGCCTCTGTTCTGGCTGGCCGCCGATACCCTGACCGGCGATGCCGATATCGGCCTGCACCTGGGCGAGGTGATGAAGCCACGCCTGCTCGACGTGGTCGGCTATCTGCTGCTGGCCAGTCGTGACCTGGAGCAGGCGCTGCGCAGCTTCCTGCGCTTCCAGCACATCCTCGCCGGCGGCTTTGCGGCGCAGATGCGCATTGAGGGCGAGCGCGCCTGCCTGGTGCTGGATATCAATTACCGGGGTTTCGGCCCGCTGCGCCAGCAGATGGAGTGCTTGGCGCTGCTATTCATCAAGCTGCTACGGCTGATCAGTGACGATGAGTTTCGTCCGCTGGCCGTGGACTTCCGCCATGCCAGGCCGCGTAAGCTGACCGAGCATCGCCGGCTGTTCGGCCTGCAGCCGCAGTTCGCCTGCCCTCATGATGCACTGTGGTTTTCCGCCAGCCTGCTCAAGCGTCCGTCGCGCAACTCAAACCCCGAGCTGCACCGTCTGCTCTGGCAGCATGCCGAAACGCAGCTGGCGGCGCTGGTGGAGAATGACCTGCTCAATCGTCTGCGTTACCTGCTAAACCTGCGGCTGGGCCAGGCCGATTGCTCGCTGCGCGCCTGTGCCGCCGAGCTGGGCCTGGAGCCGGTCGCCCTGCAACGTGGCCTGGCCGCCCAGGGCAGCCACCTGCGCCAGGTGCGCGAGGCGGTGCAGCAGGTCAGGGCGCAGGAGCTGCTGCAGGCTGGCGAGTCCATCCGCGAAGTGGCACGGGCCTGCGGCTTCGCCGAGCTGTCGCCGTTCTATCGGGCGTTCAAGCGCTGGTTTGGCGTCGCCCCGGATGCTTACCGCAATCGGCTGGCGTCTGGCTGAGTCGGCTCAGCTCTGGATGGTCGCCGCCGGGTTGATCACCCGGCCCAGGCCGAGGTTGCGCAGGGCCAGGTGCAGGGCGCTGTGGATCACTTGCGGGTTGTCGATGCGCATCAGCTGGTCGAGCAATTCGCGGGCTTTGCTCGAGCTGATCTGGCGCAGCAGCCACTTCACCTTGGGCAGGTTGGTGGCGTTCATCGACAGGCTGTCGAAGCCCATGGCCAGCAGCAGTACGGCCATGGCCGGATCGCCGGCCATTTCGCCGCAGATGCTCACCGGCTTGCCTTCGGCGTGGGCGCCGTCGACGATCAGGCGCAGCGCGCCGAGCACCGCCGGGTGGAGGAAGTCGTAGAGGTCGGCGACCCGCGGGTTGTTGCGATCCACCGCCAGCAGGTACTGGGTCAGGTCGTTCGAGCCAACCGAAAGGAAGTCGACCTGATGCGCCATCTCGCGGATCTGGTAGACGGCGGCGGGAATCTCGATCATCACGCCCACGGGGGGCATGGACACGTCGACGCCTTCGTCACGCACTTCGCCCCAGGCGCGGTGGATCAGGTGCAGGGATTCTTCCAGCTCCTGCAGCCCGGAGATCATTGGCAGCAGGATGCGCAGGTTGTTCAGGCCCTCGCTGGCCTTGAGCATGGCGCGCACCTGGACCAGGAAGATTTCCGGGTGGTCGAGGGTGACGCGGATGCCGCGCCAGCCGAGGAAGGGGTTGTCTTCCTTGATCGGGAAGTAGGGCAGGGACTTGTCGCCACCAATGTCGAGGGTGCGCATGGTCACCGGCAGCGGGTGGAAGGCCTGCAACTGCTCGCGGTAGGTGGCCAGCTGCTCCTTCTCGCTGGGGAAGCGCTCGCCATTCATGAATGGCACTTCCGTGCGGTACAGGCCGACGCCTTCGGCGCCGCGCTCCTGGGCGCGTTTCACATCGGCCAGCAGGCCGGTGTTGACCCACAGCGGCATGCGCTGGCCGTCCAGTGTCTCGCACGGCAGTTCGCGCAGGGCGTCGAGGCCCTGAGCCAGCTGGCGCTCTTCCTCGACCACTTCGGCGTACTGCTTGCGCAGCACTTCGCTGGGGTTGGTGAAGACTTCGCCGTGGTAGCCGTCGACGATCAGCTGGATGCCGTCGACCTTGGAGTAGGGCAGGTCGACCACGCCCATGACGGTGGGAATGCCCATGGCGCGGGCCAGGATCGCCACATGTGAGTTGCCCGAACCCTGCACGGAAACCAGGCCGGCCAGCTTGCCTTCCGGCACCTGGCCGAGCATGGCCGGCGACAGTTCCTCGCTGACCAGGATGCTGTTGTCCGGGTAGACCAGGCTCTGCTTGCGTTCTTCCTGCAGGTAGGCGAGCAGGCGGCGGCCGAGGTCGCGCACATCGCTGGCACGCTCGCGCAGGTAGGCGTCGTCCATCAGCTCGAAGCGTTTGACGTGCTCGGTGACCACCTGGCGCAGCGCGCCCTGGGCCCACTGGCCGGTCTTGATGACCTTGCGCACCTCGCTGCCGAGGGCGTTGTCGTCGAGCATCATCAGGTAGACGTCGAACAGCGCCAGTTCTTCCTTGCGTAGCTGGTTGGCGAGTTTTGCCGACAGCTCCTGCATGTCCTCGCGCACCCAGTCCAGGGCTTTGCCGAACAGTTCCAGCTCGGCCGCGATATCGTCGATTGGCTTGTCCGGCACCACGTTGAGGTCGGCCGGCGGCAGTACTACCACGGCCGTCCCGACGGCGGCGCCAGGCGCGCCCGGTACGCCGACGAAACGAGCTTCCTGGATACCCTTGCCCTGCTTGCCCAGGCCGCGGATCGAGCCGGTGGCCTCGGCATGGGCGATGACGCCGGCGAGCTGAGCGCTCATGGTGACCAGGAAGGCTTCCTCGCCTTCGTCGAACTGGCGGCGTTCCTTCTGCTGCACCACCAGGACGCCCATCACCCGGCGGTGGTGGATGATCGGTGCGCCGAGGAAGGAGGCGTAGCGTTCCTCGCCGGTTTCCTTGAAGTAGCGGTAACGCGGGTGTTCGGAGGCGTGTTCGAGGTTGAGCGGTTCCTCACGGGTGCCGACCAGGCCGACCAGGCCCTCGTTGGGTGCCATGCTGACCTTGCCGATGGAGCGCTTGTTGAGACCGTCGGTGGCCATCAGCACGAAGCGGTTGCTCTCGGGGTCGAGCAGGTAGACCGAGCAGACCTGGCTGGCCATGGCCTCCTTGACCCGCTGCACGATGATCGTCAGCGCCGCCTTGAGATCCTTGGCGGCGTTTACTTCCTGAACGATCTTGCGCAGCGTGTTGAGCATGCTTGCTTCCGTCAGTCGCGCGCCAACAGGCGCGGGGCGAGTTCCTTGAGGGCGCGACGGTAGACCTCGCGCTTGAAGCTGACTACCTGGTTGAGCGGGTACCAGTAGCTGACCCAGCGCCAGCCATCGAACTCCGGCTTGCCGGTGACGTCCATGCGTACCCGCTCCTCCGCGCCGGTCAGGCGCAGGAGGAACCATTTCTGTTTCTGGCCGATGCACAGCGGCTGACTGTGGGTGCGCACCAGGCGTTGCGGCAGACGATAGCGCAACCAGCCGCGGGTGCAGGCAAGAATCTTCACATCCTGCTGCTCCAGTCCCACTTCTTCGTTGAGCTCGCGGTAGAGCGCCTGCTCGGGCGATTCCTGCGGGTTGATACCGCCCTGGGGGAACTGCCAGGCGTCCTGGTTGATCCGCCGCGCCCACAGCACCTGGCCGACATCATTGGTCAGAATGATGCCGACATTGGGGCGGAATCCATCGGAGTCGATCACGGCAGAGCACCTCGAAAACGCAAGTCCCGGCATTGTTCCACAAAGCTCTCCAGCGCAGCAAACGCGCGGCCCTGGCCGTGGGCAGTGGCAGCGAAAAAGGCTATTCTGGCGGCCCTTTTGGCCTAGCGATTCAGGTATTCCGACGTGCGACTCGCCCTTTTCGACCTCGACAACACCCTGCTCGCCGGTGACAGCGACCACAGCTGGGGCGAATTCCTCTGCGAAACGGGCCGCGTCGATGCCGTCGAATACCGCGCGCGCAACGATGCCTTCTACGCCGACTACTGTGCCGGCAAGCTCGATGTGGTGGCGTACCAGAGCTTCACCCAGGCCATTCTCAGCCGCACCGACGCTGCCGAGCTGGCGCAGTGGCAGGCCGAGTTCATGCGCGATGTGATCGAGCCGATCATCCTGGCCAAGGGCGAGGCGTTGCTGGCGCAGCACCGTGAGGCCGGCGACAAGCTGGTGATCATCACCGCCACCAACCGCTTCGTTACCGCGCCTATCGCCCGGCGTTTGGGGGTGGAGACGCTGATCGCCACCGAATGCGGCATGCAGGATGGTCGCTACACCGGCCAGGTCGCCGGCGTGCCCTGCTACCAGGGCGGCAAGGTGACGCGTCTTAACGAGTGGCTGGCCGAGACGGGCCACAACCTGGATGGCGCCTATTTCTACAGCGATTCGCGCAACGACCTGCCGCTGCTGGAGGCGGTGGCCAACCCGGTGGCGGTCGATCCGGACGACACCCTGCGCGCCATCGCCGGCGAACGCGGCTGGCCGGTACTCAGTCTGCGCGCTTGAGGCTCACAGCGGCTTGGCCACCATCAGCCAGAAGATGACGATGAAGGCGATAAAGGCCGGCCAGCCCAGGTAGAGCCAGATACGCATATAGAGGTGGGCGCGCGCAGGCAGCTCCGTGCCGTTGCGCAGCGCCTTGGCTGCCATATTACGCACGAGGATCTGTAGCCACAGCACCGGCAGCCAGCACAGCCCGGCGAAGACGAACAGCCCGACACTCCACAGCAGCCACAGCTGATTCAGCGGCCAGCCAGCGACCTTGGCCAGGGCCAGGCCGCTGAGGGGTTGGAATACGGCGGTAGTGGCGATGAACAGCCAGTCGGCCGTGACCAGGTGGCGGAAGGTGGTGGCGATTACCTGCAGGTTGCCGCTGCGCCAGGCGCGCAGGGCGTAGTAGGCCGAGCCCAGGCCGAAGCCGAACAGCAGGGTGGCGGAGAGGATGTGCAGGGTCTTGAGCAGCAGGTACAGGCTCATGGCTGCTGCTCGTGAGGTGTGCGCAACATCATCAGGCCGGCTTGGCCCCCATCAGCGCGAATATCGCCAGCAGCACCACGAACATCAGTCCGGCGTAGGCCAGCACGAAGCGCAGCAGTTTCACCGGCACATTGCCGGCGGCCACGGCTTGCTGCCAGGCACCCAGACGGTGGTGCAGGAGCAGGCCGAACAGCATCAGCAGGCCGAACAGCTTGGCGCTGAACAACAGCCAGCTGGCGCCCAGCGACAGGCCCACGTTATGCACCAGCCACCAGCCGCTGACCGGCAGGCTCAGGGTGAGCAGGCCGATGGCCGGCATGCTGTACAGGCGGGTGATGCGCAGCTTGCGACTGAGCACGGCGGCATCGCCGGAGCGATGCGCCTTCCACAGCATGAAGGCGTGAGCGATGAAGCCCGCCAGGACCAGCACGGCGGGAATCAGGTGGGCGTACTTCAGCAGTTGGTAATGTTCCATCACTGCATTCCTTATCCGAGGAACAGTTTGTAGGCGGGATTGTCGCTCTCGTCCCAGTAGGGGTAGCCGATGGCGTCGAAGGCTGCCGGAATCTGCTCGCGTTCGTCCGCCGGCACCTGCAGCGCAGCCAGCACGCGGCCGTCGGCGGCGCCGTGGTTGCGGTAGTGGAACATGGTGATGTTCCAGCGCCCGCCCAGGCGGTTGAGGAAGTTGAACAGCGCGCCCGGTCGCTCGGGGAACTCGAAGCGGAACACCACTTCATCGGCCACCGCCGCAGAGTGACCACCCACGGTGTGACGGATATGCAGCTTGGCCAGTTCGTTGTCGGTCAGGTCCAGCACCGGGAAGCCCTGTTCGCGCAGGCTTTCAACCAGTGCGGCGCGCGGGTCGTTTTCCGGGTGGGTCTGCACGCCGACGAAGATGTGGGCCTCGCGGTCGGTGTGGTAGCGGTAGTTGAACTCGGTGATCTGCCGTTTGCCGATCGCCTCGCAGAAGGCCTTGAAGCTGCCCGGGCGCTCGGGGATGGTCACGGCGATGATCGCCTCGCGCTTCTCGCCCAGCTCGGCGCGTTCGGCCACGTGGCGCAGGCGGTCGAAGTTGACGTTGGCGCCGGAGTCGATGCCGACCAGTACCTGGCCCTGAACGCCTTCGCGCTCCACGTATTTCTTGATCCCGGCCACGGATAAGGCGCCGGCCGGCTCGGTGATCGAACGGGTGTCGTCGTAGATGTCCTTGATCGCCGCGCAGATCTCGTCGGTGCTGACGGTGATCACCTCGTCGACATGGTCCTTGCAGATATCGAAGGTGTGCTGGCCGATCTGCGCCACCGCCACGCCGTCGGCGAACAGGCCTACGGTAGGCAGTACCACGCGCTCGCCGGCGCCCATGGCGGCCTGCAGGCAGTTGGAGTCTTCCGGTTCGACGCCGATGACCTTGATCTCCGGGCGCAGGTACTTCACGTACGCCGCGATGCCGGCGATCAGGCCGCCGCCGCCGACCGGCACGAAGATGGCATCGAGCTGGCCCGGCTGCTGACGCAGGATCTCCATGGCCACGGTGCCCTGGCCGGCGATCACCAGCGGGTCGTCATAGGGGTGGATGTAGGTGTAGCCCTTCTCTTCCACCAGCTTCAACGAGTGCGCCAGCGCCTCGGGAAAGGCGTCGCCATGCAGCACCACCTTGCCGCCACGCGAGCGCACGCCCTGCACCTTCAGTTCCGGGGTGGTACGCGGCATGACGATGGTCGCCTTCACGCCCATGTGCTTGGCGGCCAGGGCCAGGCCCTGGGCGTGGTTGCCCGCTGAGGCGGTGACCACGCCGCGCTCCAGCTCATCGGCAGTGAGCTGGGCCAGCTTGTTGTAGGCGCCGCGAATCTTGAACGAGTACACCGGCTGCAGATCCTCGCGCTTGAGCAGAATCTGGTTGCCCAGGCGCTCGGTGAGCTGGCGGGCAGGTTGCAGCGGGGTTTCCACCGCGACGTCGTAGACGCGCGAGGTCAGGGTCTTCTTGACGTACTGTTCGAGCATTCGGGCAATCTTTGCAGGTAAGGCGGGACGGGCCAGTCTACCCCAGCGATTCGCCGTGCGACCACAGAGAATGCGGGGTTTTTGCCCGCCGTGCGGCTATAATTCGCGGCTCCGTTTCCTCCCAGGCGCAAAACCGCAATGACCCAGGATCAGCTCAAGCAGGCCGTGGCCCAGGCCGCCGTCGACCATATCCTTCCCTTTCTCGACAGCAAGAGCGTGATCGGTGTCGGCACCGGCTCCACCGCCAATTGCTTTATCGACGCCCTGGCTCAGCACAAGATGGCTTTCGATGGCGCCGTGGCCAGCTCGGAAGCCACCGCCGCGCGCCTCAAGGGCCATGGCATCCCGGTGTATGACCTCAACGCCGTGGACGGCCTGGAGTTCTACATCGACGGCGCCGACGAGAGTGACGAACACCTCAACCTGATCAAGGGCGGCGGCGCCGCGCTGACCCGCGAGAAGATCGTCGCGGCGGTGGCCAAGACCTTCATCTGCATCGCCGACGCCAGCAAGCTGGTGCCGGTGCTCGGCGCCTTCCCGCTGCCGGTGGAAGTGATTCCCATGGCCCGCAGCCACGTGGCGCGCCAGCTGGTCAAGCTGGGCGGCGACCCGGTGTACCGCGAGGGCGTGGTCACCGACAACGGCAACATCATCCTCGACGTGCACAACATGAGCATCGTCGACCCGGTGAAGCTGGAGGCGGACATCAACGCCATCGTCGGCGTGGTCACCAACGGCCTGTTCGCCGCACGCCCGGCCGACCTGCTGCTGCTCGGCACCGCCGAGGGTGTGAAAACGCTGAAGGCTTGATTGGTCATGCGGCGCAAGAACCCGGCTCAGGCCGGGTTTTTTGTGCCTGCAAGCTTCCTGTAGGAGGGGCCTTTGCCGCGACTGGACGGGTCTCGCGTAGCCTGGGTCGCGGCCAAGGCCCCTCCTACGTTTTGCTGTGGCCTGGGGTTATCGCGGCTAAAGCCGCTCCCACGCGAGTATGTCCGGGCTTTTGTGGGAGCGGCCGGGCGGCACTCCGCTTTAGCCGCGATGATCGGCCCGTAGGGCGTTTGGCTGGTCAGGGATGCTCGACAAACCACTGGTCGATCAGCGCGCGCAGGCGTTCGCCGGAGAAGCTGGCGAAGTGGCCGCCATGCACGGTGCGCACCGGCAGGCGGCGCAGGCGTTCCAGGCTGGCGGCGTAGTCGGTCAGGTTGGAGTGGTAGGCGTCCTCGATCAGCGGGCCGTCGTAGACGATGTCGCCGGAGAACAGCGTCTGCGTCCTGGCCTCCCACAGGCTGATGCCACCGGGTGAGTGGCCGGGGGTGTGCAGCACCTGCAGCACGCGGTCGCCGAGATCGAGCACATCGCCTTCCTCGATCAAACGGGTGGCCGGCGCAGCCTTTACCCGGTATTCGGCGTAGCACAGCGGGCAATCCGGATGCGCCTCGAACATCTCGTCGCCAACAAACGCCGTGGCCAGGGTGTTGTTGCCGTCCGGCGCGGCGAGGATGGCGGCCTCGGCCGGATGGCAAAGGCGCTCGGCGAACTCGTGGTGGCCGGCGATATGGTCGAAGTGGGTGTGGCTGGCCACGGCCAGCAGTGGCTTGTCGGTCAGCCAGGGCAGCTGTTCGCGCAGGCTGACCAGGCCGGAGCCGGAGTCCACCAGCACATCGCGCTCGCGCCCGCTGATATGCCACAGGTTGCAGCGGTAGAAGGGCCGCACGTAGGGCTCGTGGATCAGGCGCACGCCATCCTCCAGGGGGCGCACCTCGAACCAGCGATCTTTGCTGACGATCTTCATCGGGATGCCCGGGCGACCTGTCCCATCTAGCCCAGCCTGAGGCCGGGATGCAGGTCATGCAGATAGTCCTGGGCCTTACGGCTTTCCTGGCAACGGCTGAGATCGAGGTCGAGGATGCTGGTGCCTGGCTGTTGCGTGAGTTGCGCCAGCACTTCACCGTCCGGCCCAGCCACCAGGCTATGGCCGCAGAACTGCAGATGATCCTCCTGGCCACTGCGATTGACGCAGGCGACAAACACCTGGTTGTCAAGGGCTCGGCAGCGGACCTGCAGCTGCTGCCGTTGTGCATTGGGCTCCATGTTGGCGGTAGGGCTGATGATCAGCTCCGCGCCCTGCTGGGCCAGAGCTCGACTGACTTCGGGAAACTCGTTGTCGTAACAGATCATCAGGCCTATGCGGCCGTGTCGGGTCTCCACCACCAGTGGCTCCGAGCCAGGCAGGAAGACCTCATGCTCATCGGCCCACAGCTGCATCTTGCGGTAACAGCCGAGCTGTCTGCCCATGTCATCCAGCAGCACGGCACTGTTGTAGATGCCTTCCGTGGCTTTTTCGGCAAAGCCCAGCACCAGATGCAGACCATAATGGCGCGCAAGACGCGCGGCCTCGGTGAGCAGGGGGCCGTTGCGGGGCTCGGCAAGCTCATCGAGCTGGTTGAAGATCAGATAGCCGGTGAGGGCCAGCTCCGGCAGCGCCAGGATATCGGCTCGGGCCTCCTGAGCCGCCCGACACAATGCTTCCAGCTCTGCCAGGTTGTGCGGGATACGCTCCCGTTGCGGAGCAGTCTGGGCAATCATCAAACGCATGGGATCAGCCTTCCAGGGACTTCGGGGCGCGCTGCTGGCCATCACGCAGCAGCATCAGTTTGACACTGCTCCAGTAAAGCGCACCGGTAATCAAGAACACCGGCAGTGATGAGCCGAAGGACAACGGCGAGATCAGGGTCCAGTAGGCCGACAGTCCAGCACCGATCAAGTAAGCGGCAAAGGCGAATTTGGCGGTGGGCAGGCCCGCCTGGCGCTGCTGTTTGAGCAGATCGGCGTTGTAGCGGCTGGCATCGATCAGGTAGTAGTCGCAGATGATTACGGCAAAGGCCGGAATGAACAGCCCTCCGATAATGATGAGGAAGTTCTGGAACTGGTCGAGGATGCCGGGAATCAGTGCGCCGAAAACGCTGACCAGGCCGATCACGAGGGCCGGTTTCCAGAATTTCATTTCAGGAGCCAGATTCATGGCCGACAGGGTGGCGCTGTAGACCGCCATGATGTTCGTGGTCATCACCGAGAGGAAGATCACCAAGGCGGCGGGCAGGCCGAAGCCGAACTGACTGAGCAACTGAGTCGGGTCATAGGTCTGCGGCATGTCGTTGAGAAGCGACAGGCCTGATACCGCCGCGCCCAGCGCCATGGCCAGCAGGGTGGCGGTGAAGTAGCCCAGGTAGGTGGCGCAGACGGCCGTCCGTGGTGAGTTGCAGTTGCGGTTGTAGTCGGCCGAGGAGGATATCCAGGAGAACGCGGTGGCCACCACTATGTCGAAGGCGATGCCGATGGTGATGCCATCGACGCGCTCCGGCAGCTCCAGCAGCGAGCCCAGGTCATAGTGGCTGTTCAGGGCGTAGAACACCGCCAAGGACAAGCCCAGCATCAGTACCGCAGCCCAGCGTTCGACGCGTTCAATGCCCAGATGACCGCGCAACACGACCATCACCACGATGACCTCGCAGATCACCGTCATCAGGGCCAGATTGCTGTAACCAAAGGTCGACTCTATGGCGAAGTTCAGGCTCATGCCGGCCAGCAGGGCCTGAATCCAGCTCCAGCCGACCAGCATGCAGACGTTGATCAGGGAAATCAGCTTGGCGCCACGGTTGCCATACGCGCGCCGGCTCAGAACCATGGTCGGCAGTCCGGTGCGCTGCCCCATCAGACCGACCAGAACCAGTGGGATGGCGCCGATCAGGGTGCCTAGAGCCACCGTGCCCAGGGCCTCGGCAAAGTCCAGGTCGGGCACCAGCAACATGCCGGTAAGAATGGTGGTGACCACCATATTGGCGCCAAGCCAGAGGGCAAATGTGGCAAAGAACTTCATGCTCTTTGCCTGGGTGCTGTTCAGGCTGTCGTGACCCAGAAGGGAGCCGGTCATCGTCGATTCTCCAACGCTCTTGTTAATTTTATTGTCGGGCAGTAGTGCTCGGCATTCGCACAGGGTGAGTCGTTCAGGGGTGGAAGGGGGCGCCTTCCTGTACTTCGATCACCAGCGGCCGGTGACTCGGTGCGCTGGCCAGCAGCTCGGCCAGGTGTGCATGGTCACGCGCGCGTTCGGCGACGCAGCCATAGCCGCGGGCGATGGCGATCAGGTCCGGGGTGTAGATGTCCACGCCAATCGGGGTGATGTCGCGGCGCTCCATGTAGCGCTTGATCTCGCCGTAGCCCGAGTTGTTCCACAGCAGCACGATGATGCCGACGCCGGCCTCCACCGCGCTGGCCAGCTCGGGCAAAGTGAACTGGATGCCGCCGTCGCCGATTAGGCACACCACCGGGCGCGCCGGTTCGGCCAGCTTGGCGCCGATGGCTGCCGGCAGCCCGTAGCCGAGGGTGCCGTAGCCGGTGGACGAGTTGAACCAGCGCCGCGCGCCGTCCAGCTCGACCAGGTGGTTGCCGCTGTACACGGTCTGCGTCGAGTCGCCGACGAAGCGCGCCTCGGGCAACGCCTGCAGCACGGTGTCGAACAGCGTGCGGTAGTGCACCCAGCCGGAGAAGCCTTCGGCCAGTTGCGCCTGCACGGCGGCGGTGCGCTGGGCGCCGGGGCTGTCCGGGTTGGCGCTGCGCGTCGGCAGCAGCTCCAGCAGGCCGCGCATGGCGCTGCGTGCGTCGCTGTGGATGGCGATGCTCGGCGCATGGTTGCGCATCAGCTGCTGCGGGTCGATGTCGATGCGGATCAGCTCGCCGCCGAGCTTGAAGTTGCCGTCGAACACCACGTCGTAGTCGGTTTCGCCCAGCTCGGTGCCGATGGCCAGTACCACGTCGGCTTCCAATGCCAGTTCGCGCACCGGCACCAGCGACTGGTTGCTGCCCAGCAGCAGCGGATGGCCGGGCGGCAGCAGACCCTTGGCGTTGATGGTCAGCGCTGTCGGGGCGTCCAGTGCGGCGGCCAGGGCGCGGGCCTCGGCCTGGGCTTCGACGCAGCCGCCACCGAGCAATAGCAATGGCTTCTCGGCCTGGGCCAGCTTGGCCGCCGCTTCATGCAGCGGCGAGCGGGCCGGGGCCGGGCGCGCCAGTTGCACGCGCGGCTGCACCTGCATGTGATCGGCCGGAGCGGTGATGATATCCAGCGGCAGCTCGATATGCACCGGGCGCGGGCGCTCGCTGTCGAACACGGCGAAGGCGCGGGCCAGCACGGCCGGCAGTTCCTCGACGCTCATCAGGGTGTGGCTGAAGGCGGTGACGCCCGCGGTCATTGCCCGCTGGTTGGGCAGCTCATGCAGATAGCCCTTGCCCAGGCCCAGACGATTGCGCTCGTTGACGCTGGAGATCACCAGCATCGGGATCGAGTCGGCGTAGGCCTGGCCCATGGCAGTGAGGATATTGGTCATGCCCGGGCCGGTGATGATGAAGCACACGCCCGGCTTGCCGCTGGTGCGGGCATAGCCATCGGCCATGAAGCCGGCACCCTGTTCATGGCGCGGGGTGATGTGACGGATGCTGCTGCCCGGCAGCCCGCGATAGAGCTCGACGGTGTGCACGCCGGGGATGCCGAACACGGTGTCGACGCCCCAGGCTTGCAGTTGCTTGACGAGGAATTCGCCGCAGGTGGTCATGTCTTGAATCCTGTGTGGAACGGATGACCCTCACCCCGGCCCTCTCCCAGAGGGAGAGGGGGAAGTGGGACCCCGTATTAACCGACGATCCAGTGCGCCATCAGCGCGATGATCGGCAGGGTGATCAGGGTGCGGATGATGAAGATGACGAACAGTTCGAGAATGTTCAGCGGCAGCTTGGCCTTGAGGATCAGCACGCCGACTTCGGACATGTAGATCAGCTGGGTCAGCGACACGCAAGCCACCACGAAGCGGGTCAGCTCGCTCTCGATGCCCTTGCCCAGCACGGCCGGCAGGAACATGTCGGCGAAGCCCACCAGGATGGCTGGGGCGGCCTTGGCGGTTTCCGGCAGCTGCAGCGCTTCGAGCAGCGGCACCAGTGGGTAGGACAGCCAGTTGAACACCGGGGTGAACTCGGCGATGGCCAGGGACAGGGTGCCGATGGCCATCACCAGCGGCAGCAGGCCGAGCCAGATATCGACCACGTTGTGCACGCCGATGCGCACCATCTGCACGGGCGAGGGGTTGGCGTTGGCGCGGGTCACGGCCTGGGTCAGGCCCCAGCGCAGCAGCGAGGTGCCGGCCGGCACGTCTTCACTGATCTGCTTGCCGACGCCGGGCACGTAGTCGTCCTTCTTCCACGACAGCGGCGGGATGCGCGGGGTGATGATGGCGGCGGCCAGGCCGGCGACCACCACGGTCAGGTAGAAGGGCACGAACAGGTGATCGAGTTTCATGAAGCTGGTGATCAGCAGGCTGAAGGCGATCGAGGCGATGGAGAAGTTGGTGGCGATCACCGCCGCTTCCCGCGCGCTGTAGAAGCCTTTCTGGTACTGCTGGGCGGTGATCAGCACGCCGACCGTGCCCGAGCCGAGCCAGCTGGCGATGGCGTCGATGGCCGAACGCCCCGGCAGGCCGAAGATCTTGCGGAACACATTGCGCACGACGGTGCCGATGAACTCCATCAGGCCGTAGTCGGTCAGCAGCGGCAGGACCAGGCCGGCGACCAGGAAGAAGGTGATCAGCACCGGCGCCAGGTCTTTCAGCACCACGCCGCCGGTATTGGCGTTCCAGATCCACTCCGGGCCGAACTGCCAGAAGGTCATGGCGGCGAACAGCGCACCGACCACCCGCAGGCCCAGCCAGAACGGATGCAGCACGAACAGCTCGCGCAGCGCCGGGCGCTCGCTGACCCAGCGCGGCTTGAACAGGCTGCCGAACAGGCCGCAGACGGCGGAGAACAGCAGCAGGGCGGTGGCGATGGCCGGCAGCTGGGCGGACAGCGACGCCTTCAGCGCATCGGCCAGCACGCCGAGGCCGATGGTGACCTTGTCTTCGTAGACGATGGGGGTGAGGAACAGCAGCACGCCGAGCAGCGAGGGGATCAGGAAGATCAGCAGCTGGCGCAGGTTGAAGCGGGCTGTGCGGGGCGGCTGGTCATCCAGCAGCGGCATGGATTCTTCGTGGTTCATCTTGGCACCCTATTTATTGTTGTAGTGCCCGGGCGTCCTGGCGCCCGGATCGGATAAAAGGCCGGGTCGGCGCCTAGCGGCGCTGCACACCCGGCAGCACGCAGAGCATTTCGTAGAGCAGGTTGGCGCCCAGCAGCGAGGTGTTGCCGGTGGTGTCGTAGGGCGGAGAAACTTCGACCAGGTCGCCGCCGATGATGTCCAGACCCTGGCAGCCACGGATGATCTCCATCGCCTGGATGGTGGTCAGGCCGCCGATTTCCGGGGTGCCGGTGCCCGGCGCCCAGGCCGGGTCGATACCGTCGATGTCGAACGACAGGTACACCGGGCCGCCGCCGACCTTCTCGCGCACTTCGGCCATCAGCGGCTCCAGCGACTTGTGCCAGCACTCCTCGGCCTGGACCACGCGGAAGCCCTGCTTGCGGCTCCAGTTGAAGTCCTCGGCGGTATAGCCCTGGGCGCGCAGGCCGATCTGCACCACGCGCTGGCTGTCCAGCAGGCCTTCTTCCTGGGCGCGGCGGAAGGTGGTGCCGTGGGCGATCTTCTCGCCGAACATGTGATCGTTGACGTCGGCATGGGCATCGATGTGCACCAGACCGATCTTGCCGTGCTTCTTGTGCAGGGCCCGCAGGATCGGCAGGGTGATGGTGTGGTCGCCGCCCAGGGTCAGCGGCTTGATACCGAGTTCGACGATCTCGTCGTAGGCCTCTTCGATGATGCGCACGGCGTCGAGCAGGTTGAAGGTGTTGATCGCCACGTCGCCGATGTCGGCCACGTTGATCGAGTCGAAGGGGGCGGCGCCGGTGGCCATGTTGTAGGGGCGGATCATCACCGACTGGGCGCGGATCTCGCGCGGGCCGAAGCGGGTGCCGGAGCGCAGCGAGGTGCCGATATCCAGCGGCACGCCGACGAAGGCGGCATCGAGCTGGCGTTTTTCCTCGGTGGTCTGGATATGCGGCAGGCGCATCATGGTGGCGATGCCGCCGAAGCGGGGCATTTCATTGCCGCCCAGGGGCTGGTGCAGGATCTTGTCCATGGGTGGGCCTCACGGTGTTGTCTTGTAATGAACCCGGGACGGTCGAGCGTCCCGGGCGAAGCGTGGGCCCGATTCTTCTGCGCTGGGGCGACAAAAAGAATCGCTGTGGCGAAATAATTACTTCATGAATTTCTAAACTAACCGTCGCCGCCTTAGGATGGGCACCTAACCCAATGGACTGTGCCTATGACCCTCGCCTTGCCCGATCTCAAGCTGCTGCGCATCTTCGCCAGTGTGGTGCGCTGCCAGGGTTTCGCCGCTGCCCAGCAGGAGCTCAACCTGTCCACCTCGGCGATCAGCACCTACATGAGCCAGCTGGAAAGCCAGCTGGGCCTGGTGCTTTGCCACCGCGGTCGTGGCGGCTTCAGTCTGACCAGCAAGGGTGAGCTGTTTCATCAGGAGTGCTTGCGCCTGCTCGCTGAACTGGAAGGTTTCGAGCGCTATTCGGCAGCGCTCAAGGGTGAGCTGCGCGGCACCCTGAACCTCGGTGTATTGGACTCCACCGTGGGCGATCCAGCGCTGCCGTTGGCGGAAGTGATCGGCGTGTACAGCGAGGAGCATCCCGCCGTGCACCTGCACCTGGCGGTGCAGAGCCCGGCCGAGTTGCAGCTGGGGGTGCTGGAGAATCGCCTTGATCTGGCCATCGGCGCCTTCTATACGCGCACCAATGGTCTGGTCTATCAGGCGCTGTACCGCGAGCAGCACTGGCTGTACTGCAGCGACCGCCATCCACTGTTCGGCCAGCGCCGCATACCGGCGGAGGTGATCACCCAGCAGCGCATGGTCGGGCGCGGCTACTGGAGCCAGAACGAGCTGGCCCGGCATGGTTTCAAGCACAGTGCCGCGACGGTGGAGTCGATGGAGGCGCAGCTGATTCTGGTGCTGTCCGGCGCCTACATCGGCTATCTGCCGGAGCACTATGCGCAGTCCTGGGTCGATCAGGGGCGGCTCAAGGTGCTGCTGCCGACCACCTTCGGCTACCAGGCGCCGTTCAGTCTGGCGCTGCGTCGCGGACGGTCGCGCGAACCGCTGATCCAGAGCTTCCGCGATCTGTTGCGCGGGCAGCTGAACCCCACCTGAGCACGCGAATTGGCGATCAGCGTCTAGGCTTGGTGAACCTTCCCCACGACAGGAGTCAGACCATGGCCAGTAAATTTCACCTGAAAACTGCCAAAGACGGCCAATTCCACTTCAACCTGCTCGCTGGCAACGGCGAGATCATCCTCACCAGCGAGCTGTACAAGGCCAAGGACTCGGCGCTCAACGGCATCGAGTCGGTGCGCAAGAACTCGCAGCGCGACGGGGCCTTCGAGGTCAAGCCAGCGGCCGGTGGCAAGTTTCACTTCGTGCTCAAGGCCACCAACGGCCAGGTGGTCGGCCAGAGCCAGCTGTATGCCAGCGAGGCCGGTGCCGTGGCGGGCACCGAGTCGGTGAAGAAAAACGCGCCACAGGCGGCGCTGCAGGACGATAGCTGAAGTTATTCGGCTGCTTGCTTTTCGAAGACGTAGAACAGGTTCGGCTCGCTCACCAGGTAGAGCCGGCCCTGCTCGTCCATGGCCACTCCTTCGGCCTGCGGCACACTCTTCTCCAGCCCCTGGCGGCCACCGAGCAGCGACAACGCGCTGATCGGCCGCCCATCGGCATTTAGCTCCAATACCAGGCGCGATTCGTCCGACAGGGCCATCAGGTGTCCGGTGCGCTCGTCGTACTGCAGGCTGGACAGGTCACGCACGAACAGTCGGGCATCGCGCTCCGGGTCGTCCACCACATGCACGGCGAAGGGTTTGTCTGGATTGGTGTGGGGGAAGCCATGGATCTCGTAGATGCTCACCGGGTCGCGTTCCTTGGCCACGAACAGGCGCTGGCCCTGGCTGTCGTAGGCCAGGCCTTCGAAGCCCTTGTTGCCGTTGAGGCCGATGCCCAGCGACAGTTGCTGCGACTCGGCGGCGTCGACGAAGAGGGTGTCGTCATCCAGGCGGACCTTGACCAGGCGCTGCAGGCGCTCGTCGGTAATGACGTAGATCCCGCGGCTGATGTATTCGATAGCCTCCGGGTCGCCGAAGCCCACCAGGGGCACTTTTCGTAGCACCCGGCCATCGAGGGACAGTTCGACGATATGCGGCTTCTGGTTGGTGACGGTGAACAGGCTGCGCCGGTCCGGGTCGTAGGTCAGGGCCGAGACGTCATCATCCAGCCCGGCGATGGGCTGGGCCTGCAGAGTGGCGACATAGTCCGGCAGCCAGGCCGATTGCTCGCGCCACTCGCTGGCATGGCGCCATTCCTGCACCAGGAACCAGCCGCGCTCGAACAGGCGGAACTGTTGGGCAGCGATGGCAGCGAGCAGCAGCAGTACCAGCAGCGCCGCTGCCAGCCAAAATCCAGGGCGAGTAAGACGACGCATGATGGTGAGGAGCCCGTAGGGAAAGACGCCACATGTAAGCACGGTCGGCTGAATTAAAGCTTAAGTGGTGTCTCTGCGACGCGCTGAATTCAACTCCGGGGCGGTGTTTCCGGCGATTTGCGAAACACGTAGAACAGATTGGGCTCGCTGACCATGTAGATGGTGCCTTCCTCGTCCATGGCCACGCCTTCGGCACGGGGAATTCGCCGTTCCAGGCCGCTCTGGCCACCGATCAGGCTGATGAAACTGATTGGCTCGCCCTGTTCATCCAGTTCCAGCAGCAGGTGAGACTGGGCCGAAAGCGCCAGCATATGCCCTGTGCGTGGATCGACGCTAAGGGCCGACAGGTTACGCATGCCCAGGCCATAGCTGGGCAGAGGCTGCAGTTCGCTCTGTAGCAGGCGCTGGCCGTTGCTGCCCAGACCGAACAGTCTGGGGCTGCGCTCCTTGCCGAGCAGCAGGCGCTGTTGGGCCGGGTCCCAGGCTACGCCTTCGAAGCCCTTGTTGCCGGCATCGGGGAAGCCCAGGTCGAAGGGGTTGCCGTCGGCGATATTCAGCTCGAAGGTGTCCGGCGTAAGTTCGAAGATCGACAGGTTGCGTTTGCGCTCATCGGCGACAGCGATCTTGCCGTTCTCCAGCACTGCCACGCCCTCGGGGTTGGAGAAGCCCTTGAGGGCGATGCGACGCAGGACTTCGCCGGTGCGACTGAGCTCCACCAGCATGGGCAGCTTGCCGGTGACGGTGAACAGGGTGCCGGTCAGCGGGCTGTAGGCCAGGTCGGAGGTTTCGTCCTCTTCCAGGCCATCCAGTGGTTTGCGCTGGATACTGGCGGTGTAGCCGGGTAGCCAGATACTGGCAGCGCGGGCGCTGGCCGGCGTGTCCCGCTCCTTGAGCCAGAGCTGGGCGCGATCATCCCAGTGCAGGTAGTGAACGAGCAAAGCCAGGCCGGCCAGGGTAGTGGTCAGCAGCGCGAAGCGGCGGAGGGGGCGGGAAAATGAGGGCATCGACTACTGCTCGAAAGAACGACTCCCTCAGACTACTGAGTCA
>NZ_JBICIT010000021.1:0-14455 GCF_043102245.1 Pseudomonas sp. zbq_18 | reverse complement strand
CGAATGGACTCGCGGCTACGCCCCTCGCCGATCCAGAGAACCCGCCGAGTCTCGGCATCCAATACCACGCTGGCATAGCGATGCCCCTTGTAGAGGGCGAACTCATCCATCACCAGGCGCTTGGGTTGCGGTGCAGAGAGTGCCGTCAGCTTTGCTTCAAGGGCTCGTCGCTCAAGCAAGCGCACGGTGCCCCAGTGCAAACCAAACATCTCGGCCACGTGTCGGGTAGGCAGCCGTGCACAGCAAAGTGCCACGGCGTCGGCCAGACGCTGCGTCAGTCGGGCGTGGCGCTGCAACCAGCTGATCCACTCCATGCGCTGACCGCAACGGAAACAGGACAGCCGCCGCAATCGAACCTGCAAAACAACCGGGCGTCCCAGTATCGGTAGATCGCGGATTCGCCGTGTGCAGTATTCGTGGATTGATGAACAGGGTTGCTGGCAACTGCCGCAGCGGGGTAGATGTAGCGGGTTGGGCTCTAGCTCGATCTGCAGGGGGGCGGCATCAGCATTGATGGAGACAACAGAAAACCCCTCCCAAAACGGAGGGAAAGAAGTAGCATTTGGCATCAGAACGGCGGTGCTGGTTTAGAGGTTTGGTCGCACAAACATCTTCAACCAGATCGCCGTTCTTTTTTGGGGTTACCCCGGTATTCCGTGAAGAACCATAAAAAAGCCGGCCCTGGGGCCGGCTTTTTTCATGAGGCGAAGTCCTATTCCGAGGCGTCGCTCTTGCGGGTCAGCAGGGCTGGCTTCTCACCGCGCGGGCGGGAGTTGCTCAGGCTGTCCAGCTGCTCGGCGGTAGGCAGGCGCTCACCCTTGCGGATGATCAGCGGCTGCTTGGCGGCACGGCTGTCCTGCACGGCGGGTTCCTGGCGCTCGTAGCGCGGCTCATCGCGACGGCGACCGCCGCCATTGCCGCGCTGCCCTTGGCCCTGGCCGCGTTTCGGGCCCTGTCCCTGACGCTGTCCGCCGGGCTTGCCCTGGCCTTGTTTCTGGCCGCCTTGGCGCTGACCGCCCTGGCCGCGCGGCTGAGCACTGCCCTGGCCGCCACCCTGACCGCCGCGGCGCGGGTTGCGCCCCTGCGGCTTGGGTTGCGTCGGCACGTAGTCCGCGCGGTTGCCGAAGTTGTCGAACTCGTCGTCGAGGAACTCCTCGGGATCGCGCTCCGGCGGCAGGGCCAACGGGGCGGCCGGCTTGTTTGCCTGGCGTGGCTGGTTCTGTTGCGGCTGCTGGCCGCCTTCACCCTGGCCTTTGCCCTTGCCGCGACGGCGCTTGCGCTTCTTCGGCTGCCCTTCGCCAGTGTCGCCCTCGGCCTTGGGCTCGTGCTTGGCTTCGTGCTTGGGTTTGTCCGCGCGCGGCTTGCGCTCCGGGCGAGGGCCGCGCGGCTCGGGCTTTTCCACCTCGATGCTGGCCGCATCGAAGCCCTGCATGTCGCCATCCGGAATCTGCTGCTTGGTCATGCGTTCGATGGCCTTGAGCAGCTTCTCCTCGTCCGGCGCGACCAGCGAGATGGCTTCGCCGCTACGGCCGGCACGGCCGGTGCGGCCGATGCGGTGCACGTAGTCTTCCTCGACGTTGGGCAGCTCGTAGTTGACCACGTGCGGCAGCTGGTCGATGTCCAGGCCGCGGGCGGCGATGTCGGTGGCGACCAGGATGCGTACCTGATTGGCCTTGAAGTCGGCCAGGGCCTTGGTGCGCGCGTTCTGGCTCTTGTTGCCGTGAATCGCGGCGGCCGGCAGGCCGTGTTTCTCCAGGTACTCGGCCAGGCGGTTGGCACCGTGCTTGGTGCGGGTGAACACCAGCACCTGTTCCCAGGCGCCGAGGGTGATCAGGTGCGCCAGGAGGGCACGCTTGTGCGTGGCCGGGATGCGGAACACACGCTGTTCGATGCGCTCGACCGTGGTGTTCGGCGGTGTGACTTCGATGCGCTCGGGGTCGCGCAACAGCTTGTTGGCCAGGGCAATGATGTCCTTGGAGAAGGTCGCCGAGAACAGCAGGTTCTGGCGCTGCGCCGGCAGGCGCGCGAGGACCTTCTTCACGTCGTGGATGAAGCCCATGTCGAGCATGCGGTCGGCTTCGTCGAGGACCAGGATCTCCACGTGAGACAGGTCGACGCTACCTTGCCCGGCCAGGTCGAGCAGGCGGCCGGGGCAGGCCACCAGCACGTCCACACCTTTGGCCAGGGCCTGCACCTGCGGGTTCATGCCGACACCGCCGAAGATGCAGGTGCTGACCAGCGGCAGATCGCGGGCGTAGACCTTGAAACTGTCGTGCACCTGGGCCGCCAGCTCGCGGGTCGGCGTCAACACCAGCACGCGCGGCTGTTTCGGCCCGTGGCGGTGTTCGCGATCCGGATGGCCGCCCGGGAACAGGCGCTCCAGAATCGGCAGGGCGAAGCCTGCGGTTTTACCAGTACCCGTCTGGGCGGCGACCATCAGATCACGGCCTTGCAACACGGCGGGAATGGCCCGCTGTTGCACCGGAGTGGGCTGGGCGTAGCCGGCCGCTTCTACGGCGCCGGCCAATGCCTCGGAGAGACCGAGGGAAACAAAGGACATGTGTAATCCTGTCAATGTGGGGCGAAAGCCCGATGGGGAAGCTGCCTGGCTTGAATCGCTCTCGCTGAACGATCCCGTCCGGTACTGCTGGGCGATGGGTTGCCGAGCATCCGGGCGCAAGCCTGGCGGAAGCCCGGAGTATAACAGAGCAACCTGGTGGCGCCGCTAGCTGTCCGTCGCCTGAATTGCTTGCGCTGAGTCAATCTTTCGCGGCAATCGGTGTGTTGTCGGGGGTGGCATAACGGGCCTGCAGGCGAGCGTAGGCGTTTTCCTGCTTGAAGCGCCGCAGTTCTGCACTGAAGCGTTCGGCCAGTGCCGTCAGCTCTGTGGTCTGGCGCAAGGCCAGATACAGGCGGTCCGTACCGACAGCCTTGGGGTTGTAGCCGATTTGCTCGCCCAGGCCAAGCTGGGCGGCGAGGAAGAGCCCGGCGCGGCGGTCGTTGACCACCAGGTCGACGCGCTGGCGCACCAGTTTGCCGAGGTTGGCTTCGTGGCTCGGCGCCTCTTCGCGGCTGAACAGGCGTGAGTCGCGGAAGGCCTGGTCGTTGTACCAGTAGCCGGGCGAGGTGCCGATGACCAGGTCGCGCAGGTCGTCCAACTGGCGGTAGGGGTAGGGGCGGCTGCGCGAGTGGAAGAGGACGAACTCGACGTCCGACAGCGGCTCCTCGACGAACAGCATGTGCGCTTCGCGTTCGGGAATGCGGAAGATATCGAGGATGCCGTCGGCCTGACCCTGCTCGAGGGCCAGCAGGCAGCGCTTCCAGGGCAGGAACTGCCATTCGACCTCGACGCCCAGGCGGCGCAGCACTTCGGCGCTGATCTCGTAGTCGAGCCCGGTCGGCTGGCCGTTTTCCTCGTACACATAAGGCGCCCAGGCCTCGGTGACGATGCGCAGCGGCTCAGCCCGTGCCGTGAAGACAAGGCTGCAGAAGCATAGGGCGGCAATTATCTGGCGCTGGAATAGTGGCATTCGGCCAGAGTACTGGCTTTTACTCCGGCCGAATAGTCAGCAATAAGTCGCAGGGCGATCAGTCAACCACCCGGTAGCAGGGGACGTAGGCGCTGCCGCCTGGCAACTTCATGCGGTGTTGCTCGACGAAGGCCTGCAGCAGGCGATCCAGGGGGCGCATGATGCTCGGGTCGCCCTTGATCTCGTACGGGCCGTGTTCCTCGATCAGGCGGATGCCATGGGCCTTGACGTTGCCGGCGACGATGCCGGAGAACGCCCGGCGCAGGTTGGCCGCCAGTTCGTGTAGCGGCTGTTCGCGGGTCAGGTTGAGGGCGGCCATGTTGGCGTGCGTGGCCTCGAACGGGCGCTGGAAGCCTTCGTCGATTTTCAGCAGCCAGTTGAAATGGAAGGCGTCGTTGTGTTCACGGCGGTGGTGTTCCACTTCGCGCATGCCCTGGGCCATCTGCCGGGCCACTTCGGCCGGATCGTTGATGATGATGCGGTAGCGTTCCTGGGCTTGCTTGCCCAGGGTGGCGCCGATGAAGTCATGCAATTGTTGCAGGTAGGGCGAGGCGTTCTTCGGGCCTGTGAGAATCACCGGGAAGGGCAGGCTGGCGTTGTCCGGGTGGGTGAGGATGCCGAGCAGGTAGAGAAACTCCTCGGCCGTGCCGACGCCGCCGGGGAAGATGATGATGCCGTGGCCGACGCGGACGAAGGCTTCCAGGCGCTTCTCGATGTCGGGCAGGATCACCAGCTCGTTGACGATCGGGTTGGGCGCTTCGGCGGCGATGATGCCCGGCTCGGTCAGGCCCAGGTAGCGCGCGCCGCTGATGCGCTGCTTGGCGTGGGCGATGGTGGCGCCCTTCATCGGCCCCTTCATCACGCCCGGACCGCAGCCGGTGCAGATGTCCAGGCCGCGCAGGCCGAGCTCATGGCCGACCTTCTTGGTGTACTTGTATTCCTCGCTGCTGATCGAGTGGCCGCCCCAGCACACCACCATCTTCGGCTCGACGCCGTTGCGCAGGGTGCGCGCGTTGCGCAGCAGGTGGAAGACGTAGTCGGTGATGCCTTCGGAGCTGTCCAGGTCGATGCGCTGGTTTTCCAGCTCGCTCTGGGTATAGACGATGTCGCGCAGGGCGCTGAACAGCATCTCGCGGGTGCTGGCGATCATCTCGCCGTCGACGAAGGCGTCGGCCGGTGCGTTGCGCAGCTCCAGGCGGATGCCGCGATCCTGCTGGTGGATGATCACCTCGAAATCCGGGTAGGCCTCGAGAATGGTCTTGGCGTTGTCGCTGTGCGAGCCGGTGTTGAGAATGGCCAGGGCGCACTGGCGGAACAGGCGGTAGACGTTGCCCGAACCGGTGGCGCGCAGTTGCTGCACTTCGCGCTGGGAGAGGGTTTCCAGGCTGCCCTTGGGGCTCACCGAGGCATTGATCTTGTTGCGGGTCAGAGTCATCGAGGCTTCCGTGTCAGGCGGCGACGTGCGCCGGGGAAGGCGCCGTCAGGAGCTGACGGCGCGCTGAGCCTGGTATCTGATCGCGCCGCCCGTGCCGAGAGGCACGGGCAGTGTGGCCTCAGCGGGGTAGCTTGAGGTTGTTCCAGATCGCCAGGCTGGGGTCTGCCTGGTTCAGGGTATAGAAATGCAGGCCCGGTGCGCCACCCTCTAGCAGGCGCTCGCACATTTCGCTGACCACCTGCTCGCCGAAGGCCTGGATGCTGTCCAGGTCGTCGCCGTAGGCTTCCAGCTGCTTGCGGATCCAGCGTGGGATCTCCGCGCCGCAGGCGTCGGAGAAGCGCGCCAGCTTGCTGTAGTTGGTGATCGGCATGATGCCCGGCACGATCGGCAGGTCCACGCCCAGCTTGCGCACGCGCTCGACGAAGTAGAAGTAGCAGTCGGCGCTGAAGAAGTACTGGGTGATGGCGCTGTTGGCGCCGGCCTGGCACTTGCGCACGAAGTTCTGCAGGTCGTCCTCGTAGCTGCGCGCCTGCGGGTGCACTTCCGGATAGGCCGCCACTTCGATGTGGAAGTGATCGCCGGTTTCGTTGCGGATGAACTCGACCAGCTCGTTGGCGTAGCGCAGCTCGCCGCTGGCCATGCCCATGCCGGAAGGCAGGTCGCCACGCAGGGCGACGATGCGCTGGATGCCGGAGTTCTTGTACTGGCTGAGCAGGCTGCGCAGCTCGTCCTTGCTGTCGCCGACGCAGGACAGGTGCGGCGCGGTCGGCACGCCGACATCACCGTCCAGCTGCAACACGGTGTTCATCGTGCGGTCGCGGGTCGAGCCGCCGGCACCGTAGGTGCAGGAAAAGAAGTTGGGGTTGTAGCCGGCCAGCTGGCGCGCCACGTTCAGCAGTTTTTCATGTCCGGCTTCGGTCTTGGTGGGGAAGAACTCGAAGCTGTAACTACGTGGGTCTTGCGACATAACTTGGGTCCTTGCAGACACGAAGAAGGCGGGGCGTTGCCGCCCCGCCTTCCCGGTGCATCAGTAGCGGTAGGTGTCCGGCTTGAACGGGCCTTCTACAGTGACGCCGATGTACTCGGCCTGCTGCTTGGTCAGTTGGGTGACCACGCCGCCGAAGCCTTTGACCATCTCCAGAGCCACTTCTTCGTCGAGCTTCTTCGGCAGCACTTCCACGGTCAGACGCTCGGCTTTCTTCTCG
The DNA here is from genome assembly GCF_043102245.1 of Pseudomonas sp. zbq_18. NCBI lineage: Bacteria > Pseudomonadati > Pseudomonadota > Gammaproteobacteria > Pseudomonadales > Pseudomonadaceae > Pseudomonas > Pseudomonas sp. zbq_18. The sequence continues at coordinate 8,285 of NZ_JBICIT010000021.1, read as the reverse complement.
GCGCTGAGGTCGGCGAACTTCTGTTCGAACAGGAAGATCTGCGCCAGCACCTGGTTGGCGAAGGAGCCGTCCATGATCCGGCTCGGGTGGCCGGTGGCGTTGCCCAGGTTCACCAGACGGCCTTCGGCCAGCAGGATCAGGTAGTCGTCGTTGGCCGGGTCGAAGCTGCCAGCGCCGGTGCGGTGGATCTTGTGCACCTGCGGCTTGACCTCTTCCCACGCCCAGTTCTTGCGCATGAAGGCGGTGTCGATCTCATTGTCGAAGTGGCCGATGTTGCACACCACGGCGCGCTTCTTCAGGGCCTTGAGCATGCCGGCGTCACACACGTTGACGTTGCCGGTGGTGGTGACGATCAGGTCGATCTTGCCCAGCAGCGCCTTGTCGATGCTGGCCTCGGTACCGTCGTTGATGCCGTCGATGTACGGCGACACCAGCTCGAAGCCGTCCATGCAGGCCTGCATGGCGCAGATCGGGTCGATTTCGGTGACCTTGACGATCATGCCTTCCTGGCGCAGCGACTGCGCCGAGCCCTTGCCCACGTCGCCGTAGCCGATGACCAGCGCCTGCTTGCCCGACAGCAGGTGGTCGGTGCCGCGCTTGATGGCGTCGTTGAGGCTGTGGCGGCAGCCGTACTTGTTGTCGTTCTTGCTCTTGGTGACCGCGTCATTGACGTTGATCGCCGGGACTTTCAGGGTGCCGGCCTTGAGCATGTCGAGCAGGCGGTGCACACCGGTGGTGGTTTCTTCGGTGATGCCGTGGATGCGCTCGAGCATCTGCGGGTATTTCTTGTGCAGGATCTCGGTCAGGTCACCGCCGTCGTCCAGCACCATGTTGGCGTCCCACGGCTGGCCGTCCTTGAGGATGGTCTGCTCGATGCACCACTCGTACTCTTCCTCGGTCTCGCCCTTCCAGGCGAATACCGGGATGCCGGCGGCGGCGATGGCGGCAGCGGCTTGGTCCTGGGTGGAGAAGATGTTGCAGCTCGACCAGCGCACTTCGGCGCCCAGCGCGGTCAGCGTCTCGATCAGCACGCCGGTCTGGATGGTCATGTGGATGCAGCCGAGGATCTTGGCGCCTTTCAGCGGCTGGCTGGCGGCGTACTTGCGACGCAGGCCCATCAGTGCCGGCATCTCGGACTCGGCGATGGTCAGTTCCTTGCGGCCCCAGTCGGCCAGGGAAATGTCGGCGACCTTGTAATCGGTAAAAGCAGCGCTCATGCGAAAGCTCTCCATTCGTTGTCTGCGAATGGGCGCCGTTGATGCGTTCGGGTAAACGCCCCATCCGAGCCTGACAAATCTCCGTCAACCAGAGTTTGCTGCAGCGCCCCTCGGACAGGTGGCGGGCACGACCGGGCGGAGCCAATCGTGTGAAGCCCGGCGATTATAGCCATGCTGTGCAGCTTGCCCAAGGCTTTCCGTCGCATGCCAAGCGCTGCATTGAAATCCTTGTCACACGTGATGAGTGGTCGGCCGGCATGCTCTCGGCGCAGCCGCATCCCTAAGGCAGGAGTGCCCTGTGCTCGGCAATGGCTGCAGCCTGCAGCGCTCACTCGCGACCGCTCCCCGAGGAGGCTGCGGCGACCTGACCCTTGGCGGGAGCAGACGGACTGGCAATACTGTCGGCCTTTTGGCAAACGACTGGCTGAAGATGATGACCTCGAAAATCCTGTTCGCCGTGCTGGCCTGCACCCTGATCGTCGGTTGCGACCGGGTCGACCCCAACTCGCCACTGGGTCAGCGCCAGGCGATCTTCAAGGACATGCTCAAGACCAGCGAGGACCTCGGCGGCATGCTGCGCGGGCGGCTGATGTTCAATGCCGAGCGCTTCACCCAGGGCGCGACGCACCTGGACGAGATCTCCCGTCAGCCCTGGCAGCACTTCCCGCAGGTGCGCGAGAACCTCGATGGCAGTCAGGCGCGTGACGAGGTCTGGCAGCGCCAGGAACGCTTCCAGCAGCTGGCCCGCGAGTTGGAAGCGAGTACCGCCGAGCTGCGTGCGGCAGCTCAGGTTCAGCCCCTGCGCAAGCCTGCGCTGGTCGATCCAGTGGCCAAGGTCGAGGCCGCCTGCCGGGCCTGTCACGACGAGTTCCGTGTCTACTGAAAGCCGGCCACGCCGGCGGCGCGTAGCTGCTCACGCAGCGCCAGAACCTGTGGTTCGCGAAAGAATGCAACCAGCTGTGCGGCGCGGCTGGCGCCGATTCCGGCATAGGCGTCCCATGCCGCGTGATCACGGGTGGCCAGGCTGTCCCAGTCTTCTCCCAGCGGCGCCGAGCCGCTAGGCGGCAGGCCGAGGGCGCGTAGCCACTGGGCAAAGGGGCGTTGCCGCGCCAGAGCAAAGCTGGCGCTGAGCCTGGCGGCACTGCGCGGGCCGAGGCCTGGGCGCGAGGCCAGCGCCGCTTCGTCCAGCTCCAGCCAGTCCAGCAAGCCTTGTGGTTGCAGTGTGTTCCAGGTGCCGGCGCCGACCTCGGGCAGGGCCAGACCGCGCTTGCCACTCAGCCACTCCAGGCGTGCACTGAACTGGCTTTCACAGCCTGGCGTCGGCTGCCAGCAGCTCAGGTCGTGATACCTGGCGGGGTCGGGTACGGCCAGCGCTGCACGCACCTGGCTGCGCCAGGCAACCTGTTCCAGTCGAGGAATGGTCAGGCCGGCCAGGGTAATGCTGACCTGGTCGCCAGGGCGTACATCCAGCGCCTGCCAGCGCTTGAGTGAGCCGAGGCTGACGCGCTGCACGGTGCGGCCATCCAGCTCCACCGGCGCCAGTTGCAGCAATGGGGTGATGCGCCCACTGCGGCCGATCTTGAACTGCACGGCGCGCACTTCGCTCAGTGCCTCGCGCAGCGGGTATTTCCAGGCTGCGGCCCAGTGTGGTGGCGCGGCGACCCAGCCAGTGGCCGGAGGCCGTTGCCCCTGGCGCAACACCACGCCATCGCTGGCGAAGGGCAGGGCACTGGCATACCAGTGTTCGCGCCACTGGGCGGCGTCGGTGGTCGTGCGCAGCGGTTGGGTCAGCGTTGCGCTATCGGCGAAGCCCATTGCCTGCAGGCCTGCCAGGCGCTCGCTCATCTTCGACGGACCGTTGGGCCAGTCCCAGACAAACAGGCCGATCTGTGCTGCGGTCGTTTCTGCCAGGACCGTGCGCGCCAGGGCGCCGGCCACTCGGCTGCGCGCGTTCAGTCCACCTGAGCGGCGCTGCACATGGCCGTCCAGGCGCCAGTACAGCTCGCCCTGCAGGATCAGTTCGGCAGGCTGTGCCAGCTGGAGGGGAATGGCCGGAATGCGGCGCGCCTGTGCCGTCCAGTCCTGGCCGCTGCGACCATCGCCGCGGCTGATTACCCGGCTCAGGTGGCCGTCGCGATAGACCAGGGTGACGGCCACGCCATCGACCTTCGGCTGAATCCACAGGTCAGTGCGGTTGGCCATCCAGGCCGTTACCGCCTGCAGGTCGGGCAGTTTGTTCAGGCCGGTCTGAGGCACCGGATGGATGGCGCGCCCGCCGGCGTCATGCAGTGGGGCGTTGGCTGCTTTGGGGAGTTTGGCGAAGCAGGCCTGCCACTGCGCGAGGCGTGCGCGGCTTTGGTCGTACACCTCATCGCTAACCAGTACACGGCCTTCGACATGGTAGGCGTGATCCCAGGTGGCCAGGCGCTGTTGCAGGGCAGAGACTTCAGTGGCGGCCCGTGCGGCTGACCATTCGGGGCAGGTAGCGGCCGACAATGGCGCTGCACAAAGCGCCAGGCATAACGCGATCCAGCGTGACATGGGAGCATCCTTGCTCTCGAAATGACCAGGCAAGCCTAGCGCAGCGGGCGCCAGGTGCGCGGCTCATAAAAAAGCCCCGCATATGCGGGGCTTCTGGCGTCGCGGCCTGTGGCTCAGAGGCCGGCAGCCGCGCGCAGGGCGTCGACCTTGTCGGTCTTCTCCCAGGTGAAGGTGCTGAAGCTGTCGTTGCCGACGGTCTTCTGCTGCGGGGTGCGGCCGAAGTGGCCGTAGGCCGCGGTATCGCGATACATCGGGTGCAGCAGGTCGAGCATCTTGGTGATGGCATAGGGACGCAGGTCGAACACTTCGCGCACCAGCTGGATGATCTTCTCCTCGGCGATCTTGTGGGTGCCGAAGGTGTTGAGCGAGATGGAGGTCGGCTGGGCCACGCCGATGGCGTAGGACACCTGGATCTCGCAGCGCTCGGCCAGGCCTGCGGCGACAATGTTCTTCGCCACGTAACGGCCGGCGTAGGCGGCCGAGCGGTCGACCTTGGACGGGTCCTTGCCGGAGAAGGCGCCGCCGCCGTGACGGGCCATGCCGCCGTAGCTGTCGACGATGATCTTGCGCCCGGTCAGGCCGCAGTCGCCCACCGGCCCGCCGATCACGAAGTTGCCGGTCGGGTTGATGTGGAACTGGGTGTCCTTGTGCAGCAGCTCGGCCGGCAGGGTGTGCTTGATGATCAGCTCCATCACCGCCTCGCGCAGGTCAGGCAGCGCGACGTCCGGGTTGTGCTGGGTGGACAGCACCACGGCGTCGATGCCGACGACCTTGCCGTCTTCATAGCGGCAGGTGACCTGGGACTTGGCATCCGGGCGCAGCCACGGCAGCAGGCCGGACTTGCGTGCCTCGGCCTGGCGCTCGACCAGGGCGTGGGAGAAGCGGATCGGCGCCGGCATCAGCACGTCGGTTTCGTTGCTGGCGTAGCCGAACATCAGGCCCTGGTCGCCGGCGCCCTGGTCTTCCGGCTTGGCGCGATCGACGCCCTGGTTGATGTCCGGGGACTGCTTGCCAATGATGTTCATCACGCCGCAGGTGGCGCCGTCGAAGCCGACGTCGCTGCTGGTGTAGCCGATGTCGCAGATCACGTCGCGAACGATCTGCTCGAGATCGACCCAGGCGCTGGTGGTGACTTCGCCGGCGACGATGGCGACGCCGGTCTTCACCAGGGTCTCCACGGCCACGCGGGCGTGCTTGTCCTGGGCGATGATGGCGTCGAGAACGGCATCGGAAATCTGGTCGGCGATCTTGTCCGGGTGGCCTTCGGACACGGATTCGGAGGTAAACAGGGAGTATTCGCTCATTTCAAAGTCCTATTCATTCCTGAGGTTGCTTCGCATCCGGCTTGGCGAAGTGCCGTACCTGAATCTGAAAGCCGTTCTTGAGGCCCACATAGAGGCTCTCGCCGGGCGTGAGCCCCGCGGCGTCGGCCCAGCGGGCCAGTTCTTCCTGGTCGAAGCCGAGCCAGAGATCACCGCAGGCCGTCCTGGCCCAGCTCTGGTCATGGCTGCATAGCTCGGTGATCAACAGGCTGCCGCTTGGCTTGACCAAACGTGCCAGCTGCTTGAGCGCCACGGCCGGGGCGGCGAAATGGTGCAGCACCATGTTCACCACCACGCAGTCGGCGGCGTCGATGTCGTCGATGAGGGCGTCGGCGAGCTTGAGTTCGACATTGCCCAGTTGTTCTTTCTGGCAGCGCTGGCGCGCCAGCTCCAGCATCGCCTCGCTGTTATCCAGCGCTGCCACGTGGCCGAAGCGCTGGGCCAGGTCGGGCAGGAAACCGCCATCGCCGGGGCCGACCTCCAGCGCCGTGCTGCCGGCGGCGAAACCCAGCGCATCGAGCAGGGCCAGCACGCTGTCGCGATACTGTGGCAGGCCGGCGATCAGGTCCTGCTGGGCCTGGAACTTGTCCGCGCTGCGGGCGAAGTAATCGCGGCTGGCCGCGGCGCGCTGCGCGTGTACGGCGGCGATGCGTGCGCGCACGTCCTCGGCCAGTTGCAGGGCATCGACTTCATTGAGCAGGGCGCTGTGCAGCACGCCGCCGAGCAGTTCGCTCTGAGGCAGGGCGCGGCGATAGAAAATTGCATTGCCCTCGCGGCGGGTCGCCACCAGTCCGGCCTGGGCCAGTACCTTGAGGTGGTGGCTCATGCCGGACTGGCCGATGGCAAAGATCTGCGCCAGCTCAAGTACGCCGAACGAGTCGTTGGCCAGCGCGCGCAGCACGTTCAGGCGCAGCGGATCGCCGCCGGCCTTGCACAGGGCGGCGAGTTCGTCGGCGGGCTCGAAGTGGAGCTGGGGTGCGCGCGCATTCATGGGGACGGCAGTCTAGTCGGTCATTTTTCAGGCAGCAACAGCAATATCAAAAAGTTTTGATATTTGCCTTTGAGGTTTTTTGCGGTGAATGGTGGCGGGCATCGACCATCTGTCATTGCCCCTGAGTGCCAGGCTGGGCGAAAATACGCGCCTTTTTCCGTGACCCGTCCCCCCAGGAGATTTTTCGATGCCCAGCCGTCGTGAGCGAGCCAATGCCATTCGTGCGCTCAGCATGGATGCCGTGCAAAAGGCCAACAGCGGCCACCCCGGTGCCCCCATGGGCATGGCGGACATCGCCGAAGTGCTGTGGCGCGACTACCTGAAGCACAACCCGCAGAACCCGAACTGGGCTGATCGCGACCGTTTCGTGCTGTCCAACGGTCACGGCTCGATGCTGATCTACTCGCTGCTGCACCTGACCGGCTACGACCTGGGCATCGACGATCTCAAGCAGTTCCGTCAGCTGCACAGCCGCACCCCGGGTCACCCGGAATACGGCTACACCCCGGGCGTGGAGACCACCACCGGCCCGCTGGGCCAGGGCATCGCCAATGCCGTCGGCTTCGCCATCGCCGAAAAGGTGCTGGGCGCCCAGTTCAACCGTGACGGTCACACCGTCGTCGATCACTTCACCTACGCCTTCCTCGGCGACGGTTGCATGATGGAAGGCATCAGCCATGAAGTCTGCTCGCTGGCCGGCACCCTGGGCCTGGGCAAACTGATCGCCTTCTACGACGACAACGGCATCTCCATCGATGGCGAAGTCCACGGCTGGTTCACCGACGACACCCCGGCGCGCTTCGAGTCCTACGGCTGGCAGGTGATCCGCAACGTCGACGGCCATGACGCCGAAGAAATCAAGATCGCCATCGAGACCGCGCGCAAGACCACCGACCGCCCGACCCTGATCTGCTGCAAGACCGTGATCGGCTTCGGTTCGCCGAACAAGGGCGGCAAGGAAGAGTGCCACGGCGCGCCGCTGGGCAACGACGAGATCGCCGCTACCCGCGCTCAGCTGGGCTGGAATCATGGCCCGTTCGAGATCCCGGCCGAGATCTACGCCGAGTGGGACGCCAAGGCTGCCGGTGCGGCCCGCGAGGCCGACTGGGATGCGCGCTTCGCCGCTTACGCCGCCGCTTATCCCGAGCTGGCCGCCGAGCTCAAGCGCCGCCTGGCCGGCGAGCTGCCGGCCGACTTCGCCGAGAAAGCCGCCGCCTATGTGCAGGAAGTCGCCGCCAAGGGCGAGACCATCGCCAGCCGCAAGGCCAGCCAGAACGCGCTGAACGCTTTCGGCCCGCTGCTGCCGGAGTTCCTCGGCGGTTCCGCCGACCTGGCCGGTTCCAACCTGACCCTGTGGAAAGGCTGCAAGGGCGTCTCCGCTGACGATGCCACCGGCAACTACCTGTTCTACGGCGTGCGCGAGTTCGGCATGAGCGCGATCATGAATGGCGTCGCCCTGCACGGCGGCTTCATTCCCTATGGCGCGACCTTCCTGATCTTCATGGAATACGCGCGCAATGCCGTGCGCATGGCGGCGCTGATGAAGCAGCGCGTGCTGTTCGTGTTCACTCACGACTCCATCGGCCTGGGCGAAGACGGTCCGACCCACCAGCCGATCGAACAGCTGGCCAGCCTGCGCGGCACGCCGAACCTGGACACCTGGCGTCCGGCCGATGCGGTGGAGTCCGCCGTGGCCTGGAAGTACGCCATCGAGCGTGCCGACGGCCCGTCCGCGCTGATTTTCAGCCGCCAGAACCTGCCGCACCAGGCGCGTGATGCCCAGCAACTGGCCGACGTGGCCCGCGGCGGCTATGTGCTGAAGGACTGCGCCGGCGAGCCGGAGCTGATCCTGATCGCCACCGGTTCGGAAGTCGGTTTGGCCGTGCAGGCCTTCGACAAGCTGAGCGAGCAGGGCAAGAAGGTGCGCGTGGTGTCCATGCCGTCGACCTCCGTGTTCGACCAGCAGGACGCCGCCTACAAGCAGGCCGTGCTGCCGCTGCAGGTCGGGGCGCGCATCGCCATCGAGGCCGCCCATACCGACTTCTGGTACAAGTACGTTGGCCTGGAAGGGCGCATCATCGGCATGACCACCTTCGGTGAGTCGGCGCCGGCCGCCCAGCTGTTCGAGGAATTTGGCTTCACCGTGGCCAATATCCTGGAAACCGCCGCCGAGCTGCTGGACGCCTGACTCACCCCTCTCCCGCTTGCGGGAGA
>NZ_JBICIT010000020.1:0-38234 GCF_043102245.1 Pseudomonas sp. zbq_18 | reverse complement strand
GCTTGCGCCTCGGATCAGATTCTCTTCTCGTCAGCGGGAGGCGAATTCTACAGCGTTCAAAACCGCTGTCAACCACCTCTTTCAACCGCTTTCGATCAAAACCGACCGAAGCACTGACAGAGCAAACCGCCCCGGGCTAACTCACAGCACCCACGACTAGCGAACCCGACAACGCCATCCCCAATGCCGGCTCGGCCTGCGATTACCAAGTGTCTGGCACGATGGAACAAGCCAGCACCCGCGCAGAGCATGCCCGCAGCTCTTACCGCACCCTAACGAGAACAAGCTCAGCGAGATCGCCTCCAGCAGCCATATAGCGGCCATCAGGTAAGTCACCAGCCCCGCCAACACTGCTGTCCCGACCGAAAGCTGTAACGAATGCCGACAAGACCGGCATGTCATGACCCTGGCGACGCATCAAAGCAACGCTAAAGGTTGCCCAGAAACGGAATAAGCAGCCGGAGAGGGATTTGGCCCAGCGCAGCCCCGCAATGGAATCGCCCATTTACATTTCAGCCATAATATTATTTATTGAATGATGACGATCATCAAAAGACACAGGGAGAAGAAGCAAGATGACAACACATAGCCAAAAAGAGCGCCTGATGGCCTGGAAACAGGCCGAGCAAATAGCACGCGACAGGCTCGGTGAGCCCGGTACGTTGTCGCTGCAACAGGTCAGCGAGCTGAGCGCTCAGGAGTTCTTCGACCGAATTGGTCGAGGAGAACTGCCCAGTCCACCCTTCGGGCATCTTGTCGACTTCGTTCCGCTGGAATGGGAGCCAGGGCGGTTTCTGTTCCAAGGCACACCTGACGCACGGCACTACAACCCGTTAGGGAGTGTGCACGGTGGTTATGCAGCCACCCTGCTCGACTCCTGCATGGGCTGTGCCGTGCATACCCGGCTTGAGCCTGGCCAGGGCTATACCACCATCGACTTGCGCATCAGCTATGTACGCGCTCTGACCCGTGACACCGGGCCGGTGCGCGCGGAAGGCAAGCTGGTGCATCTGGGCCGCTCCACGGCCTTGGCCGAAGGACGGATCTACGACGCAAACGACCGACTGTATGCCGTCGGTTCCACTACCTGCATGATTTTCGACCTGCGCGAGCGAGGTGCAGCCTAGAACTGCTGATCCGCACTTCAGCACGAAAATGCCGACCAAATATATGTCGATCAACATGCAAAAAAGGAAATCCAGCATGACCTCCATCGTAATCGCCGGCTACGCCCGCTCCCCCTTTCACTTCGCCAAAAAAGGCGGCCTGATCAATCTGCGCCCCGACGATCTGGCCGCCCAAGTGTTGAAGGGCCTGGTCAACAAACTTGATCTTGATCCAAGCCAATTGGAAGACGTGATCATGGGCTGCGCCTACCCCGAGGCCGAACAGGGCATGAACATCGCCCGTATCGCCAGCTTCCGTGCCGGCTTTCCCGAAACCCTCGGCGGAGCCACGGTCAACCGTTTCTGCGGCTCATCCATGACTGCGGTGCACTTCGCCGCCGGGCAGATCCTGCTCGGTGCCGGCGACGCTTTCCTCTGCGCCGGCGTGGAATCCATGACCCGCGTGCCCATGGGCGGCTTCAACATTTCACCCAACCCCAGCCTGATGAGCAGTTTCCCGCAGGCCTATATGGCCATGGGGCACACTGCCGAGGAAGTGGCTAAACGCTTCGGGGTCAACCGCGAGGAGCAGGAGGCAATGGCAATCGAGTCTCACGCCAAGGCGGCAAAGGCCCGTGAGCTGGGATACTTCAAGGACGAAATCCTTGCGGTGGAGACGCCGGACGGTCTGGTCAGCGAAGACGGCTGCATCCGCCCCGGCACCCACCTAGACGCGCTGGCCCAGCTCAAGCCGGCCTTCGGCGGCAGCGTCACCGCCGCCACCTCCTCGCCTCTCACCGACGGCAGCGCCGCCGTACTGGTGTGCAGCGAGGAATTCGCGCGCAATCACGGTCTGGATATCCTTGCTCGCATCAAGGCCGTTGCGGTCGGCGGCTGCGCGCCGGAGATCATGGGCATGGGCCCTGTGGTGGCAACTCGCAAGGTGCTGGCGCGTGCCGGTTTGAATATCGCCGACATCGCCCTGGTCGAAATCAACGAGGCCTTCGCCAGCCAGTCCATCGCCTGCGTGCGTGAGCTGGGCCTGGACATGGCCAGGGTCAATCTGGACGGCGGCGCCCTCGCCCTTGGCCACCCGCTGGGCGCCACCGGCGCACGCATCACCGGCAAGGCCGCTGCGCTGCTCAAGCGCACCGGCGGTCGTTACGCCATCGCCACCCAGTGCATTGCCGGAGGCCAGGGCGTCGCCACCTTGCTCGAAGCCGTCTGATACCGGCAGGGCTCAGCACCTCGCTGGATCACACAACCTGCCGACCGTGTAACATTAAGGTCGGCATTCCAACCTTTGCCAGGAGCTGATCGCATGCGCTATTCGGAAGACCACAAAGCCAAGACCCATCAACGCATCATCGATGAAGCGGCTCTGCGCTTTCGCCGCGACGGCGTGCTGGCAACCGGTCTACAGCCTTTGATGAAGGCGCTGGGCCTGACTCATGGCGGTTTCTACGCGCACTTCAAATCGAAGGACGACCTGGTCGAGCAGGCCCTCCAGCAGAGTGCCGACCAGCTCAAGGCTGGCCTCACCGACCTTGATCAGGCACCAAACCCGCTACAAGAACTGATCAAGCGCTACCTCTCCTCCGCACACTGCCAATCACCCGGCGCTGGCTGCCCGCTGCCGACCATGTCCGCCGAGCTGGGCCAACGCGGCCAACCCAGCCGTATCACCGACCAGATAGTGCGCGATCGCCTGCAAACCATCGCCAGCGGCCTGTCCGGCGAGGATGCCGACAAGCAGAGCGCGCTGATTCTCTCGGCCATGGTTGGCGCCCTGGTACTGTCGCGAAGCGTCACCGACCCCGAACTGGCGGAATTGTTACGCACCAGCACGCGCGACCTGCTCTTACAGCAAGCCGAGGCCTGAACGGCGCCCGCAAAAAAGCCCCCGAGAGTCCATCCGGGGGCTTTTTCGTTCTACCTCAGCGCTTGTAGCGCGGCGCCGCCTGGTTACGTGACAGGTTCGGCCCCAAGGCCGCACGGGCGGTAACGAAAGCCTGCCAGTCAGCCGCATCCGGCAGCGAGGGAATGGTGATCAGCTCGCCCTGATCGAAACCGGCCAGAGCTGCGTCGACCATCTCGCCAACCTCCATGATCATCTCCGGCGGCAACTTGCTGCCATCGATACCGCTGCGCTCCCAGATCTCGGTCCGCGTCACGCCAGGCAGCACGGCCTGTACCTGGACACCCTTGGCGGCGATCTCGCCATGCAGGGTCTGCGTCAGGCTCAGCACATAGGCCTTGGAGGCGCTGTATACGGCGTTGAACATTTCCGGCGCCAAGGCCACCACCGAAGCGACATTGACGATGGCGCCGCGGCCTGCCGCGGAAAACCGCGCGGCTGCCGCCGAAGCCAGGCGTGTCAGTGCCACCACGTTCAACTGGATCAGGCGCTCGGCCTGCTCCAGATCCGCCTCTGCCAGCGTGCCATTGCTGGCTACCCCGGCGTTGTTCACCAGCAGGCTGATGGCGCCGTCGCCACGCAACCTCTGCTCGACGGCCAGCAGGTCAGTCTTGTCGGTCAGATCCGCCTTGAGCACCTCAACCGCTACACCGTACTGAGCGGACAGGCGCTCGGCCAGCGCCTGCAGGCGTGGCAGATCACGCGCCACCAGCAGCAAGTCATAACCACGCAGCGCAAGGCGCTCGGCGTAGGTTGCCCCGATCCCAGAAGATGCGCCGGTAATCAGCGCCTTGCCTTGCTTGCTCATGGTTAATCTCCGCGATTGATTGAATGACGAGCGTAATATTATATGGCAAGCATCATTAAACAACCCTGAATGCGCTATGACATCGATAGAGGAATAGCTGAGCGGACGAGAAGCCCAAGAACCAATGGCACCAAGCCGAAGATGGCTTGGTGCCAAAAGAACTATGCACGGGGGGGGCGCGGCATCCTCGAAGCGATCGACCTTGCGCAGACTACGAAAGCCCCACATCCAGCCGCCGACCACACCCAGCGTGCACAGGCTGCCCAGTAGCGCCGCCGGCACCGCACCGAACCAAGCCGCACTGCTGCCGGCGCGGAACTCGCCCAGTTCATTGGAGGAGCCGATGAACAGCATGTTCACGGCATTCACCCGGCCCCGCATGGCATCCGGGGTGGAGAACTGCACCAGCGAAGAACGGATATACATGCTCACCATATCCGCACCGCCCGCCACCAGCAGCGCGGCAAAGGACAACCAGAACAGGCTGGACAGCGAGAACACCAGGTTAGCCACGCCGAACACTGCCACGGCAGCAAACATGCTCATGCCCACATGGCGGTTGAACGGACGCACGCTCAGATAAAAACCGACCAGCACTTCACCGATGGCCATGGCACTGCGCAGAATGCCGAGTCCGGTCGGGCCGACCTGGAGCACTTCCTGGGCGTAGATAGGCAACAGCGCCACCACGCCGCCGAGCAACACCGCGAACAGGTCCAGCGAAATGGTGCCGAGAATGATCGGTCGCGATCGGATGAACTGAATACCCGCGGTAAAGCGCTGCCAGGCGGTGGACTCCAGGGCCTGGCGCGCTTCGGCGTAGCGCACCTTGACCAGCCCCAGCATCAGCACGCCGCCCAGGAAGCAGCCCAGGCACACCGCATAGGTCAGGCCGCCGCCGCCCAGGGCATAAAGTCCGCCACCCAGTACCGGGCCGGAGATGGTCGAGGCGCGCACTATCATGCTGTTGGCGGCGATGGCCGGCGCCAAGCGCTCGCGCGGTACGATCTGCGGCAGCAGACTGGACAGCGCCGGGCCGGTAAAGGCGCGGGCGCAGCCATAGAACACCAGCACTATATAGAAGACACCAACTGGCCCCTGCATCAGCGACAGCCAGAGCAAGGCCGCCGCACACAGCGCCTCCACGCCCCAGCTCAGCGCCAGGATCAGTTTGCGATCGTAACGGTCGATCAGGTCCCCTGCCGGCATCAGCAACAACAGCATGGGGATGAACTGGGCCAGGCCGACATAGGCCAACGCCATGGGATCGCGGGTCAGGTCATAGACCTGCCAGGCCACTACCACGGCAAGAATCTGCACAGCGAACATGGCCAGCACACGGCTGACGAGAAACGGCAGGAACCCTGGCTGACGATAAACGGAGTGTTCGGCAAGCACGATGATGGCCTTGTACTGCGGGCTGGCTCGAAGGTCGCAAAATCTACGGGGCAAAGCTATCCCGGCAAACAACTTTCAGGCTCGACACTGCCCGATGCCACAAGCGAGCACAATGTGACGGCGCCGTAGCCAGCAGAAGATAGAAACTCTGGCCAATAAGCACACAAAGTGAAGGCATAATGCCTGCACTGACAGATTTCACCTGGAGAGCCACCGTTGTTTGCCCTGCTGCTCCCACTGCTCGCACTGACCGGGATGGTCGTCCTGGGCCTGCTGTACCGCCGCCTGCAGCAACAACAGTTACTGCTGGAGCGACTCGAAGAAGGCGTTCTGCGCATCAGCACGCAGGGTCTGATCAAGTCGCACAACCCCGCTGCGCGAAGCCTGCTCGGCAGCGACGCCACCGACCTGCGGGGGCACCCGCTTTCCAACTGGCTCCCACCACTCAGTGCAGAAGCGACTCAATCGATCATCCTACAAGATGATGAAGGTCGACAACGTACGCTGCGCATATGCCGAATCCCCGCACGCATCGGCAGTGACGAACTGCTACTTCTTCAGCCGCAAGCTTCTACAGCCGAACGCGAGCGTTTTCAGCGTAGCCAGTACTTCGCCCGTATCGGCACCTGGGACTGGGATATCGACACCGATCGCCTGTACTGGTCGGAAGCCATTTACGCCATGTTTGGCTACCGGGTCGGCGAAGTAACGCCCTCCAACCGGCTGTTCTGTGACAGCGTGCACCCGGATGACCGCGCTCAGGTTCGTGCCGGCGAACTGCGCTGCATCGAAACCGGCGAGAACCACGATGAGGAATACCGCGTGATCTGGCCGGACGGCAGCATCCACTGGCTACGCGAGACCGGCAACGTGATCAAAGACGCCCGGGGCCAGCCGCTCAAGATGATGGGGGTGGTGCGCGACATCACCGAGGAAAAAGCCAGCGTCAGCCAACTGCACAGGCTCGCCCACCATGACCCACTGACCGGCCTGTACAACCGCCTGCGCTTTGAAGAGCACCTGCGCGAAGCCCTGCAACGCGCCCAGCACAATGGCACGCGGGTGGCGCTGGTCTTCATCGACTTGAACGGCTTCAAGGCCATCAATGACGACCTGGGCCACGCCGCCGGCGATCAGGTTCTGATCGAACTCGGCAAACGACTTAAGCAAGCGCTGCGCGACTCGGACGGCATAGCGCGGCTGGGCGGTGACGAGTTTGTCGCACTCCTTGAGGGCTTGTCGCCGCAGCGCCCGATCCAGGAAGAAGCAGCTGCCATCGCCGCCAAGTTGCTGGCAGCGGTGCTACCACCCATCAACCTGGATCAGGGCCAGCAAAAAGTCGGTGTCAGCCTGGGTATCGCGCTCTACCCGGAGCACGGCAACAGCATCGACCGCCTGCTGCACAGCGCCGATCAGGCCATGTACGAGGCCAAGCGCTGCGGCGATAACCAGTATCGCCTGGCCCGCCCGATGCACCTGGGCGAGCAGAAGCACTCAGGCTGAACGGCGAATGAACTTGATCGTATAGTCCATCTGCGGCTTGCGCGTCACGCTGACGGCACGGCGGCTTACCGTATCCAGGGTGACATTCCAGAAGCCATCGCTGGGCACCTTGATACGCGCCGGGAAACGATCGAAGGCACCACCGTGGTAAGTGTGCCGGCC
The DNA here is from genome assembly GCF_043102245.1 of Pseudomonas sp. zbq_18. Classification (NCBI taxonomy): domain Bacteria; kingdom Pseudomonadati; phylum Pseudomonadota; class Gammaproteobacteria; order Pseudomonadales; family Pseudomonadaceae; genus Pseudomonas; species Pseudomonas sp. zbq_18. The sequence goes on along the minus strand of NZ_JBICIT010000020.1, from coordinate 31,339 downwards.
GCCGTTCTTGAAGCTGCGGAAATTCGCATCGTTCATCAGGCGGATGTTGCAGGGCTGCGAGCACTGAATGACGACCGTGTCGCCCTCGTTAAGAAACTCGCGCTGGTGGATGAATTTCATGTACGGCAATCCAGAATGTGAAGCGAAGCGCGCGAAGATAGCACGAGAGCCCGTTACTGGCCGCCTCAGTACGATGGACTGACGCGGCGCTGCTACGCTAGTGAGCGGGGCGCAGCCCTGCGCCAGCGCGCAAATGGTGATACCGCCGCCACATTCAGCAAGGAGCTCAGCATGAACGCAACACGTATTCTCACTCTGTCCCTGGCCAGCGCACTGCTGCTGGGCTGCCAGAGCAATGGCACTGACGAGCTGGACACCACTCAGACTCGCTCTGAGGCCTTCACTCCGGGCGTGCCGGGCGGCGCAGTCACCGAGACTGAAGAGCTTCTGGCCACCGTCAGCGCCGTGGACAAGGCCAACCGTCGCTTCACTCTGCGCGATGCGCGCGGCAACACCCACAGCTTCAATGCACCTGCCGAAATGCAGAACTTCGAGCAACTCGCCGTAGGCGACAAGGTTCGGGCCAAAGTAGCCATGGAACGTGTGGTCTACCTGCGCCAGCCCAATGAAGTCAGTGACAACGGCGCCGCCGGCCTGCTCGCCACCGCGCCGCAGGGCAACAAGCCAGGCATGCTGGCAGCGGAAACCGTCGAAGTCACTGCCGTGATCAAGGGCATGGACACCACCCTGCGCACTGCCACTCTGCAACTGCCCGACGGTAGCGAGCGCACCGTCAAGGTTCGCCCCGACGTGGAGATGAAGACCGGTTACCTCGGCCGCATCGTCGTGCTGCGTATGACTTCCGCCGTCGCCATCAGCGTCGAACCGCAGTAACCCTTGCGCCGGCGGGCAACCACCTGCCGGTCTGCCCTACGCAACACTCAGGCGCGGTGATAGCATGCGCGCCCCATGCGTATCTCCGACATTTATCAGCGCCTCACCGACCTCGGCGCCCTGCCCGCTCACAGTGGGCGGGTGGTGCGCGCCTGGCTGCAAGGCAAGCCGCTGAACACCGGCACCCGACGTCAACATACCGAGCACTTCCTGCCCCTGTCGGTACGCGACGGTTTACCGCAGCTGAGCGACGATCTCGATCAACTGGCCCGTGTGCATTCGGAACATCCGGCTGCCGATGGCTCGATCCGCCTGCTGGTCAAACTCGCCGACGGTCAGATGGTCGAGAGCGTGCTGCTACCGCGTGATGGCCTGTGCGTCTCCAGCCAGGTGGGCTGCGCGGTGGGTTGCGTGTTCTGCATGACCGGCAAGAGCGGCCTGCTGCGCCAGGTCAGCAGCGCCGAGATCGTCGCCCAGGTGGCCCTGGCCCGGCGCTATCGCCCGGTCAAGAAAGTGGTGTTCATGGGCATGGGCGAGCCGGCGCACAACCTGGACAACGTGCTGGAGGCCATCGATCTGCTTGGCACAGAAGGCGGCATCGGCCACAAGAACCTGGTGTTCTCCACCGTCGGCGACCCACGGGTATTCGAGCGCCTGCCGCAGCAGCGCGTGCGCCCTGCGCTGGCGCTATCGCTGCACAGTACCGATGCCGCGCTGCGCGAACGCCTGCTGCCCAAGGCGCCGAAGATCGCTCCCGACGAGCTGATCGAACTGGGCGAGGCCTACGCGCGCAGCATCGGTTACCCGATCCAGTACCAGTGGACGCTGCTCAAGGGCATCAACGACAGCCAGGCCGAAATGGACGAGATCCTGCGTCTGTTCAAGGGCAAATACGCAGTGCTCAACCTGATCCCTTACAACAGCCTGGAACTGGACGACTACCAGCGCCCGGACGGCGAGCGCATCGTGCAGATGGTGCGTTATCTGCACAGCCGTGGCGTGCTGACCAAGGTGCGCAACAGCGCCGGCCAGGATATCGACGGCGGCTGCGGCCAGTTGCGTGCCCGTGCCGTGGACATCGTCAACACCAGCCGGCTGCAGCGCCCTGTTCGCGGATAACCGTCTCGCTGCCAGTGTCTGCATAGACACTGACCACGCCCGCTGGGTATGACCTGTGTCGTGCTACCCTCGCCGGCTTTGCAACCCAGCCATCACCCACCATGCATAGCCTCGAACAACTGCGCAGCGGCGCACTGACCGGCATCACCCGCCTGGACCTGAGCGCCGAACTGAGCGAATTCCCCGCCGAAATCTTTCAGCTGGCCGACAGCCTGGAAGTCCTCAACCTCAGCGGCAATCGCCTGACCCACCTGCCCCACGACCTGTCGCGACTGCACAAGCTGAAAGTGCTGTTCTGCTCGGACAATCCCTTCAGCGAGCTGCCCGAAGTACTGGGCGAGTGCCCGCAACTGGAAATGGTCGGTTTCAAGTCCAACCGGCTGCGCAAAGTTCCGAGCGCCGCGCTGCCCCCGAGCCTGCGCTGGCTGATCCTCACCGACAACCGCATCGAGAGCCTGCCGAGTGAACTGGGCGAACGCCCGCGCCTGCAGAAGCTGATGCTGGCCGGCAACCGCCTGCAGCAGCTGCCCGAAAGCATGGCGGACCTGGCCAACCTGGAGTTGCTGCGCATTGCCGCCAACCATATCAAAGCCCTGCCCGAGTGGCTGCTGCGGCTGCCGCGCCTGGCCTGGCTGGCTTTTGCCGGCAACCCCGGCAGCAATGCCAGCGAGGCCGAAGCGCTGGCCAGCCATCCGTTGCCGGCCATCGCACGTGATCAGGTCACACTGGGCGAAGTACTTGGCCAGGGTGCGTCGGGCATCATCCACCGCGCCCACTGGCAACCTCCTGGCCAGCCGGCGCGCAGCATGGCCGCCAAACTGTTCAAGGGCGAGCTGACCAGCGACGGCCTGCCCCACAGCGAAATGGCCGCCTGCCTGGCCGCCGGCGAGCAGGCCAACCTGATTGGTGTGGCCGGCCCACTGGCCGCGCAAGCGGGCGCAGCGGAGGGTCTGCTGCTGGAACTGATCGCCCCGCACTACCGCCCACTGGCCGGCCCGCCCTCGCTGGCCAGCTGCACCCGCGACATCTACTCAGCAAAGCGCCAGTTCACCCGGCAACAGCTGCTCAATATCGCCCAGGGCGCAGCGGCCGCGACGGCCCACCTGCACCAGCGCGGCATCCTGCATGGCGACCTGTATGCCCACAACCTGCTGGTCGACGCGGCGGGCCACTGCCTGCTGGGCGATTTTGGCGCCGCCTCCTTCTTCGACCCACGCCAGTCCAGCGCACCAGGCTTGCAGCGTATCGAGGCCCGCGCATTTGGTTGCCTGCTGGAAGAACTGCTGCAGCGTTGCCCGCAGCCTGGCCTGGAAGACCTGTGGCAACTGCAGCAGCGCTGCGTGGCGGTAGATCCGCAAGAACGCCCGCTCTTTGCAGAAATACTGGCCCGGCTGGGCGATTGAGCCCGCCCATGTCCAAGCCCAAGCCTGCCCGCGCCCTGTTCAGCCTGGCCATGCTGGGCGGTCTGCTGCTGCCACTTGCCAGCGGCTGGCTGGCAGGCGCATCCGGCACCCTGCCCTGGCTGCTCGATCTCGCCGCGCATTGGCAATGGCTGTTTCTCGGCGGCCTGCTATTGAGCGCCCTGCTGCAGAGTCGGCAGGATCGCCGCTGGCTAGCGCTGTTACTGGCCACGCCGCTGCCCTGGCTAAGCGCAAGCGCTAGCCTGGAGCCCGGCGCAGGAGTAGAGCTGCGCGTGGCCAGCGCCAACGTCAACCCGAACAATCGCGACATCACCCCACTGGCGAGCTGGCTGGAGCAGGCGCAGCCGGATCTACTGGTGCTGCTGGAAGTTTCCCCGCACTACGCCCAAGCCCTACAACAACTCCCCAGCTATACCTATCGCCTGGTTCATGCGCAGGACTCGCCCTTCAGCATTGCCCTGCTGTCACGCCTGCCACTGAAAAACGCCCAGGCTCACGCCGACGACCAGGGAATCGTTCACCTGCAAGCACAAACACGTTTCGCCGACTGCGCGATACACATCACGGCCCTGCACCCCATGCCGCCGCTGACTCCGGCCTACCACGCGCAGCGCAACCAACAGCTGAATGGCTTGCTGGTAGATGACGCGCAGCCACGCCTGCTTGCCGGCGATCTCAACGCCACGCCCTGGTCCAGCGCCTTTAGCGGCCTGCAAGCGCGTGGCTGGCGCCGGGCCAGTGGCCTGGCGCCGACCTGGCCCAGCTTCGGTGCGGGCCTGCTGGGCATCCCCATCGACCATGTGCTGGCATCACGGCACTGGCACCTACTGGGCCACGAGCGTGGCCCGGATATCGGCTCCGACCATCTGCCGGTGCTGGTGCGCCTGGCGCTGCCGCCCTGCCCTGTAGGCGGCGCAAGCTGAGGGCGATCACAGTCGGCAACTGGTGGTTCGCGGCGATGACACACCGGGGGCCACGCGCACAACCACAATCCACCCAACAACTCGCTCCCGGCCAGGTCGAGCCTCTTCATAGCCTGATCGAGGCAGTAGGAGCCAGCGGGTTGGACAGATAACCATCAGCTTGACTAGCTTGAAAGGATCCCAGCTGCGGAGCTACTTCATGCGCGCTCTGATGATACTCGCCTGCTGCGCTCTAGCCGCCTGCGCTCAGCTACCGCCGCGCCCCACTGAGTTGCAGCCGGAGCATGCCCTGCCAGTCGCACAGAGCAGCCCACTGGATCAGATATTCGCCCCGCTTGAGCAACAGCACCCCAGGCAGAGCGCCTTTCGCCTGGTCGACGACGGCTATGAGGCATTCGCCCTGCGCCTGCTCTCCAGCAGACTCGCCGAGCGCAGCCTCGATGTGCAGACCTATATCTGGCACGCCGACCTGACCGGGAAATATCTGGCCCATGCTCTGCTGCAGGCCGCGGATCGCGGAGTCAGGGTACGCCTGCTGGTTGACGATATGGATGCGCGGCAGAAGCACTATGGCTTCGCCGCCCTGGACGCCCACCCGAACATCAGCGTGCGCCTGTTCAATCCCTTTGCCTCGCGCAGCGGCATGTTCAGCCAGCTAGGAGAAATCTCCAGACGTTTCAGCGAAGTCAACCGGCGCATGCACAACAAGAGCTGGATCGTCGACAACCGCTTGGCCCTGGCTGGTGGTCGCAACCTGGGCGACGAATACTTCGGCGCCAGCGAAGAAGCCAACTTCGTCGACCTCGACATGGCCATGGCTGGCCCGGTGGTGCGGGACGCCTCAGCCTCGTTCGACCGTTACTGGAACGCCGATGTGACGTATCCCATCGCCCTGCTGGCACCTGCTGACGTGAACCGCAAGGCTCTCAACACACTGCGGGAAACGCTCGGCAAGCATGCACTCGCCGCCCCCACCAGCCACTATGCCCAGGTACTGCACCAGGACGAGATGGTCCACAACTTGGTGGTGGGCAAGTGGCGCATGCACTGGATCGATGACTACCGCTTCATCAGTGACGATCCGCTCAAAGTGCGTAAACAGGAAAGCGGCCAGAGCTCTCAGGTTCTGCAGGGCCTGCTAGGCGGCGCTCAGACCTGCCAACAGGACATGTTGATCATCTCACCCTACTTCGTTCCGGGAGAGGTCGGTATGGAAGCGATCCAGGCTCAATGCCAACGCGGTTGCCAGATACGCGTGGTGACCAACTCCCTGGCAGCCAATGATGTGGTGGCCGTGCACAGTGGCTACCAGAAATACCGTGAACCCATGCTCGCCGCCGGCGTGGAACTCTGGGAGCTAAAGCCACAATTCAAGAAACGTATTCGAGCCAGCCTGTTTGGCTCATCGGGAGCGAGCCTGCACAGCAAGGCGCTGGTAATCGATGGCGAACAGATCTTCGTCGGCAGCTACAACCTGGACCGTCGATCCGGCAGCCTCAATACCGAGCAGGGTGTGCTGGTCCGTGACCCGCAAATCGGCCAACGCATGCGCGAGCTGTTCGCCCAGCAGGCCAATGGCGAGCGGGCCTGGCAGGTCAGCCTGAAAGACGGGAGCCTGGAGTGGCGCGATGAGGATGGGCGTTATCAAACAGAGCCTAAGACGAGCATGGGTAAACGCATGCTGACCTGGCTGATCGGGCTGCTGCCCATCGAGAAACAGTTGTAGAGGGCATCCCCCGACAGTCCGGGGGATGCAGGTACAGATCAGGTCCCGCTCTTGACCTTATTCCAGATGCGTGTGCGCAGGCGGTCGATCTTCAGCGGCATAGCCTGCAGCGCATACAGGCTGCTCATCACGCTCTCCGGCGGGTACACCGTCGGGTCGGCCTTCAGCGCCGGTTCCACCAGGCTGTCAGCCATGGCGTTGCCGTTGGCATAGCGCACCGAGTTACTGATACCGGCCATCACCTTGGGCTCCAGCAGATAGTTCATGAAGGCGTAGCCAGCCTCCTCGCTCGGCGCATTGGCGGGCATGGCGACCATGTCGAACCACAGCGGCGCACCTTCTTTCGGAATGATGTACTCGACATGCACGCCGTTGCCGGCCTCTTTGGCGCGGTTGGCCGCCTGCATGATGTCGCCGGAGAAACCGACCGCCATGCACACGTCACCGTTGGCCAGGTCCGCGATGTACTTGGAGTTGTGGAAGTAGGTGACGTTCTGGCGCATCTCCACCAGCAGCGCCTCGGCCTTCTTGTAGTCCTCGGGGTTCTGGCTGTGGTGCGGCAGGCCCAGGTGATGCAGGGCGATAGGCAGCAGCTCGGGGCCGTTGTCCAACACGGCCACGCCACACTTGGCCAGCTTGCTCAGGTTCTCCGGCTTGAACAGTACGTCCCAGCTGTCCAGCGCCACATCGTCGCCCAGCACGGCCTTGACCTTGGCCATGTTGTAACCGATACCGGTGGTGCCCCACAGGTAGGGGAAGCCGTACTGGTTGCCCGGGTCGTTGGCCTCCAGCGCCTTCATCAGCACCGGATTGAGGTTGTTCCAGTTGGGTAGCTTGCTGCGGTCGAGCTTGGTCAGCGCGCCGCCCTGGATCTGCCGGGCCATGAAGTGGTTGGACGGCATCACCACGTCATAACCGGAATGACCGGCCATCAGCTTGGCGTCGAGGGTCTCGTTGCTGTCGTAAACGTCATACTGGGTGGCATAGCCGGTGACCGCCTGGAAGTTCTTCAGGGTGTCCGGCGCGATGTACTCGCCCCAGTTGTAGATATGCACGGTTTCCGCCGCCTGGCTGACAGACGCGACTAGCATCAGCGGAAGGACTTTCTTGAGCATGTACACCTCGATTGTTGTGTTGTGTCGGTGGCAGTTCAGAAGATCAGTACGTAGGTCTTGCGGAGCGTTTCTTGTATGTCCCACACCCCTGTGGTGTTGGCCGGCATCATCAGCGCGTCGCCGGCCTGGATGGCCATCGGCTCGCCGCCGTCCGGGGTAAAGGTGCAGCGCCCGGCGATGATGTGGCAGAACTCCTGCTGCACGATCTGCCGGCGCCAGCGCCCCGGAGTGCACTCCCAGACACCGGTTTCGACGCCGTCACTGCGCTCGACCGAGGTGGTCGATGCCACCGCAACGGTCTCGCTCAGCGGTACGGCCACCGGGTTGGACTCTTCCAGAGCCAGGGCCGGGGTGTTCTTGAAATGAGTGATGTTCATCGTTGTGCTCTCAGTGGTAATCAGCCGACTTTCCAGGTCATCAGGCCTTCCATGCCGGCGGCCAGCTTGCTGGCCAGGCGACGGCGCCAAGCGGGGGTATTGGGGTTGGCCAGCACTTCGTCCTCGAAGACGAAGCTGCGGATGATCGCGTTGTAGCCGAGCCAGCGGCACGGCTCGGGCTCCCAGCGACGCAGCTGGCTGATCGCGCCATCGGCCATCACCCAGGGCTGGTGAGTCAGCTCACTGTCGCGGCCGAGGATCAGGTCGGCCAGAGTGCGACCACCAAGGTTGGTCGCCCCTACGCCCTCGCCGCCATAACCGCCGGACAGCGCGATGCGGTTGCGCGAATCGCGCAGCATGTGCGGCCTGAATCGCCGGGCCATGCCCAAATTGCCGCCCCAGGCGTGGCTCAGGCGCACATCACGAAGCTGTGGGAACAACTCACTTAGCAGGTAGCGGCGCAAGCCGCGCTCATCCTCGGTGAGGTTGAAGTCACTGCGCAGGCGCCCGCCGAAGCGATAGCCTCCCCGCGCCCCGAACACCAGGCGATCGTCGGCGCTGCGCTGGCCATAGGTGACCTGGCGGCTGAACTCGCTGAACGCCTGCCCACGCTCCAGGCCGATCTCGGCCCAGACCTCGGCCGGCAGGGGCTCGGTAGCGACAATCAGGCTCTGTACCGGCAACTGGTAGTGCCCCAGCGGCGGCATCTCGGCGGCATAGCCTTCCACGGCCGGCACCACCCAGTCGGCCCGCACACTGCCGTGCGCGGTACGTACCAGGCCCGGCTGCCAGTCGCTCACCCGGCTCTGTTCATAGATTTCCACGCCCAGGGCTTCGACACAGCGCGCCAGGCCGCGGGCCAGCTTGGCCGGCTGGATGGTGGCGCAGTGCGGGCTATGGATGGCGCCGTAGGGGTTGGCCACGCGCAACTGTTCATTCAACTCGCCAGGCTCCAGCCAGCGGTAATCGTCTTCGCCCAGACCCAGCTCACGCAGGTGCTGCAGGTACTCGCGCAGGCCACTGAGCTGCTCCGGATAACGCGCCGCGCAGTACAGCACGCCGCCCTTGCGCAGATCACAGTCGATGCCCTCGCGCGCCGTGACGGCCGCCACCTCATCGGGAATGCCATGCAGCAGGTCGAAGCCGGCCTTGCGCTGGTCAGCGGGCAAGCTGCCGAGCAGGCGGTCCTCACCAAGGATATTGCCCATCAGCCAGCCGCCGTTACGCCCGGAGGCGCCGAAGCCGGCGGTTTCAGCCTCCACGATCACCACCCGCAGTTGCGGCGCCTGGCGCTTGAGGTAGTAGGCAGTCCACAGCCCGGTGTAGCCGGCGCCGATGATCGCCACATCAGCACTGATATCTGCCTGCAGACTCGGACGAGCCTGAAGCGGCTCGTCGAGCTGATCCATCCACAGGCTGATATTGCGCCACTGGCTCATCGGGGTGTCTCCGCCAATCAATCGATGGCACAGACTAGTCAGCCAGCTCAGGCTTTGTCTTGCGTGCGGGCCCGCGAGGAAATTTGCTTGAGATAGGCCTTGGGCGTCATGCCCATGCGCTCGCGAAAGCACTTGTAGAAGGCCGACAACGAATTGAAACCGGCGGCGAAAGCCAGCTCATCGATGCGCCCGGCGTCGCTGCCGGCTGCCAGCCCCTCAAGCAGATGCTGCAGACGTGCCTGGTTCACATAGCGATAAAAACTCTGGCCAAGGACCTGGTTGAGCAAGTGGGAGATCTGGTTGCGGCTGTAGCCAGTGGCCGCCGCGACCTGCTGCAGGTCCAACTCGGGATCGAGGAAAGGTTTGTGCCGCTGGAAGTAGTCCTGCAGGTCCTGCGCCAGCTGGCTCAACTGGCGGGCCGACAATCCCAGGCGGCTGGTAGCCGGACGCGACATGACACCCTCGCCACTCGGCTGTACCTCGTGCACCAGCGTGGCGTACTCGTTGATCCGCCAGATCAGACCATCACGTACGGTAATGGCTTCTCCGGTGCGGAACGACGCCAGTCCACCGCTGCCCTGCAGGGCAAAGCGGTACTGGATGAACGCGGTGTGGCCGTCGATACGGATGCGGTCGACGTGCTCCAGCAGCTCACCCGGCCTGCGCGGCAGGTTGTCCGTCACGTACTGGCGCAGCTCAGACAGGCGCATGCACCGCTGCTGAAAGAAGTCGTTGTACTCGATGTCCGGGTGGTACAGCGCCAGCACCGCGTCCAGGTCACGATGCTTCCAGCTCAGGTGATAGCGCAGGATCACCTCGCGGGTGCGCTCGGTTTGCGCGGCATCGTCGGGGAAATCGGGCGAGTGCATGGCGTTCTGACAGACAACGGGACTCGCGCAGCTTGCCCTATTCGTCAGCCGGCGAACAACCGAATCCCGCGTGGCTGCGCCAACGCCGCCGAAGGACTCATGCCGATAATGCTGCGAAAGGTATGGCTGAAATGCGCCGAGTCGGTAAAGCCGGCTGCCATGGCGGCATCGGTCAGGTTCATCCCGCGGGCGACCCCAACGCTGGTGACAAACAGTCTGTGCCACTGCCGGTAGCGACGAATGGGCACGCCGACGTGCTGGCGGAACAGCTGGGTCAGGCGCGGCACCGAAAGACCAACATGCTCAGCGAGAAAATCGATGGACTGATTGCAGGCCACGTCCAACTTGATCAGTTCCACGACTCTCACGATACGCGGGTCGCAGGCATACCCGAGGGGCCTCAGATCCTGAGGATTGATCAGCGCCTCCAGCGTCTGCCAGATCTCTTCAGGCGGCGCGCTGACGCAGTGCAACTGGTCAAAACGCTCAATCCAGAAGGCCTCGTCATCCAGCGCAACGTGCACTGCGCCTTGCTGGCGCGCCATGCGCGGTGCCAACAGCGCATGATCCTCACCAAACACATCCAGATAGCAGATGGCGACCCGCGAATCGCGGCAGTCCACGGTCAGATCCAACCCGGCGGGCAACAGCGCGCTACGGCACTCCAGGGTGCTGCCGGCACAATCGACCGACAAGTCGCCATCAAGGCTGAGCAGCAGCATGGCCGCCGCCTGAGACAGCTGCAGCGGCTCCGTGAAAGGGCTGAGATAGAAGGTGCGCTTATCCCACAGATAGAGCAGCACCGGGGCTTGGCTGGCCGGCATGGACTGATTCTTGTTGTTTTTGTTGTCGCAGAGTTAGCACAGCTTACGCAGCCTCGAAAGACCCGCTGCGAAAGCCGTCGCAATAAATTGTGCGCTGTCGGGGCAATTTCATCAGTTCTTACAAGCCGCTGTCACGTGCCGGTGGTTTTATGACCACCACCTCCGCAGCTGTGAGCGGAGCTACAACAACAAAAAACGAATACACAGGAACCCACCATGAAAAAGCTGCTGACTCCGGCGCTGGCCACTCTCGGCCTGTGCATGGCCATGTCGTCCCAGGCTGGCACCCAGGCGCAAACCAAGCATCCCATCGTCCTCGTCCCCGGCATCTTTGCCTTCGACAGCATTGCCTTCGTCGATTACTGGTACCAGATTCCCAGCGCCCTGCAGAGCCAGGGTGCCAAGGTCTACGTACCCAAGATCAACGCCTTCGACAGCTCGGCCAAACGCGGTGAAGCGCTGATTAGCCAGCTGGAACAGATTCGCGCCGCCTCCGGCGGCAGCATCAAGAAGTTCAACCTGATCGGCCATAGCCAGGGTGGCCTGACCACCCGCTATGTGCTCAACGTGCGCCCCGATCTGGTGGCTTCGGTGACCACCCTCAACTCGCCCCACCAGGGCTCGCCGCTGGCCGATCTGGTGACGGGCGTCGCCCCGCCGGGCAGCCTGCAGGGTGTCGCCTTCGACGTATTCGCCAACGCCGTGGGCAACTTGGTCAACCTGTTGTCGAACAACAAAAAGAGCCCATCCGATGTACGCGCCATGCTCGCCGAGTTCAACAAACCCGGCGCCGCCTCGTACAACCAACGCTACCCGGTTGGGCTGCCGTCCACGGCCTGCGGCCAGGGTCCGGAAACCGTCACCCTGAACGGCAACAGTGTGCGCCTGTACTCCATGAGCGGCACTGCACCGCTGACCAACGTGCTGGACATCTCCGATCCGCTGTTCACCGTTACCTCGTTTGCGTTCAACGAGGCCAACGACGGCGTCACCGGGCGCTGCTCAAGCCACTTCGGCAAAGTGCTCAAAGACAATTACAAAATGAACCACCTCGACATCAACAATCAGGTATTCGGCCTGGTGTCACTGTTCGAGACCAACCCCAAGACCGTGTTCACCAACCAGGCCAATCGCCTGAAAAACCTCGGTCTGTAACACCTGGGGCGGGCATGGCGTGCCCCTTCGCCATGCCCGCCACAAGGAGTATCCGATGTCCAAGCGAATCATCCTGACAGCACTGATAGTGAGCGCCGCCACCGTTGGCGGCACCTGGCTGGTCTATCGACCACTTCCCCAACCGACCAGCCAGCCCCCCATTGCGGCGGTAGACGATGCCCGCAGCCAGCAGGCCCGTGCCCTTAACCAGCAGCTGCGCAGCACACCCACAGCCACACTCGTCGCCCCGGGTCCGCTGCCACCTTCACTGCAAGGCAGTGAACATGGCATTACCCTGCGCAGTGACGAGCAGGGCAACCTGAGGCTGCAGGCAGATATGCTGCAGCTCTTCGACTTTTATCTCGCCGGCCTTGAAGAAGAAGGACTGGACAAGGTACTCACCCGCATTCACCAGGCGCTGGCCACACAACTGAAGGGGCCAGCCCTGGAGCAGGCCCGCGAGCTGCTGAGCCGTTATGTGGATTACCGCATAGCCCTGCAGGGTCTGCCCGAAACCGGCATGGAACTGGAGCCAACCGCCCTTCGCCTGCGCCTCGACGCGATCAACTCGGTGCGCCAGCACTACTTCAGCAGTGAGGAGTACCGGGTATTCTTCGCCAGGGAAAATGCCGAAAACGAATACCTGTTGCAGCGTTTGATGCTGGCCCGGCAGGAGGGCTTGGACGACGATGCGCGCCAACAAGCACTGGTCGAAATGGAGTTGCAACTACCGGAAGAGGTACGCCAGGCTCGCCAAGAGAGCATGCGTTATGGCGAACTCTACGCCACGACCCAAGCCATGCAGGCGCGGGGTGCCCGCGCCGAAGAACTGCACCAGGTGCGCGAACAGAGCCTGGGCCGTGAAGCCGCCGACGCCCTGGCCGAACTGGATCGCCAGCAAGCAGCTTGGCAACAACGCCTGAACGACTATGCCCGCGAGCGCAATCGGCTGCGTGAAGCAGGGCTCAGCCAGACCGACCTGCAAGCGGCCATTGCCGACTTACAGGCAAACCGCTTCGATGCGCTGGAGCGCAAGCGCGTGCAGGCACTGGATGCCGAACTCTGAAAGCAACCTCCTGGCCTGGCAGACGGTTAACAACTACCTGCTAGGCTGTGTTCAGGAGGCAACTCATGGACAGCGATAAAGACGATAAACCACTGACCTTCCGCGAAATGCTGCAAAGCGTCCTGGCGGCCGCCTTCGGCGTGCAGAGCGGCAAGAACCGTGCGCGTGACTTCAGCCGTGGCAAACCCAGTCACTTCATTCTGCTGGGGGTGCTGTGTACTGCGGTATTCGTGCTGCTGCTGTTTGCCCTGGTCAAGTTGGTACTGCACCTAGCAGGTGTCTGAGTTCAGCGCAGCAGGCTGTCGATAGAGCAGTTGTAGTGATGCAGTTCGCTATGCCGGGTGGCGCTGAACTGGCCAAATCCAGCCCTACGTCAGCTCGCGCCAGACGCTCCTGCAATCGCTGCGCCTGCTGCAGATCCACCAGGCGTAACAGGCGAGCCATCTGATCCTTGCCCCCACGTTCGGCAAAATCACGGCCCTGCGCATGATCGTAAAGCATGACCATGGCGCAGCCGCCGAGCAGAAAATGTCCGAGAGCCAATACATCGGCCTTGCCTGAAATGCGCGCCTGCAGCGCCTCCTTGGAGTTATTCAGCGCCGTGTAATGCAGCTGTCGCCCCTGCTCCTTGGCAGCCTGCATCACTCCGAATGCCATTTCGTCATTGGTTGACCAGACCAGTTTGACCTCTGGGTAACGCGGCAATATGCCCAAAGCCTGCTCGTAGGCACGCTGATATTTCCACTCGCCGTACAAAAGCTGGCGTAAGCGAATCTGTGGATGCTCTGCCAAAGCGCGCTGCAGGCCTGCCTCACGCAAACTGGCCGAGGGCGTATTCTTCACGCCGGAAAACGCCAGCAGCTCACCCCCATCAGGCGCCAGCTTGAACAACGCGGAAGCCATCAGGTAACCGGCCTCTTCGTCATTCGGCACCAAGCTGCCAATCCAGTTGTGGTACTTACCCCGTGTACCACCGACCAGGGACTGCTGCTCGGGCGTCAAGGTGCTGTGCAGGGAAAACAGACGAATACCGCTACCCTCGAACAATCTCAGGATTTCCGGCCCCGTATACATTTCGTTGGTAAATATCAGGTAATCGGGGGGCTGTTTTCGTTCCAGCACGCTCCGCGCCTGGCGCAGGATATTCGAGGCGTCACGCTGACCGTAGAGTACTTCGAGCTGCATGCCCAGATCGTCAGCTGCATCATCCATGTATCGGCTGTAGTCGACCCAGAAACGCTCGTTGGGATAACCAGGGTTGAGAAATACCACGGAGGTGGCTTGAGCAGATGCCCAGCCACAGAGAAGAAAGCTGACTAATAGCGTACGAAGTAGCAACACGTTCAACCTGGCTCGAAATGCCCGCAGATTATACAGCGCCAGCCAAGATGATATGAAAAAGCCAGCATGACCATCAGCCAATGCTGGCTAGACGCTCTACAAGGCTATTGATGACTGACCCAAAACACCGCGGTGGTCACAACGATCACGATCAGCGCGAAGATGGCCCAAGCATCGATGACGCTGTCATTACCCTGTTCGGTCATGGTTGCCCCCTGGTTTTGTGATTATCGGCCCTTTGCAGTTAAGACCAGGCTCGCTCCACCCTCAAGGTCATGGCGATGCTTATCACTTTTAGTGAAGTGCATATATAAAAACATCACTTTTTCACATATTGCGTTGCTGTTATCGTGCCCGCCTCTGCCAGCAGAGCGCGTTGCCGTGCGCGAAACGAGCCTCAGCTGCCGATGAAGCAGCAGCCTGAATAACAGGACACTTATGTACGTTTACGACGAATACGATCAGCGGATCGTCGAGGACCGCGTCAAGCAGTTCCGCGACCAGACCCGCCGCTACCTGGCCGGCGAGCTGTCCGGCGAGGAATTCCGCCCACTGCGCCTGCAGAACGGTCTCTATATCCAGCGCTTCGCGCCCATGCTGCGCGTGGCCGTGCCTTACGGTCTGATGTCCTCGGCCCAGGTACGCATGATGGCCAAGATCGCGCGTGACTACGACAAAGGCTACGCGCACATCAGTACCCGGCAGAACGTGCAGTTCAACTGGCCGGAACTGGAAGACGTGCCGGACATTCTTGCTGAGCTGGCCACCGTGCAGATGCATGCCATCCAGACCAGCGGCAACTGCATCCGCAACACCACCACCGACCAGTTCGCCGGCGTGGCCAAGGACGAGATCGTCGATCCGCGCCCCTGGTGCGAAATCATCCGTCAGTGGTCGACTTTCCACCCCGAGTTCACCCACCTGCCGCGCAAGTTCAAGATCGCCGTCAATGGCGCCGTGAGCGACCGCGCTGCCATCGAGGTGCACGACATCGGCCTGGAAGCGGTGAAGAACGAGGCCGGCGAGCTGGGCTTCCGTGTTTCCGTGGGCGGCGGCCTGGGCCGTACGCCGATCGTCGGCAGTTTCATCAACGAGTTCCTGCCGTGGCAGCACCTGCTTGGCTATCTCGACGCCATCCTGCGCGTCTACAACCGCTATGGCCGTCGCGACAACAAGTACAAGGCGCGTATCAAGATCCTGGTCAAGGCACTGACGCCGGAAGTCTTCGCCGAGAAGGTCGAGGCCGAGTTCGCCCACCTCAAGGATGGCCCGACCACCCTGACCGAAGCCGAAGTGGCACGCGTTTCCGCCCACTTCGTCGACCCAGCATATCGCCAGCTGGCTGATCAGGACGCCGAACTGGCTGCCCTCGACGCCCAGCACCCGGGCTTCGCCCGCTGGCGCCAACGCAACACCGTGGCACACAAGCAACCGGGCTACGTGGCCGTGACCTTGTCGCTCAAGCCCACTGGCGTCGCGCCGGGGGAC
Source organism: Pseudomonas sp. zbq_18 (assembly GCF_043102245.1). NCBI lineage: Bacteria > Pseudomonadati > Pseudomonadota > Gammaproteobacteria > Pseudomonadales > Pseudomonadaceae > Pseudomonas > Pseudomonas sp. zbq_18. The sequence continues at coordinate 15,582 of NZ_JBICIT010000020.1, read as the reverse complement.
GTCACCGACAAGCAGCTGGACGCCATTGCCGACCTGGCCGACCGCTACAGCTTTGGCGAGGTGCGCAACAGCCACAACCAGAACATCATCCTCGCCGACGTCGAGCAGCAGCAGCTGTTCACCCTGTGGGGCGAGCTGCGCGAACTGGGCTTCGCCACGCCGAACGTGGGCCTGCTGACCGACATCATCTGCTGCCCGGGTGGCGACTTCTGCTCGCTGGCCAACGCCAAGTCGATTCCGGTGGCCGAAGCCATTCAGCGTCGCTTCGACGACCTGGATTACCTGTTCGACATCGGCGACCTCGACCTGAACATCTCCGGTTGCATGAACGCCTGCGGCCACCACCATGTCGGTCATATCGGCATCCTCGGCGTGGACAAGAAGGGGCAGGAGTTCTACCAGGTGTCCCTGGGTGGCAGCTCCGGCCGCGAAGCCAGCCTGGCGCAGATCCTCGGCCCGTCCTTCGCCCAGGAGGAAATGGCCGACGTAATCGACAAGCTGATCAAGGTCTATGTCGAGCAGCGCACCGAAGAAGAAACTTTCCTCGACACCTTCCGCCGTATCGGAATCGACCCGTTCAAGGAGCGCGTCTATGCAGCGAATCATTAAGAACGGCCAGATCCTGGACGAAACCTGGCACCTGCTGCCGGCCGAAGCCACCCTCGACAGCGTCAGCAACAGCGACGACCTGATCGTGCCGCTGGCCCTGTGGCGCGAGCACGCGCATGCACTGAAGGCCCGCGATGGCGGCCTCGGCGTGTGGCTGGAAGCGGGCGAGGAAATCGAGGAAATCGTCGCTGATCTGGACAACTTCCAGGTCATCGCCCTCAACTTCCCCGCCTTCACCGACGGCCGCCACTGCTCCAGCGCCTACTTGCTGCGCAATCGCTACGGCTACAAGGGCGAGTTGCGCGCCATTGGCGACGTGCTGCGCGACCAGCTGTTCTCCTACCAGCGCGTGGGCTTCGATGCCTTTGCCCTGCGTGCGGACAAGGACCCGGTCGATGCGCTGAAGGCCTTCGAGGAGTTCAGCGAGGTCTACCAGGCCTCCACCGATCAGCCGCTGCCGCTGTTCCGCCGCCGCGCCTGATTCGGCCCCATGAAAAAGCCCCGTTCTGCGGGGCTTTTTCATTTCAGGCCGTAGCCCGGATGCAATCCGGGAGCGGAGTCGCCTGCCTCCCGGACTGCATCCGGGCCGCTAGGCCTTCACCGCGTCCCAGGCAATCTGCGCCAGCAGTTCGCGACACTCGCTCAGCTCGCTGGTCGTGCGCCCTGCCAGCCAATTGCGGGCGAAGTCGTGGGTCGGACCGATGATTACCGAGGCGAAGCAGTCGGCCGGCATGGCCTTGAACAGGCCTTCCTTGCGATAGCCATCCAGGGCATCGGCGATGCGCTGGTAATGTTCGCGGTTGGCCTCGCGCAGCGCCTCGCCCATCTCACTCGCCTCCACCCGACCGCGACTGTGCAGAATGAAACGTGCCCAGTCCGGGTTGGCCACCACCCAATCGATATAACTGACCACCAACAGCCGCACACAGGCTTCGGCGGAGTCGGCACGGCTGAAGCCTTCGGCGAGCAGCGCCGCGTATTGCGCGGTACCGGCCAGATACAGGGCGCCGATGATGCGCTCCTTGTTGCCGAAGTGGTGATAGAGACTGCCGATACTGGCCCCGGAGCGGTCGCGAATCATCTCGATGGTGGTCGCATCCACGCCGTGCTCAGTGAAACAGGCCAACGCGGCCTGGAGGATTTCGTCCTTGCGGGAACTACGGGCCATCAGGCCTCCTTGGAACCTGTTCAAAGTCTGCTGCGCGTCGGCCAAGCGGCGTTGGAAGCGGGCTCAGAATGCTCATCTACCACTTGTAGACTCCGCTTCTTCGCCCACTTCCGCCACCACTTGGCTCTAGCTCGCGAGCCTCTGAACAGGCTCTAGCAAATTAGAATAATTTTCTAGAATTTAATTCTGTTATTCGTATACTGCCTGGGCGCGCACTTCTCTTCAATCCCAGTGTAGGAATCCCCATGAGTCAGATGATGCAGATGTACCAGCAGGTCGGCCTGGCCCAGTTCAGCGCCATGATCGGCCAGGTCGCGCCCTACTTCGCTAGCATCGCCCCGCAGTTCGTCGAGCTGCGCCCGGGCTATGCGGAAGTCACCTTCCCCAAACGCCGCGAAGTGCTCAATCACCTCGGCACCGTGCATGCCATTGCCCTGTGCAACGCCGCCGAGCTGGCCGCCGGCACCATGACCGACGCCTCGATCCCCGCAGGCCACCGCTGGATTCCGCGCGGTATGACGGTGGAATACCAGGCCAAAGCCGATGGCGATATCCGGGCCGTGGCCGATGGCAGCGCCATCGACTGGAGCCAGACGGGTGACGTGAAAGTGCCGGTAATGGCCTATGTCGGCGAGAAGCCGGTATTTCGTGCCGACATCACCATGTACGTCAGTCAGGCCTGACGCCGCAAACGAAAAGGCCCGGATCGACCGGGCCTTGTCCCAAACACAGCTAATCAGCCGAGATTGACCAGTACCCGGCCGACCATCTTGCCGGCGAGGATCTGCTCAATGGCCTTGGGCAACTGCTCCAGGCTCACCTCCTCGGCCAGGCTTTCCAGGTTGCCCAGCTTCCACTGCAGCGACAGCTTGTCCCACATGGAGGCCTTGACCACCAACGGCAACTCGACCGAGTCCACGCCGAGTAAGTTGACCCCACGCAAGATGAAAGGCGCCACACTACCCTTGAAGCCCATGCCCGCCGTCAGCCCGCAACAGGCGGCACTGGCGCCGTAGCGCAGCGCCTTGACCACGTTGAACAGGATGTCGCCGCCCACGGTATCGACCGCGCCAGCCCAGCGTTCCTTGAGCATGGCCTTCTCGCTGCCTTCCTGAAGCTCCTCGCGAGAGACGATCTGCCGGGCGCCGAGCTGACGCAGGAACTCTCCCTGCTCGGCCTTGCCGGTGGAGGCCGCCACGTCGTAACCCAGACGCGCCAGCAAGGCCACGGCAATGCTGCCCACCCCACCAGTGGCACCAGTGACCAGCACAGGGCCGGCAGCCGGGGTCAGACCGGCCTGTTCCAGCTTGTCCACGCAAAGGCCAGCGGTCAGGCCGGCAGTGCCGAGCAGCATGGCCTCACGCAGGCTCAGGCCCTTGGGCCGTTTGATCACCCACGCAGCCGGCACGCGGATGTACTGGCCGAAGCCACCGGCTGTGTTCATCCCCAGGTCGTAGCCGGTGACGATCACTTCATCACCGGCGGCGAACTCGGCAGCACTGGACTGCGCCACCACGCCTGCGGCGTCGATGCCTGGGGTGTGCGGAAAGTGGCGGGTCACCCCACGGTTGCCGCTGGCGGAGAGCGCATCCTTGTAGTTGAGCGAGGAGTAGTGCACGCGGATCAGCACCTCGCCGGCAGGCAGGTCGTCAACCTGGCGCTCGACCACCTGCGGCACGTAGGCGCCATTTTCCTCGGTGACCAACAAAGCCTTGAAAGCTGTCATGCATCCTCCTACCAGAAACGTTGTTGATTGAGCCGGCTCCACCAGCTCAATAGCAGTCGATCCACGGTGACGCTGGCGGCGATGCCGAAGCGCTCCGGCAGGCTCTTCTTCTGCACGAAATGCAGATGGAACAGCTCCGCCTCGCGGGCACGCTCGGCCAGATACTCGTCGCTGGTCTTGAGTTCGTCCACCAGGTGCTTGTTCAGCGCCGAAATGCCCAGCCAGACCTCGCCCGTGGCGATCTCGTCGATATTCAGTTGTGGCCGGTAGCGGGCCACGAAGCTCTTGAACAGTTCGTGGGTGGTGTCCAGGTCCTCCTGGAACTTCTCCCGCCCCTTCTCGGTGTTCTCACCCAGCACGGTGAGGGTGCGCTTGTATTCGCCGGCGGTGAGCATTTCGACGTCGATGTCGTTCTTCTTCAGCAGCCGGTGGATATTCGGCAACTGCGCCACCACGCCGATGGAGCCGAGGATGGCGAACGGCGCGGACAGCACCTTGCCGCCGATGCAGGCCATCATGTAACCGCCGCTGGCCGCGACCTTGTCCACACACACCGTCAGTGGCACACCGGCCTGGCGGATGCGCGCCAGTTGCGAGGCGGCCAGCCCATAGCCATGCACCATGCCGCCGCCGCTCTCCAGGCGCAGCACCACTTCATCCTGAGCCGTCGCCATACTCAGCAGCGCAGTGACTTCGTGACGCAGGTTGTCGGTAGCCGAGGCCTTGATGTCGCCATCGAAGTCGACCACGAACACCCGCGGCTTGTGCTGGCCCTGCTTCTTATCCAACTTGGCCTGCTTGGCCTCGGCCTTGCGCAGTTGCTTCATCTGCGCCTTGTCCAGTAACTCGTGCTCGAGTCGCTCGCGCAATGCCTTGTAAAAATCATTGAGTCGCTGCACCTGCAGCTGACCGGCCGCTTTGCCGCGCCCCTTGCTACGCAGGGCCGCGATCGTCACCAGCACCACAATCACCGCGACCAGGACGGTCAGGGTCCGCAGCAGGAAATCCGCATAATCCAGCAAAAACTCCACAAAGCCCCCTTGTCTAACAATCTCCATTGCCCACGTGGGCGTGAAACCTGTGCAGCATAACGGTGCCGACAATGTCAGGCCAATCGGCTTCGCCACGCCTTTCCAGCATTCAAACAAGCGTATGTTTTTTCGTTGACAGAGGCCCGACTCAGCCCATACCCTCGCCAAACTTCAAGCCGGCGGGACTAACGCGACGTGGGTAGCATCTATCTCATTCGACACGGCCAGGCCTCTTTCGGTGCCGACGACTATGACGTCCTCTCACCACTCGGCGTGCGCCAGGCCGAAGTCCTGGGCGATCACCTTGCTGAACTCGGCATTCGCTTCGATCGCTGTGTCAGCGGCAGTCTACGGCGCCAGCAACATACTGCCAGTGCCGCCTTGCAACGCAGTGTTGCGGCAGGCCTGGCAGCCCCCGAGCTGGAAATCGACGCCGCCTTCAACGAATTCGATGCCGAGTCGGTCATTCATGGCCTGCTCCCCGCCATGCTGCCGGATGAGCCCGACGCGCTGACCATCCTCGGCAACCCGAAGGAACATCGCGCCGCCTTTCAACACCTGTTCGCCCGCATCATCGACCGTTGGGTGACCGGCCAGTACGACCAGCCCAACCATGAAACCTGGCAGGGCTTCGTCGACACCGTGCGTGGCGGCCTCGAGCGCCTGCTCGCACAGGCGGCGCGGGGAGACAAGATTGCCGTGTTCACCTCCGGCGGCACCATTACCGCCCTGCTGCATCTGGTGACCGGCATGCCGGCAGGCAGTGCGTTCGACATGAACTGGCAGATCGTCAACACTTCACTCTCGCGCCTGCAGTTTCGCGGCAGCGAGGTGACCCTGGCTTCCTTCAACAGCCGTGTGCATCTGGAGCTGTTGAAGGCCCCGGAACTCATCACCTATCGCTGAGTACCGGATAACAAGCGACCCGCAAGGTCGCCAGAACCCTTGATAAAAAGGACAGAAACATGAGCTCCGTTGCCGAAATCATCAGCACCATGCAATCCAAGTTCAACGCCAGCGCCGCCGCCGGCCTGGATCTGGTCTTCCAGTTCAACATCGAAGATGGCGACAACTACGCGCTGATCGTCAAGGACGGCACCTGCGACGTGCAGCAGGGTGACAACCCGAATGCCAACGTCACCCTGATCATGGACAGCGCCACTCTCGAAGGCATCGCCACTGGCGAAACCGACGGCATGCAGGCTTTCATGGGCGGCAAACTGCGCGCTGAAGGCGACATGATGCTGGCCATGAAACTGGCCGAACTGTTCCCGGTATAAGCCTCTCGGGCACTGCCGCGCAGTTGAAAAAACCGGAGTCGCGAGGCTCCGGTTTTTTTTCGCCGCCAGGGTAATCAGGCCCCTTGATCGGCAACTAACAGCCAGATCTATAACGCTGTGCTTTGCTTGTTAGGCTCCAGCCAGCAACATTAGATTAGCCAATAATTGATGCCCCCCATCATAAGTAGAAGGGATAAGAATGACGCTGACAGACCAGTCCACCGGCATCCGCGAAGGCGAAGAACTCGATGTCGCGCAGATCGATCCGTACCTGAAAGCGCATATTCCGGGACTGACCGGCGAACCGCGTATCAGCCAGTTCCCGGGCGGAGCCTCGAACCTCACCTACCTACTGGAATACCCGGATCACGAATTCGTCCTGCGCCGCCCGCCGTTCGGCCACAAGGCCAAGTCCGCGCACGACATGGGCCGCGAGTTTCGCATCCTCAACCAACTCAATGCCGGTTTTCCCTACTGCCCCAAGGCCTATGTGCACTGCACCGACGAATCGGTGATCGGCGCCGAGTTCTACGTGATGCAACGGGTCAAGGGCATCATTCTGCGCAGCGACATGCCGGCCGAGCTGAACTTCAGCGCCGAGCAGACCCGCGAGCTGTGCAAGAGCTTCGTCGACAAGATGGTCGAACTGCACAACGTCGACTACCAGGCTTGCGGCCTCGGCGACCTGGGCAAGCCGGAAGGCTACGTGAAGCGCCAGATCGAAGGTTGGAGCGACCGCTACGAGAAGGCCCTGACGCCCGACGCGCCGACCTGGGAACCGGTCAAGGCCTGGCTGCGCGAGAAGATGCCGGCTGACCACCACAAGCCAGGCATCGTGCACAACGACTACCGCTTCGACAACGTGCTGCTCGACCCGAACAACCCGATGCAGATCATCGGCGTACTGGACTGGGAGCTGACCACCATCGGCGATCCGCTGATGGACCTGGGCAACACCCTCGCCTACTGGATCGAAGCCGACGACCCACAGCCCATGCAGCTGATGCGCCGCCAGCCAAGCAACGCGCCGGGCATGCTGACTCGCCAGGAGTTCGTCGACTATTACGCCGAGCGTGCTGGCATCCGCATCGAAAATTTCGACTTCTACTACGTGTACGGCCTGTTCCGCCTGGCCGGCATCGTGCAACAAATCTACTACCGCTTCTTCCACGGCCAGACCAAGGACAAGCGCTTCGCCCAGTTCATCATGATGAACAAGCTGCTGGAGCAGGCGGCTCTGCAGGTCATCGGCAAATCCACCCTCTAACCCGGCTCAGACAAGGTAACCAGTATGTCCAAGACCCACCTGTTCGACCTCGACGGCAAGATCGCTTTCGTTTCCGGCGCCAGCCGCGGCATCGGCGAAGCCATCGCCAAGCTGCTGGCCCAGCAAGGCGCCCATGTGATCGTGTCGAGCCGCAAGATCGATGACTGCCAGAAAGTCGCCGACGCGATCATCGCCGACGGCGGCCAGGCCACCGCATTCGCCTGCCACATCGGCGAGATGGAGCAGATCCAGAACGTCTTCGCCTTCATTCGCGAAAAGTTTGGTCGCCTGGACATCCTGGTCAACAACGCCGCCACCAACCCGCAGTTCTGCAACGTGCTGGACACCGACCTGGGCGCCTTCCAGAAGACCGTCGACGTCAACATTCGCGGCTACTACTTCATGTCCATCGAGGGCGGCAAGCTGATGAAGGAGAACGGTGGCGGCTCGATCATCAACGTGGCCTCGATCAATGGCGTATCGCCGGGCGAATTCCAGGGCATCTACTCGGTGACCAAGGCCGCCGTGATCAGCATGACCAAGGTCTTCGCCAAGGAATGCGCGCAGTTCGGCATCCGCTGCAACGCCCTGCTGCCGGGGCTGACCGACACCAAGTTCGCCTCGGCGCTGGTGAAGAACGACGCCATCCGCAACGTTGCCCTGCAGCGCATCCCGCTCAAGCGCGTGGCCGAACCGAGCGAAATGGCTGGCACCGTGCTGTACCTGGCCAGCGACGCCTCCAGCTACACCACCGGCGTGGCGCTGAACGTCGACGGCGGCTTCCTCTCCTAAGGATTTCCCGCGCACAACAAAGGGGCCATCAGGCCCCTTTGTTGTTTATGGGAGTCGTAGGGTGGAGAACCCCCGTCAACTGAAGCACCTACAGCTAAGCCCAACGTTGGGCTTCGCTTTGCTCAACCCAACCTACGCACTCGACCTGCGTGCTTTCTCGTTTCGTAGGTTGGGTTGAGGAGCATGGCGACGAAGCCCAACAGCAGAGCGGTCTAGTGCTAAGCACTCTGCGCCGGGCTATCAACAGCGCTACAGCCCCATCTGCTTGCTGATGATCTCGTTCATGATCTCCCGCGAGCCGCCGCCAATGGAGAGGATGCGGTTGTCGCGGTACAGGCGCTCCACCAGCGACTCACGCATAAAGCCCATGCCGCCGAGCAGCTGCACCGCATCATAGGTAATGCGATCGGCCACATCGGTGGCGAAGTTCTTGGCCATGGAGATTTCCTTGATCACGCTCTTGCCGGCCGCCATCTTGGCCGCCTGGCGATAGGTGAACTCACGCGACACTTCCAGCTGGGTGGCCATTTCGGCCAGGCGGTGCTTGAGCACCTGGAACTTGCCGATCGGCTTGCCGAACGCCTCCCGCTCACGCGCCCAGGTCATGGCCTCCTCCAGCGCCAACTGGGAAGTCATATTGGCCATCAGCGCCAGGCTCAGGCGCTCACTCTGGAAGTTGGCCATGATGCAGGCGAAGCCCATGTTCTCGGCACCAATCAGGTTCTCGACCGGCACCCGGCAGTCGTCGAAGAACAGCTCGGCGGTGTCCGAGGCCCACCAGCCCATCTTCTTCAGCGAGCGACCGACGTTGAAGCCCGGCGTGCCCTTCTCGATCAGCAGCAGGCTGACTCCGCCAAAACCTTCTCCGCCAGTGCGCACCGCCACGGTGTAGTAGTCGGCACGCACACCACTGGTGATGAATGTCTTGCTGCCGGTGACCCGATAGTGGTCACCGTCGCGCACCGCGCGGGTTTTCAGATTGGCGACGTCGGAGCCACCAGAGGGCTCGGTCACCGCCAGCGCCATGATTTTCTCGCCACTCAGCACCTGCGGCACCACGCGCTCTCGCAGCGCTGGCTTGGCCCACTTGAGCACCGGCGGCAACCCGATGTCCAGCGAACCCAGGCCCGCGACCAGGCCGCCTGAACCCGAGCGCATCAGCTCTTCGCTGGCGACGACTTTGGCGAACAGATCACCTTCATGACTCCCCCCATACTGCTCCGGGTAACCGATGCCGAGGATGCCGGCCTCGCCCGCCTTGCGGTACAGCTCACGGGGAAAGCTCTCGCCCTCCTCCCAGTCAGCGATATGCGGCAGGATTTCTCGCTCAACGAAACGGCGTACCGAGTCGCGCACCAGTTGGTGGGATTCGTCAAAGTATTCCTGGAAAGCAGACATGCGGGTGGCTCCCGTTTTTGTTTCTGCCACCCTAACCGAGCGCTTGCTTGGTTTTCAAGTCATGGTTTCTTCGACACCAGCAACTCCCGCATCACGCGGATCTGCATGTCATAGGCTGGTTTCTCCACCGCCTCGAAATCGCGGGTGTAACGTTGAGCAAAGCCGGTCGAACCCCACACGCGGTATTGCTGGGCGTGCCACAGCTCATGCGCCCACAGCCCGGTGTCGCGCTCGGCAGCTTCCTGACTGCGAAAGACCACCACGTCGACCAGGGTTACCGCCTTGATGTCCGGGTTCTGCAGCATGGTACTGGCCACATCCAGCTCGTCGAGGGCACCGACGCGAAAGCGAACCGTGTCGAGCAGCTCGCTGTCGTAGTAGCGTGCCAGACGGGCGCGAACCTCCAGCGGCATCGGCATCGTACCGGCCATCAGCGCCGAATCGCGGGACTGCAAAATCCAGCGCTCCAGTGTCACGGAAGCGGAGGCCAGTACCTGCTCGCGAACTTGCGCCAAGTCGGGCACGCACAGGCAGCCAGTGAAACACACCTCCACCTGCCCCGTTGGACAGGCGGCACTTGCGCCGAGCGGCACGGCCAGGACGAAGAGCAACGCGGCGCGACGAAAAAAGACAGAGGTCACGGAGTTTCCAGGGACAGGTTCGGAGGGCAACGGCAGCCTTATGGCAGCGGGTGGCGGCCAAGTCTATGACCGCCGAAGAGGCCTGATTATCCCAACACACGGGCCCGATTGCGCACGCAATCTAGAGCAGCCTTGAAGTAGCTATCTGGAGTTTCGCGCCAGCCGGATACCGCCACCAGCACAACACATACCCAGCCTGGCTCTTTCGATGATGCACAGCTGACCTGCGAAGCAGCGGCTAGCGCGTGTGCCGTCCAGGAGATGAAGATGCCAAGGTAGACACGTACCAGAACAATCAGCCGGAGATCGGCCGACGCCCGGCCAGTGCGTGGGCCAGAGTACCGCCATCGACCAGCTCCAGTTCGCCGCCCAGGGGTACGCCGTGGGCGATACGCGACAGCACGATGCCTTTGCCACTGAGCATCTGTGCGATGTAATGGGCCGTGGCCTCGCCCTCCACCGTGGGGTTGGTGGCGAGGATCACTTCACTGAACTGGCTGGCACCGATATGCGCCAGCAACTCGGGAATGCCGATGGCCTCAGGCCCCAAGCCGTCGAGTGGCGACAGATGGCCCTTGAGCACGAAGTAGCGCCCGCGATAGCCGGTCTGCTCGACCGCGAATACATCCAGTGGGCCTTCCACCACGCACAGTAGCGAATCGTCGCGACGTGGGTCACTGCACTGCGGGCACAGCTCGTCCTCACTCAGAGTGCGGCATTGCCGGCAATGCCCCACGCCCTCCATCGCCGCCGCCAAAGCCTGCGACAGACGCATGCCTCCGCTACGGTCGCGCTCCAGCAGCTGCAAGGCCATACGCTGCGCCGTCTTCTGCCCTACACCAGGGAGAATGCGCAGCGAGTCGATCAGTTGGCGAATCAGCGGGCTGAAGCTCATGGGGCTACCGGATGCTGGCTTTTCTGGGGCCACTGCGGTGTAGGTGCCGTTCAGACGCTGTGCAGAGCAAGGCGCAAGACGGCACGGGCACCGGAGTTTACTGGCCGTAAAGAGGATGCCCGGGCCGGCTTGCAACACAGCTATGCGCAGTGGCTGGGCGGTACGTTTTGTCAGAAAGGCATTTTGAAGCCGGGCGGGAGCTGCATGCCGGCAGTCATGCCGGACATCTTCTCCTGGCTGTTCTGCTCGACCTTGCGCACGGCATCGTTCACTGCCGCAGCGATCAGGTCTTCCAGCACTTCCTTGTCTTCCTGCATCAGGCTGTCATCCAGGGTGATGCGCTTGACGTCGTGGCGACCGGTCATCACCACGCTCACCAGGCCGGCGCCGGACTGGCCGGTGACTTCGGCGTTGGCCAGCTCTTCCTGCATCTTCTGCATTTTTTCCTGCATCTGCTGGGCCTGCTTCATCAGGCCTGCCATGCCACCTTTCATCATGACGATGTTCCTCAGCTATATGACTCAGGGAGTCAGGGGTTCGATGGAGTCGGCGCGGACAGTGGCGCCAAACTGTTGAATCATCTGCTGCACCAGTGGGTCGTTGTGGATCGACTGCTCGGCCTGATGCTGGCGCTCGGCACGCTTGCGCGCAGCGGCCTGGGCCGGGGTCTCCTGCTCTGGGCGGACCAGCTCGATGCGCAGTTTCAGGTTGCGCCCCAGGTGCTGGTTGAGCGCCTCGTTCAGACGGCGCTGCTGGGTGGCATTGAACAGCGCGCTGTGCGCCGGGTCCAGGTGCAGCAGCCAGTCATCGCCGTGGGTCTCGATCAGCGTGCAGTTGGCGCCGATGCTGCCGGTCATGCCGGACAGGCCCAGGCGCGGGAACAGGTCGAGCCACTCGGCGGCCAGGCCGGTAGCGGGTTGTGCGGCCGGCAGCGGCTCGGCCACCACGACCTCGGGCTGGGCCGGGGCATCGAAATCGTAATCGAGGCTGTCGGCATCGGCCTCGTAGTAGTCGTAGTCGCCGGGGGGGGGCTCGTCGTCATCGCCCTCCTCGGCCGCAGCCCCGGTAGGAGTCTGAACGGCTGGAGTCGCAGGAGCCGGGTCGGCCGGCACGTCGGCAGCGGCAGGAGCCACAGCAGGCGGCTCGGCAAGCTGTGCAACGGGCTCGGCGACCGGTTGCTGCGGCGCAGGCGCCTCCCAGGGCAGATCGACCGGCTGTGCGGCCTCGGCCAAAGGCACGACAGACGCGATGACCGGCTCGGCAGCGGGAACCTCGGCAATGGCTGCGAGCGGCGCAACAGCCTCAGGAGCCGGAGCCGGAGCCGGAGCCGGAGCCGGAGCCGCCACAGGCTGGGGTGCCGGCGCGGCTGGCGCAACAGCTGGAGCAACTGGAGCAACTGGAGCAACTGGAGCAACGATAGCGGCCGGCGCAGCCATGGGGGCCACACCGGCCACCGGGGTCTGGCTGGAATCAGCGGTGGCCTTGCTGATCCCCAGATCCTTTAAAGGTGACCTCGGCACCCCGTCGGCATCGGCCGGACGGAACGCCAGCATGCGCAGCAGCACCATCTCGAAGCCACCGCGCGGGTCCGGCGCCAAGGGCAAGTCACGGCGGCCGATCAGGCCCATCTGGTAGTAGAACTGCACGTCCTCGGCCGGCAGCGCCTGAGCCAGGGCCAGCACCTTGTCGCGATCGCCCTGACCGTTGTCCACGGCCTCCGGCAGGGCCTGGGCAATGGCCACCCGGTGCAGCACATTGAGCAACTCGGCCAGCACACCGCTCCAGTCGGGCCCCTGTTCAGCCAGTTGGCGTACCGCTTCGAGCAACGCGCGGGCGTCGCCCTCCAGCAGCGCATGCAGCACGCCATAGACCTGGCCGTGATCGAGGGTGCCGAGCATGGCGCGTACATCAGCCGCGAGTACCTTGCCTTCACCGAAGGCAATCGCCTGGTCGGTCAGGCTCATGGCATCGCGCATCGAGCCATCAGCGGCACGACCGAGCTGCCACAGGGCATCTTCCTCGAACGGCACATTCTCGACAGTCAATACATGGGTCAGGTGCTCGACCACCCGCTCCGGCGGCATGTTCTTCAGGGAGAACTGCAGGCAGCGCGAGAGGATGGTGACCGGCAACTTCTGCGGGTCGGTGGTGGCGAGCAGGAACTTGACGTGGGGCGGCGGCTCTTCGAGGGTCTTGAGCAGCGCATTGAACGAGTGCGTGGAGAGCATGTGCACTTCGTCGATCAGGTAGACCTTGTAACGACCGCGGGTTGGCGCGTATTGCACGTTCTCCAGCAGTTCGCGGGTGTCCTCGACCTTGGTGCGGCTCGCGGCGTCCACCTCGATCAGGTCGACGAAACGGCCCTCGTCGATCTCCCGGCACACCGAGCACTGGCCGCAGGGGCTGGCGCTGATGCCGGTCTCACAGTTAAGACACTTGGCGATGATTCGCGCGATGGTGGTCTTGCCCACGCCGCGCGTGCCGGTGAACAAATAGGCATGATGCAGGCGCTGGCTGTCCAGCGCATTGATCAGGGCCTTGAGCACATGCGTCTGGCCAACCATCTCGCGAAAGCTGCGCGGGCGCCATTTGCGTGCAAGAACCTGATAACTCATGAAAAACCGTCGCGACTGAGGGTGGCGGAAGTGGCTAATCCTAGCGGAGCACCGGGTAAAATGCACTCGTCCATGCAAGCAGACGGAAAACACGACGCATCGCAGTGATCGCTCGGAAACACCCCATTACGGGATGCCAGGAGCACAAACTAGATGCTGTGTATCGCCTTATAAAGGCTCTCTGCGCCAGAGCCCTAACCCGCTGGCCCATTGCCAGGGCAAAGCCCGTATGATGACCGGCCGCACCTGCTTTTCGAGTTGCCATGCTGTCCACCGTCAAACGCTACCAGGCGCTGCTTTCCAGCACCCTGGCGCGCTACTTCCCCCGCACCACCGAATACCTGCGCGCCGAGCGCGAAGCCGCAGCCCGGCTGCGCCAGCCACAAGCACGCGCCAAGCGCCCTGCCAGCAGCGGCAAGGCCAAGACCGGCGGACGCAAGAAGAAGGCCAGCGATGGCCCTGCCCCTACACCCATCGGCATCTATTCCAGCGCCCGCCTGAAGGTCGACGACAGCCAGATCGCTGCCATGCGCGAACGCGTTGCCGAGGCGGTAGCGGCCGGGCTGATCGGCGCGCCCTCCGATGAGCAGTGGGCGATGATCCTCTGCCGTGCGCCGCTGGCACGCATCTTCGCCGGCGCCGGCTCGGGCAAGTCCACCACCCTGCTGCTGCGCGTGGTGTTCATGCTCTGCCACCTGCGGACTCCCGCCACCAGCCTCACGGTAATTTCCTTCACCAATGCTTCCTGCGCCGAACTGCGCGGCCAATTGCTGCGCCTGCTGGCCTTCTGGCAATTCCCCTTCGACGAGGGCCAGGCACGCCAATGCGTGCGCACCTTCCACTCGGCCATGGCACAGCAGGCCAAGGTGCTGCTGGGCGCGCCAAGCTGGTTCGAGCAACTTGGCGATAGCGCCGGCGATGAGCTGGACGCACCAACTGGCGGCCGCCTGCCACCCGCACAGCAGCGCCTGCTGCGCCAGGCCCATGAAGAGCTGTACGCCAGCGATGCCAGGTTCCGCCAGCAGGTGCACGAACTGCTCGGTGTGGCCATGCCCAAGACTGTCGGCAAGCCACCGCAAGAAGGCCTGCGTCTGGCCGGCGAGCTGCGCGCCACGCCCCTGTTCGAGGCGTTCTACCAGCAGGGCTGCTTCGCCGAGAGCCTCGGCCTGCGCCCGGATCTGCTCGACGCCAAAACGCTGGACTGCGCGCCACGCGAACGCCTGTTCCTGCAGGCGCTCGCCAGCTTCTGGGCGCGCTTCCAAACACTGCTGCAGACGCAGGGCATCACCACCTTCGACACCGCCTTCCGCCAGCTCGGTGAACGCCTGGCAGGCGCCGAGGAGTTACCGGCAGAAGCCATCGAGCCACTGCGTCATCTGCTGATCGACGAGTTCCAGGACATCTCGCCGCAGATCGTCCACTGGCTGAAGGCGGTGCACCGTGCACTGGCCGGCCGCGGCAAGGCGGTCAGCCTGATGGCCATCGGCGACGACTGGCAGTCGATCTACGGCTGGCGCGGCAGCTCGCCGGAGCTGTTCCTCGACTTCGACCGTCACTTCCCCTGCCGCGGCAAGGCCAAGAGCCAGGTGCTGATGCTGACGGCCAACTTCCGCAGCATCGCGCCGATCCTGGGCGATGCCGAGGCGCTACTGGAAGGCGTCGCCTGCAAGCAAGCCAAGCGCAGCCAGGCGGTCAAGGCAGAGCAACCCGGCGACCATGGCGTGCGCCGCATCGAGTGTTTCGACCTCAAGCGCCAATTGCCCGAGCTGCTGCAGGAGATCGCCACGCAGTGCGCGCATGTCGCCCAGCGCGGCAGCCGCGAGCGTAATCCGGTGCTGCTGCTCGGCCGGCGCAACGACGCGCTGAAGCAGGTGCAGGCCCAGCTGGACCCTAGCCTGCCGGTGCGCGCCTACAGCATCCACCGCGCCAAGGGCCTGCAGGGCGAGGTGGCAATCATCCTCGACGACGGCGGCAGCCCCGAATCGCATCCGCTGCGCAACGCGCTGTATGCCCACTGCGGCCTGTTCCGCAACAGCTACGACCAGGCCATGCGCGACGAGAGCCTGCGCCTGGCCTATGTGGCCGCCACCCGTGGCGTCAGCCGGGTGATCTGGTTCGCCGGCAAACGCTAAGCGCGCAGGCATGAAAAAGGCCGCCCGA